>NZ_JANINM010000378.1 GCF_024509055.1 Mesorhizobium sp. | reverse complement strand
CGATCAATGAACTGTCACTGATCGCTTTCCCGACGCGCGAGCTGTTCGTCGAGAAGATCAAGGATTTCGACCTGATCATCTTCGACCGCTACCAGCACCGCGATGTGCTGCCGATCCTCTATTACGACTACATTTCCGAATATGTCGAAAAGGGCGGCGCGCTGCTGATCGCAGCCGGTCCCGAATATGCCGGAGAAAACTCCATCGCCCGCACGCCACTCAACGCCGCGCTGCCGGCAATGCCGACCGGCGAAGTGGTGGAAAAGGCCTTCTATCCGCGCCTGACGGAGCTCGGCCAGCGTCATCCGGTGACGCGTGGGCTCGAGGGTTCGGCCAGCGAGCCGCCGCATTGGAGCCGTTGGTTCCGCACCATCGGCGTCAAGAATCCGGAAGGCGAAGTCGTGATGAAGGGCGCCGACGACCGGCCCCTGCTTCTGCTCGACCGCAAGGGCGAAGGCCGCGTCGGCATGCTGCTTTCCGACCAGGGCTGGCTGTGGGCGCGCGGCTTCGAAGGCGGCGGGCCGCATGTGCAGCTCTACCGGCGCATCGCCCACTGGCTGATGAAGGAGCCGGAACTGGAAGAAGAGCGGCTGACCGCGGATGGTCGCGGCATGATGCTGGAGATCCGCCGCCAGACGATGAGCGACGACCCGGGTCCGGCCCAGGTGATCACGCCGTCCGGCAAGGCGGTGAAGGTGAAGCTCGAAAAGGCCGAACCCGGTATTTTCACCGGCAGCCTGCAGACCAGCGAGATCGGTCTCTACCAGATCGGCAATGGCGACCTCACCGCGTTGGCCCATGTCGGCCCGATCAACGCGCCGGAATTCCAGGACGTGGTCTCGACCGAAGACCGGCTGAAGGCGCCTGCCGAGGCGACCGGCGGCAGCGTGCGCCGGCTGGCCCCCTCATCCGCGCTGGGCAATCTCACCGGCGACATTACCTTGCCATCGATCGTGCCGGTCCGCTCCTCGGCCGCGGCTTCGGGAGACGACTGGATAGGCCTGCGCACCACCGACGACAGCACGCTCAAGGCCGTGTCGCGGGTGCCGCTGTTCGGCGGCTTCCTCGGCCTCGGCCTGCTGCTCCTGGCCATCGGCTCGATGTGGTATCGCGAGGGGCGGTAGTGTCACCTCTCCCTTTCCCTTGTGGGAGAAGAAGGGACCGCCGCTACTCTTCCGGCTCGGTCGTGAAGAGCAGCGGGTAACCCTTGGCCTTGCCGGCATCGGTCGCACGGGCGGCCTTGGTCTCGGCGACGTCGCGCGTAAACACGGCAACGACGCACACGCCGCGCGTATGCGCGGTGATCATGACGCGGTGCGCCTGATCCTCGCTGAGCTTGAACTCGCCCTTGAGCACCGTCACCACGAACTCGCGCGGCGTGAAGTCGTCATTGACGAGGATGACTTTGTAGAGCTTCGGCCGCTCGGTCTTCGGCTGCGTCTTGACGCGGGGTTTGATGACGGTTTCGGGCATCGGATCCGGCAGCGAGAAACCAGGCTCTCGCTCTCATTTGTCAAGCAGGGGTCAGTCGTCCGACCGCTCGCGGATAATGGAGTTGGACGACCAACCCTATGTGGGGAAGAACCGCCGCAGGGTCAACGGCCCTGGCGCCCGACCGGGCGGCGCATCGCGGTGCCCGATGTGCCCGAGCCGGCGTCACCGTCCATGCCTGAGCCACGCTCCATGAAGGCAAACAATATCCAGCCGACCAGGCCGATTAGTGTAATGCCGGTCAGCACGATCAGGACCCAGGACTGCGCCGGGGTGATGTAATCGAAGCTCGATGAGATCGCCGGCGCGAAGAGCTCGGGCTCGGTCCTGCCGCTGGCGGGATCCGGCACCGGACTTGCGGTAAAGATGATCAATGAGCGCGCCGCCGCGGTGGCGATCAGACCGCCGAGGGTCAGCGAACGCATCAGGGAGGAAAGCCGCTTCTTCATGCGGATTATCCTACAGCACCGGCATTGCGATCAGGTTAAGGATGAAGTTGCCACCGAAGCGCCGGATTTCCGGCATCAAAAAAAGCCGCTCCTGCCGAAACCAGCAGAAGCGGCTTTCGCTCTAAGGCCTGAATCAGGCTTCTTAGTTGGCGGTGGCAGCCGGCTTCGGAGCGGCAGCCGGCTTGGCGGCGGCCGGCTTCGCCTTGGCCTTGGCCGCCTTCTTGACCGGGCACTTGTGCTTCTTGGTCGGCTTGCATTCCTTCTTGGCCGCTGCCTTCTTCATGGCCGGCTTCGCGGGCGTGGTTGCTGCCGGCGCGGTCGTCGTGGTCGTGGTGGTGGCAGCCGGCGCAGTGGTCGTCGTCTGGGCGTTGCCGAGAGCCGGCATCGAGAAGGACAGGGCGACAGCGAGGCCGAGGGCGGAGAGAAGGGACTTTTTCATGGCTTCATTTCCTTTTTGTGCGGGTCGGGAGTTGAGTGTCACTGATCCGGGTCGACCGGCGTCACTCCAAGCAGCTTCAAGGCGTTTGCGAGCATCCGGATTCCCTGCGCCTGCTTCTTGTTGGCGCAGAACCGGTTTCCCTTTCTTTGAAGTGCCTTCGCCGCGGTGACCTGCGTTGCCGCGGCATGGGTTTCAAGAGCTTCGTCGACTTGACGGCTGAGATTGGTGCAACGCTCGGTCCGGGTGAGCGGCGCTACCTTCGCGGTCGAGGCGCCGGCTGCTGCTGTGACGAGGGACATGCTGAGCAAGGCACCCATCACGCTGATCCAGAACCTCTGCATTGGTCTTGTCCGTTACCCCGGAAACTTGCGTCGCAGCCGATGACCTGACCGCCACGGCACCGGTATGCCCTTGTAGTTTTTCACGAGTTTTTCCCGACTGTAGAATTTTGTTTCTGAATTGTTTCTGGGGAGCCACCCCCGCCCTGTATTGCCGCCACTGGCCAAGATGTGGCCCGAATTCTATCTTGTTGGTGATTTTCGAAAGGGCGGCTTGGCCCGCAGCAATGACAGGGTTCTCGTGAAATCTGATGCACACATACTGATTGTCGATGACGACAAGGGCATACGCGACCTGCTTCAGGAGTTCTTCCAGAAGCGCGGGCTGCACACGACGGTGGCCGCCGACGGCACCGAAATGGAAGCTGTGCTGCGTCGAACGCAGGTCGATCTCATCGTTCTGGACGTGATGCTGCCGGGCAAGAGCGGGCTTGAACTGTGCCGTGAGGTCCGCGCCAATTATACCACGCCGATCATCATGCTGACGGCGGTCACCGAAACGACGGACCGCGTCGTTGGCCTGGAGATGGGCGCGGACGACTATGTGCCGAAACCCTTCGATCCGCGCGAATTGCTCGCCCGCATCCGCGCTGTGCTCAGGCGCAACGGCGCGGCCGAGCCGCGCCGCCCCGCCGCCAAGCAGATCTACCACTTTGCCGGCTGGACCATGGATTGCTCGCGACGCCGGCTGACGGCGCCCGACGACGTGCGCGTGGAACTGACGATGGCGGAATTCAATCTCCTGCAGACCTTCGCCAAGAGCGCGCAGCGCGTGCTCACACGCGAGCAGCTCATCGAGCTGTCGGGCGGCGACACCGGCTACAGCTTCGACCGCAGCGTCGACATTCTGGTGAGCCGCCTTCGCCGCAAGATGGAGGATGACCCGAAGACGCCGAAACTGATCCTGACCGTGCGCAGCGGCGGCTATCAGTTTCTGCCCGAGACGACTTCCGAATGAGACGCTTGCTGCCGCAGACCCTGCCTGTCTGGGTGCTGCTGATCGTCATTGCCGGCCTGATGATCAGCCAGATCGCAACGCTCTACATCGTCTCGCACGACCGCGACGCGGCCAACGACATCGTCGACCTCTACCGGCTCAACGATCGCGCCTATTCGCTGGTTCAGCTGATGCACGACGCCACGCCAGACGAGCGCAAGGCGACCGCATCAGGGCTGTTCAACGACACCTACGCGCTGACCGTTTCGGACACCCCCGCCGTGACCTCCTCGATTGCCGGCGACGACCAGCTGGCCGAACTGGAGGACATTCTCGTCAGCCGCCTTTCGAAGTTCGGCGTCACCGACGCACGCGTGCGGCGCGACCCTGCAACGCAGGAGGCCGATGTTCCCGACGGCGAGCAGGTGAACAAGGACGTCGGCCAGGTTGAGCGTGACCTGCTGGTGCTCTCGGCCAATTTCGCCCAGAGCGACAAGCTGACCGCCTCGCTGCGTTTCGCCGACGGCCAGTGGCTGAACTTCACCGAGCCGATCACGCCCGCCGGCCCGATCCTCAGCATAAACAGCCTGCCGCTTTATTCGCTCATTGCCGGCCTGGTGGTGGTGATGTCGATCTGGTCGCTGCGTCGGCTGACGGCGCCCTACCGGATGATGGAAAAGGCGGTGACGCGCATCGGCAACGATCTGAAAAGTCCGCCGATGGCCGAAACCGGCAGCCGCGAGATTCGCGCCGCGGCGAAGGCGGTGAACGCCATGCAGATGCGGCTTCGCGACTATGTGGAGGACCGTGAGCAACTTGCGGCGGCGCTCGCCCATGACCTGCGCACTCCGCTGACCAGGATGCGGCTGCGCCTCGAGCTGCTGCGCAAGTCGGCGGCCCGCGAGGCCCTTGCCCATGACCTCGCCGACATCGAAAGCATCGCCAGTTCCGTGATCGACTTCGCCAAGTTCGAGGTCACCGAGGAAAAGGCCGAGCGGATCGATTTCTGGTCGCTGGTGGAATCGGTTGCCGACGGGTTCGGGGACGCGTCCATCGACGATGACGCTGCGCCGTCGCGCGGCCTGATCTGCATCGCGCGCCCCGTTGCGCTGCGCCGCTGCATCACCAACCTCGTCCAGAACGCGGTAACCTACGGGAAGACGGCGCATATCGGCGTGCAGCGCTCCGGCAATACGATCACGCTTTCCATTCGCGACGAGGGCCCCGGCATCCCGCAGGCCAAGCTCAACACGGTGTTCGGCTCCTTCGTGCGTCTCGAACAGTCGCGCAACCGCGAGACCGGCGGACTGGGGCTGGGCCTCACCATCGCCCGCAACATCGCGCGCGGCGCCGGCGGCGAGATCATCCTTTCCAACCATCCCGATGGCGGCCTGTTGACGGAGCTGCGCCTGCCGCTGGCAGCTTGAGTCAGCAGGCGATGATTCCGGGGCTGGATCGGCGGCGCCGTCCCTGTGATAGTGCGGCCCGCTCCGGTCCGAGGAAACCGCCATGTTCTATGCCATTCTCGCCTATCACGTTGAAGCGACTGTCAAATCCTGGACGCCCGACGAGGATGCCGCATTGATGAAAGACCTTCTTGAGGTCAATCAGAAGCTGACCCGCGAGGGCACGCTCGGACCGGCGGCGCGGCTGGGCGCGACCGCCGGGGCCATCACGCTGCGTGGCCAGGGCGATGGCATGGTGATCGACGGTCCCTTCACCGAGACCAAGGAGCAACTGCTGGGGTTCTACATCGTTGACTGCGTAAGCCAGGACGAGGCGATCGCCACTGCGCGCGACCTCAAGCGCGTCAACCCTACCGCTGTTTATGAAATCCGGCCGATCATGGTTTATCGGCCCGGCGCGGCGTTTTCCGGAAGCGAGGACCGCTGAACAACAGCGGGTCTCCGACAGCGAAAGGCAACGCGCGGCAGTGCCAGGCCAGAACGCTCTTCCGGCAGCTGCGTGCCGGCCGCCTCCAGGACCGCCCTTGACAAAACCGGCGATCGCCCATAAATGAGTGATCACTCACTCAAATAAAATCGAAAAACATGGCCCGCCCCCTCAGTGAAGAAAAACGCGAAGCGATCCTGACTTCCGCCGCCAAGCTCGTGGCGACGCTCAGCACTGGCGCGCCGACTGCCGGTATCGCCAAAGGTGCAGGCTTGTCGGAGGGCACATTGTTCAATTATTTCGCCAACAAGGATGAACTGCTCAACCAGCTCTACCTCGAGATCAAAGCCGATCTCGGCAAGGCCCTTTTGACCGCCTATCCGTCGAATGCCGACATCCGGTCGCAAAGCTTGCATGTGTGGGACAGTTTCGTCGAGTGGGGCGCGAAATACCCGATGAAGCGTAAGGCAATGCGCCAGCTCAGTGTCTCGGAGCGGATACGTGAGGAGAACAAGCGGCAGGGCGCCGCCGCATTCAGCGACATCAACAGGATGCTCGAGAAAAGCATTGCCGCCGGTGCGCTGAAGGGTCGTTCATCGGCCTTTGTCGGCGCCATTTTCGAGGCGGTCGCCGAAACGACGCTCGAATTCATCGCCCGCGATCCAAAGGAGCGCGAGCGCTACAAACAGTCCGGGTTCGAATTCTTCTGGAACGGAATCTCCGGCTGAACACAGGAAGGTGTGCCGGGGTTCGCTCATGCGACCGTGGCACGATCGACATCTAAAATGAGTGATTACTCGCTCGATTAACGCGTGGAAAATGGAAAGGATGAAAGCAATGTCGAAAGTCTGGTTGATCACTGGTAGCGCTCGAGGACTGGGGCGCGACATCACCGAGGCGGCGCTCGCCACCGGCAACAACGTCGTGGCGACCGCCCGTGATACCGATCGCCTGGCCGACCTTCAGCAACGCTACAGCGACCGCATTCGCACGGTGGCGCTCGACGTCACCGATACCGCGGCAGCCAGAGCTGCCGTCGATTTCGCGATAGGCGCCTTCGGCCGCCTCGACGTTCTCGTCAACAACGCCGGCTTCGGCCATATCGTCCCGTTCGAACAGACCGAGGAGGCCGATTTCAAGGCGCAGATCGACACCAATTTCTATGGTGTCATCAACCTCACCCGCGCCGCGCTGCCGGTCATGCGTTCGCAGCGCTCAGGCCATATCGTCAACATCTCCTCGGTTGGAGGGCGCACCGGCACGCCGGGCCTCAGCGCCTACCAGGCGGCGAAATGGGCGGTCGGCGGCTTCACCGAGGTGTTGGCGCAGGAGTTGGCGCCGTGCGGCGTCAAGATCATCTCGGTCGAGCCCGGCGGCATGCGTACCGGCTGGGGAGCCGCCGCAGGCGGCGATGCGCCGCAACTGCTGCCGGACTATGAACCCAGCGTCGGCGCCGTGCTTGCCATGATCAGGGCCTATGCCGGCAATGAGATGAGCGACCCGCGCAAAGTCGCCAATGTCGTGATCGATCTTGCCGATCGCGAGGTCCTGCCGGCACATCTGATTCTTGGCAGCGACGCTCTGCACGTCTTCGGCGAGGCCGAGGCGGCAAGGCAGAAGGCGGCCGCTGAATGGGCGTCGGTTAGCAGATCGACCGACGTCGAGGGCGTCGACCTGTCGTTCCTGAACAGCCAGGCAGGCCCATGAGCGACTGGACGACAAAAGACGTCCCGCTCCTACACGGACGGCGGGTCGTCACCACCATCGCCACCGGCGTCCTAAGAACAGACTGGCGTGGCCCGGCCGGCTCGTCGGGCCAGAGCGGAGCTTCGAAGGGCGCTCAGGCGCCTAACCGGCGAACTCGGTGCCGAGCCTGATCGTTTCGTGCACCAGAAGGTCGAAATCCTCGCGACGCGCGCGATGATTTGTGATCGCAACCCTCAGGCAATGGCGGCCTTGCACGGTGGTGTCGGACAAGATCGCGGTGCCCAAGCGCAGGATCTCGGTGTGAATGCCTTGAGGCGCCCCTCCGAGGTCCCGTCGAGGCGATGCCGGAAGCAGACGATGTTGACGGCGTCACCGCAGCGGTCGGTGCCCAACAGCGCGGCCGCGGGCCGCGACGTCAGCGGGGGCTTCATCTGCCGGATAGCCGAAATCCTTCAGTTCGGTGATCGACAGGCCGGCCAAGGCCCTGCGCTGCTTGGCATCCTGATAGCGACGCCGAAGCTCGGCGAAGATGGTCGCGGCCTGGGCCGCCAGCGTGCCGCTGAAGCGGGAGGTCGGCTGAAAGGTTCTGAGGCTGATGTAAGTCATTGTCATTCTCCCTCGTTCGAACTCACGAAGGCAGTGTCCCACCGGGGCGCTTGGCCAATGTTCATCCAGGTGTGAAATCGCGGGAGAAACCACGGACCGAAGCGCTAAATCGTCGTTAAGTCGGCCAGCGACACGTGATATTGTGTCCGAGACTTGTTTCACGGGGGGTCGGGGGTGCACATCCGATTGCTCGGCGACATCGAGGTTGTCTCCGCAGCCGGCCAACCTCTTCACTTCGCGACGCGCAAGACGTCGCTGTTGTTTGCCGCCCTCGTTCTGGCCGGCCCCAAGGGCCTCCGCCGCGAAAGGGTTGCCGCCATGTTGTGGGCCGACAGCGGCGAGCAGCAGGCGCGAAACAGCCTGCGCCAGGCCCTGGTTGACATCAGGCGATTGTTTCCGTCCACCGGCGACGAGTCCATTCGCATCGAAGGCAATACGGACACCATCTGGCTGGCTGCGAATGCCGACGAGGCCGATATCTGGATTTTCGACCAGAAGATTGAGGCCGACGACAGCGCGAGCCTCGCTGTGGCGGCCGACCTCTACCGGGGCGAACCCCTGGACGGGTTGTCGCTTGCCGGCGAGATCGGCGAATGGCTCGGCCCTCTTCGGGCCAGCTACAGTCGCAAGGCACTTCATTTGGCCGAGCGGCTGAGCCTCTTGCAAGACTTGGATACGCAGCAGGAACAAGCCTGTGAAAGATTGGCCGAGCGGCTGGTCGCGATCGACCCGTGCGCCGAGCAGGCCCACCGGGCCTTGATCCGCATCCTGCGCCACCGAGGCAAGACCAACGATGCTTTCCGCCAGTTCCTGGCCTGCAAGGAAGCGCTGAAGCGCGAGCTTGGTGTCGAGCCTGAACAAACGACACGGGCGCTGGTCGAACGCATCGAGGCGCCCAATATGGATCGCCCGAAGAGACCGGTGGCCGAAGGAGGTCCGCTCGAGCCCGAACCGACCCGCATCGAACCGAAGCCCGAGCCGGCGCGCCCCGTTGTTCCCGAAAAGCCGTCGATCACCGTTCTGCCCTTCCAGAATATGAGTGGTGATGCGGAGCAGGAATACTTCACTGATGGCGTGGTCGAGGAGATCACTACAGCGCTGTCGCATGTGAACTGGCTGTTCGTGATCGCGCGGAATTCCGCCTTTGCCTACAAGGGTCAGCAGGTCGATATCACTCGCGTGGCGCGGGAACTCGGGGTCCGTTACGTGCTGGAGGGAAGCGTCCGCAGAGCCGGCAGCCGGTTGCGCGTGGCCGGTCAACTCGTCGAAGCGGCAGCCGGGGTGAGTCTGTGGGCCGACCGCTTCGAAGGCGACGTATCGCAAGTGTTCGAACTGCAGGACCTCGTCGCCTCCAGCGTCATTGGCGCGATTTCACCAAGGCTCGAACAGGCAGAGATGGCGCGCGCCAAGCGCAAACCCACCGAAAGCCTGGACGCCTATGACCATTATCTGCGCGGAATGGCCAGCCTTTACCGCTGGACGCGGGAGGGTCTGGAGGAAGCCCTGCCGCAGTTCTACAAGGCTATCGAACTGGACCCTGATTTTGCCGCTGCCGAAGGCGCCGCTGCCTGGTGCTACTTCTGGCGAATGGCGAATGGCTGGATGACCGATCGGCAAACGGAGACCGCGGAAGTCTCGCGACTGGTCGGCAACGTCGCCATCGCCGGCCAGGACGACGCTGTGGCGCTGGCCTTCAGCGGCCTGGCGCTGGGTTATGTCATCGGAGACTATGAGGCCGGCTCGGCGCTGGCCGACCGGGCGCTCGTGCTGAACCCGAACTGCGCCGCCGCCTGGAGCGCGAGCGGTTGCCTCAAGGCCTGCCACGACGACCCCGACATCGCCATCGAGCATATGTCACGGGCAAGACGGTTGAGCCCTCTCGATCCACTGACCTTCTTCATGCAGTGCTTCACGGCCTTCGCCCATTTCGTGGCCGGCAGATATGATGCCGCTTGGCCGCTCGCCGAGGCAGCCTCCCGCGCGCAACCATATTACCTGACCGGCCTGCGCGTGGCTGCCGCCAGCAATGCCATGGCCGGCAGGCCGGATGCCGCGGCCAGGCATATCGCGCGCTCGCTTCAACTCGACCCTGAATTGAGGCTTTCCAATCTCAAGCACCGGGTGGGACAGATCAGGCCGGACTATTTCGCCAGTTATGTCGAGGCACTGCGGCTGGCCGGCCTGCCTGAATGATCCTCTTCAATCCTGTCGCGCCGACACTGCTATCTCGTTTCCGATGCGAAGCGTCTCGCGCACCAGGAGGTGGAGATCGTCACGACGCGTTCGATGATTGGTGATCGCCACCCTCAGGCAATGCCGGCCTTGCACGGTGGTATCGGACAAGGCCGCGATGCCTTCCTCCTGCAGGCGCAGCATGATCTCGGTGTTGAATTCCTTCAGGCTCTCCTCCGAGGCCCCGTCGAGGCGATGCCGGAAGCAGACGATGTTGATGGTCGTCGGCGCCGTCACTTCCAGCGCCGGCTCGGCCTCGATCAGCCGGGTGAGATAGGTTGCCTGGGCGATGTTCTGGTCGATCAGCCGGCCGAATTTTTCGACGCCATGCTCCTTCAGCGCCATCCAGATTTTCAGGGCGCGAAAGCCGCGCGACGTCTGCAGGCCGTAATCGTGCAGCCATTGTCCGGAGGCGAGGCCGCGCGGGGTCGATTCCAGGTATTCCGGCGTCACAGCGAACGCATTGCGGTGGGCGGACGCGTCGCGAACCAGCGCGCATCCCGCCTCGAACGGAGCGTGCAGCCATTTGTGCGGATCGAGCGCGATTGAGTGCGCCTGCTCGATGCCGGCGACGAGCGATGCATTCATCGGCGCGATCGCTATCAGCGCGCCGATGCAGCCGTCGACGTGGAACCACATGTCCTCCACCACCGCCAATGCCCCCAGTGTTTGGAGATCGTCGATCGCGCCGGTGTTGACGGTGCCGGCGGTGCCAATGATGCAGGCCGGCTTGAAGCCCGCTTCGCGATCCTCCACGATTGCCGCCTTGAGCGCGCCGATATCGATGCGCAGCGCCGCGTCGGTGGGGACCCGCCGCAGCGCCCGGTTGCCGAGGCCGAGCGCTTCCATGGCCTTGCGGTGGCAGGAATGGACCTGGTCCGAGGCGTAGAAGCGCAGCGGCTTCGGCATGGCGCCGACGCCTCTTTCCCGAACGTCGACGCCTGCCTTGGCATTGCGCGCGACGGTGAGCCCGATGATGTTGGCCATCGAGCCGCCGCTGACCAGCGTGCCGCTGGCCGAGGCCGGGAAACCCACCATCTCCTTGCACCAGTTCACCACCTGGCCATCCATCAGCCCGGCGGCATGGTTGCCGCCGCCCAGGTTGGAGCCTTGGATCGCGGCCAGGAAATCGCCGAGCGCGCCGGTGAAATTGCTGGACCCCATGTACCAGGCCCAGAAGCGCGGATGGATGTTGCCCATCGGATAGGCCATGACGTTGCGCGACACCTCGCCATAGACATCGGCAATCGGCGCCGGCGAACGCGGCAGCGGCGCGCCGAAAAATGCCCGCGCCTCGGCCGGCATCTCACGCCATACCGGGCGGTCCCGTACATCCTTGAGATAGCCGACGGCGTCTTCGACGATCCGGTGCGACAGCGCCTCGATATCGGCCCAATCCGGCGGATCCAGGGTCTCGTCCGCCGTCACGTTTTCGGGTTTCCGAAAATTGTCCATTGCCGTTTCCCCATATGCAAACCGGTTCCGCGAAACCACGGGCAGTATCATGCGCGGCGCGGCATCAGGGCGGATGCGGCGCCGCGCGTTGTCGTCAGGCGTCGAACTGGCAGCTCGGGGTCGAGCGCGACAGTGCCGTCTCATCGGCGTCCATGTCGGCCTCGATGCCATCGAAGAGCGGCGTCGTCATGTATCGTTCCCCGGTGTCGGGCAGCATGCACAGGATCACCGAGCCGGCGGACGCCTTCTCCGCGATCTGGCGTGCCACGGCGAAAGTGGCGCCGCCGGAGATGCCCGTGAAGATGCCTTCCTTTTGCGCCAGCGCCTTCGCCCATTTGATGCCCTCGGGGCCGGGGATCGGCACGACTTCGTCGTAATAATGCTGGTCGATTGCCTCCTGCAGGACTTCGGGGATGAAATCCGGCGTCCAGCCCTGGATCGGGTGTGGCTCGAAGGCCGGATGGCTGGCCGCCGGCGCGCCGCCGGCGCCGCGCTCCTGTGCCTTGCCGCTGCCGATGAGCTGCGCGTTGGCGGGTTCCGCAAGCACGATGCGAACGTCGGGCCGTTCCCGGCGCATCACGCGGCCGACGCCGGCGACCGTGCCGCCGGTGCCATAGCCGGTGACCAGGACGTCGAGCCTGGAGCCGGCGAAGTCGTTGATGATCTCGCGGGCCGTCGTGGCCTCATGGATGGCGGCATTGGCCTCCGTCTCGAACTGCCGGGCAAGGAACCAGCCATTTGCCTCGGCAAGCTCGACAGCCTTCTTGTACATGCCGAAGCCTTTCTGGGCGCGTGGCGTCAGCACCACCTTGGCGCCCAGCATACGCATCAGCTTGCGCCGCTCGATGGAAAAGCTGTCGGCCATCGTCACAACAAGCGGATAGCCCTTCTGCGCGCAGACCATGGCGAGCCCGATGCCGGTATTGCCGCTGGTCGCCTCGACCACGGTTTGGCCCGGTTTCAGCTTACCGCTGCGCTCACCCTCCTCGATGATGTTGAGCGCCAGCCGGTCCTTCACGGAGGCTGCCGGATTGAAGAACTCGGCCTTCGCATAGATCGTCGCATGTGACGGGCCAAGATTGTTGACGCGCACGACCGGCGTATCGCCGACCGTGTCGAGAATGCTGTCGAACAGGCGGCCGCGCCCGGCCGTGGTTCTGATTTTCAGCTGATGCAACATCTCTTTTCTCCTCGATGTCCTCACGCGCCGGTTACAGACCGGCGGTTTCGGCGGCGCGGTTTCGACACCTTGCCGCGCTAGTTGCTCTCGACCTGCCGGCAATCCGGCAATGGCCGTGTCCGGCGCGAATGCGCCACCGGATGCAGGCTGTCGTGTTTGGTGATAGAACAGGGAGCGACTGGTCAGCGTGGGAGCGAGCGTGGAAACGCACGTGGAAACCGCCCGATCGGGCCAGGACGGCGCGTCGGCCGGCCTGTCCATCCGGCTGCTCGGGCCGCTCACGGTTGCTCGAGACGGGCTACCCGTGGCCTTGCCCGCGTCGCGCAAGCTGCGCGCCTTGCTCGCCTATCTGGCGCTCGCGCCGCATCCCGTCGGACGAAGCCGTCTCTGCGAGCTTCTGTGGGAAGTGCCCAACGATCCGCGTGGCGAGCTTCGCTGGTGCCTGAGCAAACTGCGTGCCGCGCTCGACGAACCGGACCAGCACAGGGTGGAGACCGAGGGCGACACGGTCGCGCTGAGCCTTGACGGCGCGCACGTCGACGCGCTGGAGGCCACTGCGTTGGTGGCGGAGGGCATCGACGAGCTCGGCTTAGAAAGCCTGCGGACGCTTTCGCAACGCTTCGCCGGCGACTTCCTCGAAGGCCTGGAACTCGATCGCAGCCCGCATTTCGGCAGCTGGCTGACAGCGCAGCGCCGCCGCTTCCAATCATGTCACCTTGCCATCCTGGAGCACATGATCGGCCTTCTGACGCCCGGCGCCGATGAGGCTGTTGCCTGCACCGACAAATGGCTGGAACTCGCGCCCTTCGATCGTCGCGCGCATGTCGCGCTGCTGGAGAACCTCGCGCGCCGGGGACAGATCGGCGCGTGCGAGGAGCATCTCGCCGCCACGGCGGAACTCTTCAATTCCGAGGAATTGGATTTCACCCCCGTGCGCGATGCGTGGCGCGAGATAAAGGCTCGCCGGTCGAGTACGACGCCATGCGCCCGCGATGTCCCCGCTTCCGCCTCGCCGCAAGCACCCATCGCCCTTACCGAGCCGGATCAAGCCGCGACGCGCCGGGCCTCACTTGCCGTCATGCCATTTGCCGAGGACGCCGGCAGCTTTCGCGGCGGTCTGGCTGACGGCCTGACCCATGACATCATCACGCGCCTCGCAAGGCTTCGAGATTTTTTCGTCATTGCCCGCGGCTCGGTCTTCGCGCTTGCCGAGAGGAACGTCGCGCCTGAGGATGCCGGTCGCAGGCTGAACGTCGATTACATCGCGACGGGCTCCGTCCGCAGCCTCGCGGGCCGGGTCCTCGTCTCGGTTGAGCTCGTCGATGTGCGCACTGCCAGGATTGTCTGGACGGAGACGTTCGAGCGCAGCCCCGACGACATCTTTATCGTCCTCGACGATATCGGCGACAGCATCGTCTCCTCGATCGCCGCCGAGATCGCGACGGTGGAGCGTAACCGCGCGCTGCTGAAGGCGCCAAATTCGCTCAACGCCTGGGAAGCCTATCATCGCGGCTTGTGGCACATGTATCGCTTCACCCGCCAGGAGAACGATCTGGCGCAACATTTCTTCAACCAGGCGCTGAAGCTCGATCCGACCTTCGCCCGCGCCTATGCCGGTCTCTCCTTCACGCACTGGCAAAACGCCTTCCAGCGCTGGGGCGACCGCGACCGGGAAACCGCGCTTGCCTTCGAAAGCGCCGGCCACAGCCTGCTGGTCGACGATCGCAATCCCGCCGCGCACTGGGCGATGGGCCGGGCCTTGTGGCTGCGCGGCGAGCAGGACAGTTCGCTGGTCGAGCTGGCGAGGGCCGTCGACCTCAGCCCCAACTTCGCGCTCGGTCATTATGCGCTGTCCTTCGTGCACTCGCAGTCGGGCGATCCGCAATCGGCGATCGGATCGTCCGATCATTCACGGCACCTCAGCCCCTTCGATCCGCTGCTGTTCGGCATGCTGGGCGCCCGCGCCATGGCCCATGCCCGACTGGAAGAGTTCGATCAGGCCGCCGAATGGGCGCTGAGGGCGGCGGCAAGGCCCAACGCCCATGTCGTCATCCTGGCGATAGCCGCGCATTGCCTGGCGCTGGCTGGCCGGCTGGACGAGGCTAAGACCTTCGCCACCGCCATCCGCAAGACGTTGCCAAACTATCGTGCCGACGATTTCATCGCCACGTTCCGCTTCGACCCGGATGGCGAGGCTCTGTTCCGGAATGGCGCGAAGCTGATCGGACTCAACTGAAGCTGCCTGCGGCATCCGCTTGTTTAACGCGGACGGAAAAGCGTTTCACACTCTTCCTGGAATTGCTTAGTGAGACAGCGGGCCGCTGGCCTTGCGCCAGGCATCGATGCCGCCCTCGATGTGGCGGGCGCTGGCAATGCCGACGTCCTGCGCCGCCTGCACCGCCATCGCCGAGCGCTCGCCGAAGGCGCAATAGAACAGGATCTGTTTGCTGGTCGACTTCGCAAGCTCATGCAGCATGCCGCCGGCGGCGATGTTCTCCTGCAGCCGGCCGTATGGCAGATGGATCGCGCCCGGGATCACGCCGTGGCGCTCCCGCTCCGACTGCTCGCGCAGGTCGATCAGCGCCACGTCGGACCGTCCGACCAGCGACAACGCCTGTTCGGCGGTCACCGCCCAACCCCGGCCTGCGATATCGTCCTGGTGCAGCCCGACCTTCATGTTGGCCGGCACCGCGACATCCATCATCTTCGGATTGGACAGCTTCAGGTTGTTCATGATGTCGACATACTCATCGACAGACTTCACCTGGAGGCGCGGGTTGAAGGCCTTCTCCTCGCCGATCGTCGAGACGGTCTCGCCCTTGTAGTCATGCGCCGGGAAGATCAGCGTCTCGTCGGGGAGCCTGAGCAGGCGGCCGAAGATCGACTCGTATTGCTGGCGTGGATCGCCGTTCTGGAAATCGGTGCGGCCGGTGCCACGGATGAGCAGCGTGTCGCCGGTAAAGACACGGTCCGCCAGGACGAAGCTGTAGGAATCGTCGGTGTGGCCGGGCGTATAGATGACGTCGAGCGCCAGCCCCTCGATGGCAAGCTTGTCACCGTCGGCGAGCCGCATCGACACGACGTCCGCCTTGGTCTGCTCGCCCATCACCGTCACGCAATGCGTCTTGTCGCGCAAGGCTCCAAGCCCGGTGATATGGTCGGCGTGGAGATGCGTATCGACCGCCTTGACCAGCCTGAGGTCGAGTTCGTTGACCAGTTGCAGATAGCGTTCGACCTTCTCCAGCACCGGATCGATGATCAGCGCCTCGCCGCCCCGACGGCTCGCGAGCAGGTAGGAGTAGGTGCCTGAGACGGAATCGAAGAGCTGACGGAAGATCATCTGCCACTTGCCCCGCTGCAATGTCGTGCCGGCGGACAATATCCGCGCGGTCGCTGCAATAGTCTACCGCACGGCGCGGCGAAATCGGAATCGATTTTCGCGGCTTGCCTGGAAAGACGCAGCCCCGGCGCGGGTAGGCTGAGCTCAGAATGCCTTGCTGAGGCGTATCTGGCCTCTGGCGGTGAAGGCGTTGTCGCTGCCGTAGCCGACCTCGAAGCCCGAATCCAGCATCATGCCATGGCCGATCGCCGCCGCGACGTCGGCGCCGGCAAAACCGCGCACCGCCGCCTTTTCAGCACCGGAGGCGAAGGAAATGTCCTGGCCGAGCAGGGTGGCCGAAACGTCGCCGCTGCTTTGGAAAATGCCGTCTATTCCCACTCGCAGGCTGGTCTGCCAGGCCTGGGTCGGCGTCGTCACTTGCGGCAGCGCCAGCGCCAGTTGCCCGCGCGCCTCGAACAGGTGGACGTTGCGCCGCGCCACCGCGAGATCGGCATCGGAGCCTGTTTCCGTATAGTCGCCGAGGAAGAGGCCGGCGTAACGCAGCCGCACGCTCGGCATCAGCGTTCCCATGGAAACTGGAAGCCGTGTGCCGAGGGTGATCGCGGGGCTGACGAAGGTGCCGTTGAAATCCGCCCGCGCCGTCTCGATGCCGCCGAGCACGAGATTGTTGGCGACACGGCGGCTGCTGCGCTCGTCGAGCACGCCGGCGATGAAGGAAAGATTGGCGAAGTTCTGACCGACGTCGTAGCCAAGGTAGCCACCCGCGAAGACGCTGCGGTGGGTGATCTCCTGCGCATTGTCGTCGACATCGGTCTCTCCGGCGGCTCCGCCAACGAACACACCGCCGAGGAACCCGTCGCCGGAGCGCTTTTCGGCACCGGCGACGACGCCCCCAAGCGCCTGGCTGAACCCTGCCGCCGTCCCCGATCCATCCTGGGAGCGAACCCCGCCGAACGTCGCCAGCCAGGCGTCCGGACCCGAACGCGGCGCAAGCACATCGTCATGCGGGGTGGTCAGCCGCGTCTCGATAACGCCGCTCACCGTGTCGGTTAGATCCTCGACCAGCGACCCGGCACTGGCAAAGCCGGTGACGTCGACCACCGCCACCTGGTTGCCGCTGACGACGAAAGGCCGCCCGCCAGTCAGGATGGTCTGCGGTACCCCGCTTCCCGAAAAGGTCATGACGGCGTTCAATGCCGGCCCGAAGCTCACCGTGTTGCCGGAACCGGTGAAGGTGATGGGTCCCTGGATAGCCGTGCCGGCCAAAAGGTTCAGCGTCCCGTTGGACGAGCCGAAAAAGATCGCAGTGCTCTGGTCGTTGAAAACTTGGCCGGAATTGGTGACGACCGCGTTGGGTCCCTGCGCCGAGATGCTGACGGAATTGGCGCCGCTGACGATGACGGAGCCCGCGTTGGTGATCGCCGCATTGCCGAACAGGGTGACGATGCCGGTGCTGGTGCTCCCGGAAGCGCTGACCGTGCCCGTATTGACGACGACGATGTCATTGCCGCCGGCGCCGATTGCGGTTGAATTATTTCCGAAAACCGAGATCGAGCCGGAATTCGTCAGCCGAAAGCCACTATTCAATGGCCCGGACGTCCCCCAGAGAATGCCGGAAGCGGCCTGCCCAAAGGCCTCGATGGAACCGCTGTTCGAAATGGTCAAGTCGGATTTGTCGCCGATTATGGCCGCCGAAGCCGTTCCGGAAACCCCGATGAAGCCCTGATTATCGACATGCGCGCCGGTGCCGTTGCTGATGATGCCGAACGTGGCAACACCGACTGCCTCGATCGAGCCCTTGTTTACAATGTTGGCATTGTCGCCCTCAGACACTATCCCGACGGACGCGGTTCCTAACCCCAGAATAAGGCCGTTGTTGACGATCGACGCATCCGCGCCCGTCGAATACACGGTAAAGGCATTGCCGCCAAACGTACCAATCCTGCCAGAGTTGGCCAGGCTTTGGCCTGAATTGAGCATCTGCACCGCGTTTTCGCCGGCGCTCAATGTCTCGATGGTTCCACCACTATCGACAGTCCCGGTATCGCCGGAATTGCTCATCGTCTGCTGGCCGACAGTCTGGCCGTTGCCGACGGTGAAGCTTTGGGCAAATGCGGGTGCGCCACCAAAAAACGTGGCTGCGAAAACCGAGATGGCTACGGCGGCCCGGGCCCCATTGCGCGGCGAGGTTGTCATGCCATCCCTTGCGCCTGAGTACGCAGAGCGTGGATTCTGGCCTCGCCGAGGGCGAAACGCAAGACTGCGCCGCCCTCAAGCCGTGCTTACGGCTGCGGGTGTAGACAATTAGCAACACTGCATTTTCGGGCCGGCCAGTCCAGGACGGCATCCGCCGGCCCGTGCCTATCGCCGCAGCACCGCGCTCAGCACATCCCTGATGCCGATGGCGCCGACGAAGCGCGAGCCTTCGTCGAACAGGGCCACCGGCGCCGTCTGCGAGCGATGCATGGCCAGCATCACCGTCTTCAGCGGCGTGCCGGGATTGGCCCAGAACACCTGGGCGCCCTCCTCCGGCTGGCGTTCGACATCGGCGCAGGACACCCAGACCGCCGGCTTGCCGTCGCGCTCGGCCGCCGCCACCAGTCCATGCTCATCGATCTTGAAACGCGTCGTCTTGCGGCGGTCCAGCCAGACCCAGTCATCTCCGGCATGTTCGAGATCGCGACGGTCGCGCATGACGTTCCACGCCGTCAGCACTGACAACGGGTTCACATTGGCGATGAAGTCGCGGACGTAGTCGTTGGCGGGGCGCAGCACGATATCCTCCGGCGCGCCGGTCTGGACGATGCGCCCGCCTTCCATGATCGTGATGTGGCTGCCGATCTTCAGCGCCTCCTCGAGATCGTGGCTGACGAAGATGATGGTCTTCTTCAATTCCGCCTGAAGCTGCAGCAATTCGTCCTGCAGCTTGGTGCGGATCAGCGGGTCGAGCGCCGAGAACGGCTCGTCCATCAACAGGATCGGCGCTTCGGTGGCGAAAGCCCGGGCCAGGCCGACGCGCTGCTGCATGCCGCCGGAAAGCTCGTGCGCGTATTTCTTCGACCATTGGTCGAGATGAACCAGCTTGAGCTGGCGGTTCACGCGTTCCTTGCGCTCGGCTTCCGGAACGCCGGCAAGCTCGAGACCGAAGCCGACATTCTCCTCCACCGTGCGCCATGGCAGCAGGCCGAACTGCTGGAACACCATCGCCACCTGCTTCTGCCGCAGCCGCCTGAGCGTCGCCTCGTCGCAGGTGACGACGTCGACGGTGCGGTCGCCGTCCTTGACCAGCACCTGGCCGCGCGAGACGACATTCAGCCGGTTCACGGCCCTGAGCAGCGTCGACTTGCCGGAGCCAGACAGGCCCATCAGCACCGAGATTTCGCCCTCGTGCACAGTGAGATTTGCTCCGGCGCAGCCCAGGACGTTGCCGGTCTTTTCGAGGATCTCGGCACGGCTGGCGCCTTTGTCGATCATCGCCAGCGAACCCGCCTGATCGGCGCCGAAGACGATATCGACGTTCTTGAAATCGACGGCGACGGTCATTTCTTGCCTCCAACGCCGATGCGCGTCATCCGGTCGAGCACGATGGCTAGCACGACGATGGCGAGGCCAGCCTCAAGCCCGAGATCGATCTTGCGCGAGCCCAGCGCGCGGTTGATTTCTGTGCCGAGTCCGCCGGCGCCGATGAGGGCTGCGAACACCACCATGGACAGCGACAGCATGATGGACTGGGTGAGCCCCGCCATGATGGTTGGAAGCGCCGAAGGCAGTTCAACCTTCCACAGGAGCTGGCGCTTGGTGGCGCCGAAGGCTTCGCCGGCCTCGATGATCGCCTTGGGCACGGAAACGATGCCGAGATGAGTGAGCCGGACCGCCGTCGGGATGACGAAGATGATTGTGACGATGAGGCCCGGCGCGTTGCCGAGTCCGAACAGCGTCAGCACCGGGATCAGGTAGACGAAGGTCGGCAGCGTCTGCATCAGGTCGAGCACCGGCAGCATGACGCGGTAGACCTTCGGCTTGTGCGCCGCCCAGATGCCCAGCGGCACGCCGATGATCATCGCCATCGCCGCGGCCGCCACCACCAGAACCAGCGTCTGGACCGTCTGCTTCCAGAGGTTCTGGTTGATGATGAAGATGAGGCCGAGGAAGACGCCGATGGCGAGGCCCCGCGAACGCTGCAGGAACCAGGCAAGGATGGCGATGACCAGCGCCAGCAGCACCGGCGGCACCATCAGCAGCAGCTCCACCGCGCCGTCGAGAAGGAAGTTCAGGCCGTTGGAGAAGGCCCGGAAGACCGTATCGAAATTGTCGGTCAGAAAACCGAAGAACGCCTTGCCCCAAAGCCCGATGGGAATCTTGTAGCTTTCCAGGAGTTTCGAGATCGGATCCATCTTCCCCTCTTCTCTCGCCGCCCTTGCCGAACGGTCGCCTTCTCACAGCATATGAAAAAGGGCAGCCTTTTCCAGTGGCTGCCCTTCTTCTCGAATCATGCCGATCTCAAGCCGGCTCAGCCCCCGAGCGCGGTCTTGACCGCGGCCGTCGCATCGCCGCCATCGAAAGTGGTGACGCCGGCAATCCAGGGCGCCACCGCGTCCGGATGCTTCTTCAGCCAGTCGGAGGCGACCGTCTGCGGATCGCCGCCCTTGAGGATGGCGTCCATCATCTGGCCTTCCATGTCGAGATTGAACTTCAGGTTGGAGATGAACTTGCCGGCGTTCGGGCACTCGGTGGTGTAGCCCTTGCGCACATTGGTATAGACGGTGGCGGCGCCGAAGCCGCTGTCGCCCATGCCGTCGAGATAGGTGATCTTCATGGCGCCCATCACCGGATGCGGGGTCCAGCCGAGGAAGGCGATCCATTCATTGTTCTTCATCGACTGCTCGGCCTGGGTCAGCATGCCGGCTTCCGAGGACTCGACCAGCTCGAACCCGCCGAGATTGTCCTTCGGGTTCTTGATCATGTCGAGGATGATGCGGTTGCCGTCATTGCCGGCCTCGATGCCGTAGATCTTGCCGTTGAACTTGTCCTTGAACTTGCCGAGGTCGGTGAGCGACTTGACGCCCGCATCCGCGACATAGGTCGGCACGACGATGCCGTAGCCGGCGCCGGTCAGGTTGGTGCTGATCGTCTCGACAGAGCCCTCGGCCTTGTAGTCCTTGATGTCGTTGGTCATCGACGGCATCCAGTTGCCGAGGAAGACGTCGAGGTCCTTGTTCTTGAGCGACGCATAGGTGACCGGAACCGAGAGCTGGATCACCTGCGGCTGGTAGCCGAGCGCCGTCAGCAGCACTGAGGCCAAGCCCGTCGTTGCCTGGATATCTGTCCAGCCGACATCGGAAAGACGCACGGCCTTGCAGCTTGCCGGATCGCCGGCATAAGCGGCGGTCGTGGACAGAAGCGCCGCGAGGCCGAGGCCTGCGACGAAAGATTTCATACGCAACATGAAGTTTTCTCCCATTTCAATTTCTGCGGCGAAGCGAAGGCACGGTTCTTGCGCCCGCCTTGTTTCGTCAGCCAAACACCATTTTGATGTGGTTTCAAGCGGCGCCGCATCACGATCAACGGCGCGCGCTGGCCAGTCAGCGACATGAGCGGTCTTTCCGACGCACCCGCTTTTTTGGTGGATGGAGACCGCGCCCCCTCCCCCCTTGGCGACATGTCGGCTTAAAAGGGCGCCATGGCCAAGCTCTACTTCAATTATGCAACCATGAACGCCGGCAAGACGACCATGCTGCTGCAGGCGTCCTACAACTACCGCGAGCGCGGCATGACGACGATGCTGTTCGTCGCCGGTCACTACCGCAAGGGCGAAAAAGGGCTGATCTCCTCGCGCATAGGACTGGAGTCAGAGGCGGATATGTTCCGCGACGGCGATGATCTTTTCGCCAGGGTGGCCGAGCACCACGAACACACCACCGTCCATTGCATCTTCGTCGACGAGGCGCAGTTCCTCGAGGAGGAGCAGGTCTGGCAGTTGGCGCGCATCGCCGACCGGCTGAACATACCGGTCATGTGCTACGGACTGCGCACCGACTTCCAGGGCAAGTTGTTCTCCGGCTCGCGCGCGCTGCTCGCGATCGCGGACGACCTTCGCGAGGTGCGCACCATCTGCCGTTGCGGCCGCAAGGCGACGATGGTCGTGCGCCTCGGAGCCGACGGCAAGGTCGCCAAGCAGGGTGAGCAGGTGGCGATCGGCAAGGACGTGTACGTTTCCCTCTGCCGCAGGCACTGGGAGGAGGAAATGGGCCGCGCGGCTGCCGATGACTTCATCGGCTTTGCGCGCGGTTGAGGCAAGCCTGCCGACCGGCAAGGGTGGCCGGCTGCCACCCTTTTGCAGTCGCCTTTGTTAAGGCCGACGCGCTATTGTCGGTCCTCAGCCATAAGCCAGCCGGGAGTCCCCATGCTTCGAGCCGTTTCATCCGCCGTTTTCCTTCTTGCCGGTGGGCTTGCAGCGCATGCCGGCGGCGACGCGGCGCTCGGCAAGAAGGTCTTCAACCGCTGCATCGCCTGCCATGAGGCAGCGACCGACCGCGACAAGGTCGGCCCGCATCTGATGGGCGTCGTCGGCCGCAAAGCCGGCACGGCCGAGAGCTTCCAGAGCCACTATTCGCAGGCGATGAAGGATGCTGGCGCCGCCGGCCTCGTCTGGGACGAAGCGAACCTTGCCGAATACCTGAAGTCGCCCAGGCAGAAGGTTCCTGGCAACAGGATGGCTTTCGGCGGCCTGACCAGCGATGACGACATCGCCAATGTCATCGCCTATCTCAAGGCCGACCCGAAACCCTGACCACCGTTCGAAGGGAGGCTTCCGGAACGATCGTCGATCCGCCTGCCTGGATTCTTCTGCCCCCTGCCCCTGGTTTCGCGTCGCCCCCTTAACAAACAGGGCTTCTGGAAAAGAATCCGACGCCTTCGGCGGCGCCCGGCCGATGCAGTTGTGGATGCCTGTAAAACCACATATTTGAAGGCGGCGTTTCGCGCGCGTCTTTACGGCTTGAGTGACTGAGGGGGTGACACAGCCATGCTTGATCCGATCGTGAGTTTCTTCACACAGATCTTTCAGTGGATTGGTCGCGGCATCGGATTCTTGATCGGCGTAATCCTGTGGCCATTGATGTGGGTCGGCCGCTGGTACGGGCAGCGCGGCTTGATCCTCAAGGCGGTAGTCGGCCTCGCTGTTTTCGTGCTCATCGGCCTCTATGCCAATTTCCTCTACGCCACCCAGTGGTGGAACAATTTCGACCCGAACTATCCCGAACAATACTCGTTCGAGAAGCGCAACGTCTCCGCCGGCGAACAGATTCCGGCCGCTGACGGCGCGAACGCCGCCAAGAGCTGCGGTAACTCGGCGATCGCCCAGATGGCCGCCGATCTCACCGACTTCAACGTCAATCAGAATGCCTGGGTCTCATCGATGATCCTCTACAAGCTCGGCTTGTTCGGCATCAATTGGGACGACACGCCGTGGATGGACAACAAGGCCAACTTCCAGCGCGGCATCAACCAGGCGGTGCGTCGCACCGCGACCGAGCTAGCCGACAATCTCGGACGCGTCCGCAGTACCTCGCAGATCGACAGCGACCTGCAGGCCGCCCGTGGCCGGCTGCAATACGATGAATCGACCTGGTACATCAGCAGCAACGGCATGACGGCGACCACGCCCAGCATGTATCGTCTTGCGATCGGCAATCTACGGTCCTTCAACGCCCGGCTGGCCGCGTGCCAGACGACGTTCGACGCCCGCGCCGACAATTTGAAGCAATATATCGACCGCATCGCCAGCGACATCGGCTCGACATCCGCGATCCTCAAGGAGCGCGCCGAGAACCACAATGCCGGCTGGTTCGACTTCCGCGCCGACGACCGCTTCTGGTTCGCCTATGGCCAGCTCTATGCCTATTACGGCCTCATGAAGGCCTCGGAAGCCGACTTCGAGGACGTGATCAAGGAAAAGCACCTGCAGAACCTGTGGGACACGATGGACCAGCAGTTCGTATCAGCCTTGCGCATCCAGCCCTTCATCATCGCCAACGGACGCGAGGACGGCTGGCTGCTGCCGACGCATCTGACGACGATGGGCTTCTACATCCTGCGAGTGCGCTCCAACATGGTCGAAATCAGCAATGTGCTGACCCAGTGAGACCGGCGGGCAATGGTGGATTTGCGCCGTCGCCTCTGTCGCTTTTCGCGTATTGCGCGGCTGTTTTGAGACGGCGCGACGATATGCGCTCTGGCTTCTATACGCCGCGACGACCGGGCGCGAAGACCCCTTGCAGGTCGACCGGGAAACAGCAACATACTTTCTTCCTAGGAAACATAGTTGCATGAAAATTGACGCCGCGACCGCGACAGGGTTAGAACATGCCCTTGCGTCCGCGCGACATTTCCAACATGCACGAATGATCGACCACCTCCCTTCCAACGACCAATCCAGAGGAAAGCCGTCATGGCCGAAGTGAAGTCCGACATCGAGATCGCGCGTGGCGCCAAGAAAAAGCAGATCCAGGAGATCGGCCAGAAGATCG
>NZ_JANINM010000377.1 GCF_024509055.1 Mesorhizobium sp. | reverse complement strand
CTGGTCGGCGGCAAGCCGGCAAAGGATGTCGCCGCCGACATCCAGAAGAGCTGGGATGCAATCAAGTAGGCCGCACGTGGCGGCTCACCAAAAACTTTCCTGATCCTCCTACTGGATCCGGGCCACGGCCCGGATCCGACCGGCGGGCACGCCGGAAGCCTTCGCGTTCGATTGTTCCGAATAACGAGATCGGTGCATCCAATCGCCAGGCCTGCCTGGCCGTTCATGCGCAGGGAGAGGGACCCCATGGCGTCGCAGATTTTCTCGGCCATATTCGTCATCATCATCGGCGTCGGCGGCTGTGTCGCCTATTTCTGGGGCGCCAACAGACTGCTTGACCTGATCTTTCCCTCGCGCGGGGTTTCCGGCACTACCGCCGTCGACAATCTGCGCCGGCAGGGGCTGGTGCGGCCGTGGCTGTTCGTCGGCCCGGCGATGATCATCCTGACCATCTACCTGATCTACCCGGTCGTCGAGACGCTGCGGCTGTCGTTCCTCGATCGCAGCGGCAGCAGCTTCGTCGGGCTCGCCAACTATGAGTGGGCCCTTGGCGACCAGGATTTCCGCAACTCGATCCTGAACAACGTGCTGTGGCTGGCGGTGGTGCCGGCGGCATGCACTTTCCTCGGGCTGATCATTGCGGTGCTCACCGACCGGATCTGGTGGGGCACGATCGCCAAGAGCCTGATCTTCCTGCCTTTGGCCATCTCCTTCGTCGGCGCCAGCGTGATCTGGAAATTCATCTACGAGTATCGCGGCCAGGGCCAGGTGCAGATCGGCCTGCTCAACGCCATCATCCAGTATTTCGGCGGCCAGCCGCAGGTGTGGATATCGCTGCCTTTCTGGAACAATTTCTTCCTGATGATCATCCTGATCTGGATCCAGACCGGGTTCGCCATGGTGATCCTGTCGTCGGCGCTGCGCGGCATTCCCGAGGAGACCTTGGAGGCCGCGGTCATCGACGGCGCCAACCCGTTCCAGATCTTCTGGAAGATCATGGTGCCGCAGATCTGGGGCACCATCGCGGTGGTGTGGACCACCATCACCATCCTGGTGCTGAAGGTGTTCGACATCGTGCTGACGATGACCAACGGACAGTGGAACAGCCAGGTGCTGGCCAATCTGATGTTCGACTGGATGTTCCGCGGCGGCGGCGATTTCGGCCGTGGCGCCACGATCGCGATCATCATCATGATCGCGGTCATTCCGATCATGGTCTGGAACATCCGCCAGGCCAACAGAGAGACGGGAGGACATTGAGATGGCCGTCACGACCGGAAAGTCCCTCCCCAGCCGCCTGGGCGTCCATATCGCGGTCCTGGTGTTCGTGGTGATCTGGACGATCCCCACGCTCGGCATTCTCGTCTCCTCGCTGCGCGACAAGGACCAGATCGTCGCGTCCGGCTGGTGGAACTCCTTCGCCAGTTCGAGCCAGAACGGGGCCGGGCGGCTGCCGGCGGCCTCGGCGCAGAAGCAAAAGGATGGCAAATACGTCATCGAGGGCAATCTTTTCACCGATGGTGCTGCCCGCAACATCAGCGCCTTCGGCGTCAAGTCGGCGGCGCCGACGCAATATCCGGCAGGCAGCGCGGCCGATCTCGGCGACGGCGTCAGCCTGCAGGTGAATGCCAATGGCAGCTTCGTGCTTTCATCGCCAAAGGCCTTCGAGGGCGACCGTGGCCAGCGCGTTTATTTCGCCTCATCGGCACCGCCGAAATTCACCACCGACAACTACGACACAGTGCTGCTTTCGGAAGGCATCGGCCGCTCGTTCATGAACTCGCTCACGGTGACCATTCCGGCGACGATCATTCCGATCCTGATCGCGGCTTTCGCGGCCTATGCGCTGGCCTGGATGCGTTTTCCCGGCCGGGCCTTGCTGATCGCGGTGATCATCGGCCTGCTGGTGGTGCCATTGCAGATGTCGCTGATCCCGCTGCTCAAGCTCTACAACGGCGTCGGCACTTTCTTCGGCGTGCCGTCGAAGACTTATCTTGGCATCTGGCTGGCGCATACCGGCTTCGGCCTGCCTTTCGCCATCTACCTGCTGAGAAGCTACATTGCCGGCCTGCCGCGCGAGATCATGGAATCGGCGCGCATCGACGGCGCCAGCGACTTCGAGATCTTCGTCAAGATCGTGCTGCCTCTGTCCTTCCCGGTGCTCGCCTCCTTCGCGATCTTCCAATTCCTGTGGGTATGGAACGATCTCCTGGTGGCGATGGTTTTCCTTGGCACGGCGCCCGACCAGATCGTGCTGACGGCCAAACTCAATGCGCTGCTCGGTTCGCGCGGCGGCAACTGGGAGATCCTGACCACGTCGGCTTTCATCACCATCATCGTGCCGCTGATCGTGTTCTTCTCGCTGTTTCGTACGCGGGCTGCTTGCCGGCTCGGTGAAAGGAGGTTGAGACAATGCAATCGGCTTTGAAGGCGACTTCGAGACCAGACCCAGCCATTGACCGCGACTGGTGGCGAGGAGCGGTGATCTACCAGATCTATCCGCGCAGCTTTCAGGACTCGAACGATGATGGCATCGGCGACCTGAAAGGCATCGTGCAGCGCCTGCCCTATATCGCTTCGCTCGGCGTCGACGCCATCTGGATCTCGCCTTTCTTCAAATCGCCGATGAAGGACTTCGGCTACGACGTCTCCGACTATTGCGACGTCGATCCGATGTTCGGCACGCTCGCCGATTTCGACGCGCTCATCGCCGAAGCGCACCGGCTTGGACTCAAGGTGATGATCGACGAGGTGCTCTCGCACACAGCCGACATCCATCCCTGGTTCAAGGAAAGCCGCTCCAGCCGGACCAACCCGAAAGCCGACTGGTATGTCTGGGCCGACGCCAGGCCCGACGGCACGCCGCCCAACAACTGGCTGTCGATCTTCGGCGGCTCGGCCTGGCAGTGGGACACCAGCCGCCAGCAATATTACATGCACAATTTCCTGGCCGAGCAGCCCGACCTCAACTTCCATAACGGCGAAGTCCAGGACGCGCTGCTCGACATAACCCGTTTCTGGCTGGAGCGCGGCGTCGACGGCTTCCGGCTCGACACCATCAACTTCTATTTCCACAGCCAGGGCCTGGAAAACAATCCGCCGCTGCCGCCGGAAGAGCGCAACGACCAGACCGCACCGGCGGTCAACCCCTATAACTACC
Source organism: Mesorhizobium sp. (assembly GCF_024509055.1). Taxonomy (GTDB): domain Bacteria; phylum Pseudomonadota; class Alphaproteobacteria; order Rhizobiales; family Rhizobiaceae; genus Mesorhizobium. The sequence goes on along the minus strand of NZ_JANINM010000377.1, from coordinate 21,739 downwards.
AGGACCATATCTACGACAAGAGCCGGCCGGAGAACCTCGCCTTCCTGGAGCGTTTCCGCGCGCTGCTTGACGAATATCCAGCGCAGGCCGCCGTCGGCGAGGTGGGCGACTCGCAGCGCGGGCTGGAAGTGGTGGCAGCCTATACCGCCGACGGCAAGCGCGTGCATATGTGCTATTCCTTCGACTTCCTGGCGCCAGAAAAAATCAGCGCCGCAAAGGTGCGCGCGGTGCTGGAGGCCTTCGGCAGAGTCGCCAGCGACGGCTGGTCGTGCTGGGCATTCTCGAACCACGACGTGGTGCGCGTGGCCTCGCGCTGGGCGGCCGGCGAAGCTGATCCTGTCGCCTACCTGAAGGTGATCTCGGCGTTGCTGATGTCGCTGCGCGGCTCGGTCTGCATCTATCAGGGCGAAGAGCTCGGCCTCGGCGAGGCGGAGCTCAAATTCGAAGACCTGCAGGACCCCTACGGCATCCGCTTCTGGCCCGAATTCAAGGGGCGCGACGGCTGTCGCACGCCGATGGTGTGGGATGCCGCGGCCAAAAACGGCGGCTTCTCGAACGCCAAGCCGTGGCTGCCGGTGCCCGGCAAGCATCTGCCGCAGGCCGTGGGCGCCCAGCGGGGCGACCCGAACTCGCTGCTCGAGCACTACCGTCGCTTCCTGGCGTTCCGGCGCGAGCATCCGGCGCTGGGCAAGGGTGAAATCGAGTTCATCGAGAGCGACGGCGATACCGTCGCCTTCACCCGGCGCGAGGGCAACGAGCGCGTCGTCTGCGTCTTCAACCTGGGCAGCAAGCCGGCCGATGTCGATCTCGGCAAAGCGTCGCTGCAGCCCTTGCCGGGCCACGGCTTTTCTGGACAATCTGGCGCAGGGCCTGTGCGCCTTGGCGGCTACGGCGCCTGGTTCGGACGTATCGATTGAACGAGCAACGGAAATTCACTGGGAGGACGAAAGCATGGCCGATGTCACACTGAACCAGGTGAGGAAATCATACGGCAACCTCAACATTCTCCACGGCATCGACCTCGACATAAAATCCGGCGAATTCATCGTCTTCGTCGGGCCTTCGGGCTGCGGCAAGTCTACCTTGCTGAGGTCGATCGCCGGGCTTGAGGAGATCACCTCGGGCGAGCTCAAGATCGACGGCGAAGTCGTGAACGACGTGCCGCCGTCGAAGCGCGGCATCGCCATGGTGTTCCAGTCCTACGCGCTCTACCCGCACATGACCGTCTACGACAACATGGCCTTCTCGATGAAGATCGGCAAGGAAAGCAAGGCCGAGATCGACAAGCGGGTGCGGCAGGCGGCGGAGATCCTGCAGCTCACCAAATATCTCGACCGGCTGCCCAAGGCGATGTCGGGCGGCCAGCGCCAGCGCGTTGCCATCGGCCGCGCCATCGTGCGCAATCCGAAGGTGTTCCTGTTCGACGAGCCGCTGTCGAATCTCGACGCAGCACTGCGCGTCGCCACCCGCATCGAGATCGCCAAGCTCAAGGAATCGATGCCGAACACGACGATGATCTATGTCACGCACGACCAGGTCGAAGCGATGACGCTGGCCGACCGCATCGTCGTGCTGAAGGAAGGCCGCGTCGAGCAGGTCGGCACGCCGATGGAGCTATACAAGCGGCCGGGCAACCTGTTCGTCGCCCAGTTCATCGGTTCGCCGGCCATGAACATCCTGCCGGCGAAGATCGAGAAGACCGGCAATCCGACCGTGGTAAGCCATGTCGGGGGACGCAAGGCGACGGTGCCGATCGCGACGCCCGCCTCGGCGAACGGCGCTGCGGTCAGCTTCGGCGTGCGTCCCGAGGATCTGGCGATCGCCACAGGCGCGGATTACCTGCTCGAAGGCAAGGTGGACTATATCGAGCAGCTCGGCGAGGTGCAGCTCGTCTATATCGACATCGGCCGCGCCGACCTGCCGCTGGTGGCCAAGCTGCCGGGCAATGTCGAGGTCAAGCGTGGCGGATCGCTCAGGCTGAACGCAAACGCCGGTGATCTCCATATCTTCGATGCGGATGGCCATTCCTTCGCGCTGCATCGCGAGGAAGCGGAAGCCGCCTGACGCGACCAGGAAGCCAAAAGAAAAGAGCGGCGGGCCAAGCCCGCCGCTCTTTGTTCATCTGCGTATTGTCGGGACCTGTCAGCGGCCGAACAGGGTGCGGTCTGCGCCCTGCTGGGCCGGCTTCTGCTGGTCGTTCGACGAGTTCAGCAGCTTGTAGGCGGCCGAGTCGGTGCCGATCGACGAGGTACGGGCGGTGTCGACCGCGGCAGGCTGGTTGGCGCTGTTGGAGCCATAGTTGTCGCTGCCTGCGAAAGCTGCGCTGGACAGGGCCAAAACGGCCGCGGCGGCAAGAACGATCTTATTCATATTGGTTACTCCTGAATTTGCTGGAGGCGGCGGGTCAGCCCGCCGTCCTTCTCCGTCCGGCCACGTCCGTCACTTTGAGACCATGGCCATGGTTCGGCGATTAGTTGTTGCCCCAGAGGTCGCGGTTCACGCCCTGCGTGGTGGCCGGCTTCTCAACGTCAGCCTGCGACGACTTGTGGATCGAAGCCGTGGAAGACGTGTCGACTGCGGCTGCAGGCTGGTTGGCGCTGTTGGAGCCATAGTTGTCGCTGCCTGCGAAGGCCGCACTGGACAGGGCCAAAACGGCCGCGGCGGCAAGAACGATCTTATTCATATTGGTTACTCCTGAATTTGCTGGGGGCGGCGGGGCAGCCCGCCGTCTTTCTCCGTCCGGCCACGTCCGTCACTTCGAGGCCATGGCCGTGGTTCGGCAATTAGTTGTTGCCCCAGAGGTTGCGGTCGGCACCCTGGGTGGCCGGCTTCTGAACGTCAGCCTGCGACTTGTGGATCGAAGCCGTCGAGGACGTGTCGACCGCAGCTGCAGGTTGGTTGACGCTGTTCGAACCATAGTTGTCGCTACCAGCGAAGGCGCTGCCGGAAATGGCCAGAAGGGCGGCGGCAGTGAGAACAATCTTTTTCATTTTGGGTACTCCAGTATTTTATCCCGTCCGTCTAGCGGCGTGTCTTGGGTATGAAATCGCGTCGTTCGGACAGCGCTGATTTGGGTGAGCAGGTTGCCGGATTCCAATCACGAAGTTTTTCCGGCTGGACCATGAATCCTCACCTTGAAATTGTACCAACCGGTTCTACCATAGTTATTTTGATCAATGATATCCGATAGTTAATTGATAGGCATCATTGGCTCACCAAGTGTGTCGGAGCATCAACGTTCACCCCGTCCCGAACGCACCGTCAACAGAAACGAACCGTTCGGTTCGATTTTAGAATCTTCTAATAGTCACTTTTCGATACCGTTAACCACTTCACCGGCTCCGGAAGACCCGAATCGACCGGCCCAGGATCGGGGTTCGCATCTTCGGCAGACCGAATATCGAGGTCCGCATGGTGCCGTGGGTCAGGCCGCGCCCGTGTCGCGCGGCATGGATGCGATGTCGCTTTCATGCCGGCAGTGTTTTGCCAGTCGTGATTAGATCAAAGCATCTCAGGTGCCGCTTCGTCGCAACGGAGCGGATAATTGGGAAGCCGGTCAGAGTCCGGCGCTGCCCCCGCAACGGTGGTGGAGATGACGTCGCAACGGGAGACCACTGGGCCTTTGGCCTGGGAAGGTGTTGCGACCGCCCGCAAGGGCACCTCCAGAGCCCGGAAACCAGCCCGAGACGTTTGAACTCGACTGATCGCGGTGGGCGGTCAAGAGGCGGATAGCGCTTGCCGGCTCGCCGGCGGCTGCCGTTCTTCTCCATCTCCACCAGTTCAGTCCTTGACATGAGGACAGGACATGGACGCGCGCAACGACATGCTGAGGCTCCTGCAGAGCCGCAAGCCAGGCTTCTCGCTGGAACAGCCTTTCTACATCGACCCCGATTTCTTCAAGCTCGACATGGAGCTGATCTGGTACCGCGACTGGCTGTTCATCGGCCATGATTGCGAACTGCCGAAGCCGGGCTCCTTCATCACCGCCCAAGTCGGCGACTATCCGGTGGTGCTGGTGCGCGACCAGCAGGGCAGGATCAATGCCTTCCACAATTCCTGCCGACACCGCGGCAGCCGCGTCTGCAACACCGAGAAGGGCACGGCCGCCAAGCTCGTCTGCCCGTATCACCAGTGGACCTACGAGCTCGATGGCAAGCTGCTGTTCGCCCGCCAGATGGCGGAGGGGTTCGATAAGAGCCAGTTCGGGCTGAAGCCGGTCGCCTGCGAAAGCGTCGGCGGCTACATCTTCATCTGCCTGGCCAGGGAGCCGGCCGATTTCGCGCCGATGCGCACCCTCGTCGAGCCCTACCTTCTGCCGCATCGCCTCGGCGAGGCGAAGATCGCCTTTGAGTCGACCATCATCGAGAAGGGCAACTGGAAGCTAGTCTGGGAAAACAACCGCGAGTGCTACCACTGCGCAGGCAACCATCCCGAGCTCTGCAAGACTTTTCCAGAGGCGCCGACGGTGACCGGCGTGCACGGGGCCGAAACCGATCCCGAAATGCAGGCGCATTGGGCAAAATGCGAGGCGGCCGGCCTGCCCAGCAAATTCCGCATCGACCCGGCAGGCCAGTATCGCGCCACGCGCGCGCCGCTGCTGCGCGACGCGGTCAGCTACACCATGACGGGCAAGCGAGCTGTTCAGAAGAACCTGTCGGCCAATGTCAGCGCCGACCGCATCGGCACGCTGATGCTCTACCACTATCCGACGACGTGGAACCACATCCTCGGCGACCACGCCATCACCTTCCGCGTGCTGCCCATCAGCGCCACCGAAACCGCCGTGACGACAAAATGGCTGGTGCACAAGGACGCGGTCGAAGGCGTCGACTACGACCTGCAGGATCTCATCCATGTCTGGACCGAGACCAACGACCAGGACCGCCGCATCGTCGAGGAAAACGCCTTCGGCATCCTGTCGCCGGCCTACGAGCCCGGGCCCTATTCGGAGTTGCATGAAGGCGGCGTCATCCAGTTCGTCGAATGGTACGCATCCTTCATCGCCCCACGGCTCGACGAGCGTGGCCGGCCAGCGCTGCGCAGCGTGGCCTGAATGCACCTCGCCTGAAAGTGTTCAACGGTTTTGGGGCTAAGACATGCGCAAAACGAAAAGGCTTAGAGGATGAACGCCATGACCGAGATCAGCCTCTACCGGCATCTCGACGAGATGATGCCGTGGAACGACAGGCTGCAGGTGCTGGAAGTGATCGGCGTCAGCGACGAGGCGCCGGACGTGAAGACATTCACCTTCCGGTCCGACAACCAGACCTGGTTCCGCTATAAGCCCGGCCAGTTCATCACGCTGGAGTTGCCGACTGCCGACGGTCCGCTGATGCGGACCTACACGCTGTCGTCCTCGCCGTCGCGCCCATTCTCGATCGCGGTGACGGTGAAGGCCCAGGCCGGCAGCATCGGCACGCGCTGGATGTTCGAAAATCTGAAGCCCGGCGCGCTGGTCAAGGCTTATGGCCCCGCGGGCGACTTTTCGCTACATGCCCATCCAGCCGCCAAGTATCTGTTCATCTCGGCCGGCTCCGGCATCACCCCGATGATGTCGATGCTGCGTTGGCTGAACGACTGCGCACCCTGGACCGATGTCGGCTTCGTGAACTGCGCGCGGCGGCCGGAAGAGATCATCTTCCGCAAGGAACTCGAACTGCTGGGCACCCACATGCCCGGACTTTCGCTCGGCTTCATGATCGAGGAACGTTCGAGCCGCGAGGGCTGGTTCGGCCATATGGGCCGCATCGACGCCATCCGTCTGCCGCTGCTCGCGCCCGACTTCCGCGAGCGTGAGATCTTCTGCTGCGGACCCGATCCGTTCATGCGCGCCGTGCGCCAGATGCTCGAGACCTCCGGTTTCGACATGAACCGCTACCATCAGGAAAGCTTTGCCGCGCCGGTCGTCGAGGAAGTCCCGGCGCCGTTCGCGCCGGCCGACGGCAGCGAAACGGCTGTCGAGGCCATGACACCGGTCCGCTTCTCGCTTTCGGGCGTCGATGCCGAATGTGTCGCCGGTCAGACCGTGCTGCAGACGGCGCGCGCCTCGGGCGTCAGGATACCGGCGGCCTGCGAGTTCGGCCTCTGCGGCACCTGCAAGGTGAAAAAGGTCTCCGGCGATGTCGAGATGAATCACAATGGCGGCATCCTCGATCACGAGATCGACGACGGGTTCATCCTCGCATGTTGCTCGCGGCCCTTGTCGGCCTTGGAAATCGAGGCCTGAGTCCTTTCATCCGCCAGAATGGTTCGCTGTTTCGTGGAAATGGCGAGCCGCTCTATCTTCTTGTTTTGATACACTCCGCGCCGACGACCACGGCGACAGCGCCCGGCCCAAGCGTTCACCGTTTTCCCGGAGCTGCCCGAACTGATCCCCAAAATGGTCGGCGCCGCGCCACCGCCCCTTGTCTTGCCAAGGAAGAACCGTGCGTTTACAGGCGTTGTGAGGGAAAGCGATCGCACCAGCCGGCGAAGTGCTGGCTGGCTTATGGGCGGGGCCAGGCGAATGCGTCATTCCGACGTCTATGCGGTGGCGAGCAAGGACATTGTCTTCGAATCCTTCGACGGCGAAGCGGTCGTGCTCGACCTTTCCAGCGGCCGGTATTTCGGCTTCTCCGATTCAGGCAGCAAGGTCTGGCAGGCGCTGTCGCTGGGCGTCGGCGCACAGACGCTGATCGGGCTGGCGACCGGCGCTTCAACGATCGGATCGGCCGAGCTTGACGCCTTTGTCGCGCAACTGGTCGAGCTCGGGTTGCTGACGCCGTCCGACCAACCGGCGCAGCAGCTGCCGGAGGGCCTGCCCGCCGCGCTTCAAGCGACAAGCGAACCGCTCAATGTGAGCATCCACGACGACCTCGCCGACCTCATCATCGTCGACCCGATCCACGAAGTCGAGGAGCCCCTTGGCTGGCCGGCGGTCAAGCAGGTTTCGTGACCGATCGGCGGCACAGACCGCGCTGAGCCCGAGGCCGGAATGGACCATGCCGCGCGTAACCCTTGAAACAGCGCCTGACTATGCCCGGTATCTGATCGCCGCCGCAGAAGACGCCGAGGCGCATTTCGCGGTGACGCGAAGGATCCGACTGCCAGGCCTGGAAGTGACGGCGCGGCTCGGCCATGGCGCTCTCGCGGACGCCCTTGAAGATGCCTTTGTCGAGGCCATGAGCGCGGCGTCGGGCGTCCACCAGTGCCGCATTTTCATCGGCCATCCAGGCATCGGCGGCATGCCCGAGCCGGCGCGATGGGGCGACGCCCATTTCACCGAACATGGTTACGCCAGCAGGCTCGCCGAGGCGGGGTTGCGCGGCCATCACTTCCACGACCTGGACTTCTGGCAGTTCTACAACCCCGAGGCGCGCATCGGCGTGCAACTCATGCGGGCTGCCGATGCCTTCCCGCCATGGGAGCCGGGCGCGCCGCTGCGCGCCTTCCTGCATTGGGAATACGCCGCGCGCGGCATGCGGCTTACCCATGCCGGCACGCTCGGCCTCGACGGCAAGGGGGTGTTGCTTGCCGGGGCTGGTGGGGCCGGCAAGTCGGGCACCGTGGTTGCCGGCCTGCTCAACGGGCTGGATAGCGTCGGCGACGACTATGTGCTGATCGATATCGCCGGTGGCGTCACCGCCCGGCCATTGTTTTCCGCGCTTAAGCAGGACCCGCAAGGCTTCGCGCGGCTGGGCCTGAAGGAGCGGCTTGGGACGAATAGGCCCCTCAACTGGCAAGGCAAGCATGTCTTCCGCATCGGCGACGTCGCATCCGGGGCAGCGCCCGCAAAGCTGGACATTGGCGCGTTGATGGTGCCACATATTAGCGGAAGCTGGAAAACTTCGATCACACCGATGTCGCGCAGGGACGCCATGATCGCGCTGGCGCCGTCCGGCATCGCGCAGATGCCGGGCGAGCGGGAGAGCGGCTTTCGCTTCTTCAGCGACCTTACCCGCCTGCTCCCGTGCTATCGTCTCTCCCTGGGGACCGGTCCCGAGGAGATCGCCGGCACGGTAGGGGATTTCGTGACGCGGGGGCCGACGTGAAGCTGAGCGTGATCATGCCCGTCCATAACCGCGAGCGCTATGTCGTTCCGGCATTGCGCTCGCTGGTAAGACAGCGCGACGCCGCCGATCTCGACATCATCGTCATCGACGACGGCTCGACCGATGGCTCGGCCGAGGCGGTGCGCTCGATGATGGTCGAGAACCCCTGCATCCGGCTGTTCCAGCAAACCAATATGGGTGTCGCCAAGGCACGCAATGCCGGACTTCGAAAGTTGCCGCCGGACGCCGGATTCGTATCGTTCCTCGATTCCGACGACATTTCGCTTCGCGACCGGTTCAAGTGCGATCTTGCCCACTTCGAAGCCGACCCTGATTTGGAACTTACCTATTCGCTTATGTCGCTGGTCGAGCAGTTGGATGACAAGACGCTGGAGCCGACCGAGGACAGCCGGACCATGACGGTCAGGGGTATCTCGCTCGCAACCGCCCTGTTCCGGCGGCGGCTCGTCGATCAAATCGGCTCTTTCGATGAGGAGTTCGAACAGTCGGAGGACACGGATTATCTTCTGCGCGTGTTCGAATCGGGGCCCAACTATCAGCTCCTGGACAGCGTCGCGATATACTATCGGCGTCATCCCGGGAACGTCACAAAGGACCACGACCGCCGCGTTCGCAACCATTTGCTCGCGATCCATAAGTCGATTCAACGGCGCAGGGCCAACCCCTCCTTGCATACGGTGCAAGGCGTCTTCGAGCTGAAGAGCCCAGCAAGGTGGCCGCAACCGTGACCAGTAGCGTTACCAAACAAGGTCGCGCGGGTCGAGCACGGGGCAGGCCATGAGGCTGAGCGTCGTCATGCCTGTCCACAATCGGGAAGCCTATGTCGGTGCGGCGCTCCGTTCATTGCTCCGGCAAGGAGACGCTGCCGACCTGGACATAATCGTCATCGACGATGGCTCGACCGACGGCACGTCCGAGGCTGTGCGCGCGATGATGGAGGAACATCCCTGCATCCGGCTCGTCCGGCAGCAAAACACCGGCGTGACCAGGGCGCGCAATAGCGGGCTGAGAGAACTCAGGCCCGAGACCGAACTGGTCTCCTTTCTCGATTCGGACGACATCTCACCAGCCGGACGTTTCAAGGCCGACGTCGACCTTTTCCGGAAAGACCCCGCGCTCGAGCTGACCTATTCGAGGATGATGCTGGTCGACAAGATAGACAACGACAGGCTGGAGCCGGCGGTCGGCTGCAACAGCATCACGGTCCGCGGCATCCATCTCTCGGCGGCGATCTTCTCTCGGCGTCTGGTCGAACGGATCGGCTACTTCGACGAGGAGTTCGCTCAAGCCGAGGACACCGACTATCTTCTGCGCAGTTTTGAGGTCGGCCCCAGATACACGCTCACCGACACGGTGGCGTTGTACTACAGGCGGCACGCCGGCAACATGACCAGACAGCAAGACGTCCAGGCGCGCGAGTTCATGCGCGCCATCTACAAATCGATGAAGCGGCGAAGAGCCGATCCGTCCCTGCGGCGGATCGAAGGCATATTCGAGCTCGAGAAGCTGTCGGATTGGCAGTTCGCATGATGGGCGGATACGGCGTCGTCATTCCGGCCTTCAACGCCGGCACTACGATCGCCGAGACGCTGCGTTCGGTGGCGGCGCAGACGGTGCGGCCGGAACTTGTCGTGATCGTCGACGACGGCTCGACCGATGATCTCGCCAGCGCGATCCGTGGCATCGACCTGCCGCTCAAGCTGCTGCGTCAGGACAATGCCGGGCCGGGCAGCGCCACGACCAGAGGCATCGCGGCGCTGAAGACGCGGTTCGTCGCCACGCTCGACGCCGACGACCTTTGGCTGCCCGACAAGACCGCGACGCAGCTCGCCTATCTCGAACGGTTTACCGGGGCATCAGGTGTATTCACCCATATGCGCTGTTTCCGCGGCGGGCGGGCTGACGAACCAGACGCACAGCCAATGCCAGGCTGGTCGCGCTCGACCATGCTGATACGCCGCGAGGTCGCAGAGGCGGTCGGACCGATCGTCGATCCGCCGGGGGGCCGGGGCGAGATGATCGACTGGATCGCCCGGGCGCGCGAGGCAGGCTTTGCCCTCGACATGATCAACGAGGTTCTGGCCTTGCGGCGCATAAGGCCCGGCAGCCTTTCCTACGGCCGTGACGCGGCGCGCGATCGCGGCTATCTGGAGGTCGCCCGGATGGCGATGCTGCGGGCGCGGAACAAGGCCGGGCGCAGCTGATGGCGAAGATCCGGCCCATCGGCAGGCGCTTTCCAGACTATGGCTGGTCCTGGCCGACGGGCTCGCTCGACCAATTGCTCAAGGCGGCGCTTTTGCCGGACGAGGAAGCGGCCGGCCGCTGCGCGGCGCACTGGCTGGACGAGAACGACATCGATCACGTCTCCTTCCGGGAGCACCGGCTGCTGGCCGCCATCTCGGATCGGTTCGGGCGCAAGCTTGCCGCCCATCCCGCCTATCCGCGCCTCGTCGGCCTGCAGAAGATGCTGTGGACCAAATCGCGCATGGCGATGCGCGAGGCGGAGCCGGCGCTGAAGGCCATGGTCGAGGCCGGCTGCACGGTGATGCTCATCAAGGGCGCCAGCCGCGTCGCGCTCGACGCCGCCGCCCAGCGCGGCCGCGTGGCGCACGACATCGACATACTGGTTCGGCCGCAGGATATGCAGCCGGCCTTCGATGTGCTGCGCGCACGCGATTGGCAGATCGCCACCGGCGTCAGCCCGCAATATCTGCGCATGCGGTTGGCATCGCTGCGTTCCATGAACTTCTTCAAGGGCAATTACGGCGACATCGACCTGCATCAGCTCGCCTATGACGGCTCGCAGCAAAGCGCCGAGGACGACTTTGCCATCTGGCAAAGGGCGATCCCGGCACAATTCAGCGGCGTCAGCGTGCTCGTGCCGTCGCCCGCCGACCGCATCGCTTTGGCCATCGCGCATGGCGGGCTCGATGCGCACACGCATAGCGACTGGCTGGTCGACTGCGCGGTGGCGGTAGATGGCGGCGAGGTCGACTGGGAGATGTTCCTCGATGTTACCGCCAGGCGCGGCCTTGCCGTCGCGGCCGCGGTGGCGCTCTCGTATCTGTCGCTGGAGATCGGCATCGCCGTGCCCGAACCAGTGCTGTCGCGTGTACTGGAAATGGCCGACCGCCACGGCCTATCGCGCTTGTCTTCCGTACTTCAGGCCAAGCCGCGCACCGATTTCGGCGGACTCACCTGGCTGTCGCGTGGATTTGCCAAACAGCTCAGGCTGCAGCGCAAGAAGGGTCGATTGAAGCAACTACAACCCGATGTCGTCTGGCGAGGCAGATCGATGGCGGTGATGACGGCTCTGGCGGCATCCCCTCTCGGGCTGTCGCAAAGCATTGCCGGACCGCAAGACGACGCCCGGGAGGTGACGCTCGACGTCGTCGTGCGCATCGTCGTGCCCCCGGTGCGGCGACGTATCGAAATGGAGATCAATTCGGGGGATCGGCACGTCGCCCGCCTGCGCTGGATGGCTATCAGCCGCAATGGTGGAGAACGCGTGCTGCGCTTTCGCGGCAAGGTGAGCCTCGGCGAGACAGGGCGCGCCCTGGTGCTGGAAGCCCGGCCATCGCGGCAGTTCCGCGTCTGGGACAATGAGCGCACGGTGGCCACCTATGGCGCGCTGCCCTTCCAGCTCGTTTCGGCGAAATTTTCTCCGGCCAATTGAGCGGCGGTGTTCGCTTATACGCCGTAGCGCTCGGTGCGGATGAGCCCTGCCGGAACGCCCGCATCGATCAAGGCCTGGGCAGCGGCCGACACGAAGGCGTTGGAGCCGCAGACGAAGGCAAGCGTCGGCGCCTCCGGAGACCGCGCAAGCGCCTGCATGACCATGGCGGCATCGACGCGGCGCGAATAGTCGGACGGGCGCCGGGCCGGCTCGCGCGTCAGCGTCAGCACCAGCTCGAAACCGTCACGGCGCTCGTCGAGATCGATCAGTTCATCGCGAAAGATCACCTCGTCCCAGATGCGCGAAGAATAGAGCAGCGTCATCGGCACCGCGGACCCGCGCGAAGTGCGCTGGCGCGCCATCGCCATCAGCGGCACGACGCCGGAGCCGCCGCCAACCAGGAGGATCGGCCCCCCGTCGCTCTCTTCCCAGACAAAATGCCCGCCCAGCGGCCCGCGCAATTCGATCTCGTCGCCAACCGCCGCCACATCGTGGAAGAAGGGGGAGACCTCGCCATCGTCCAGACGCTCGATCGCCAGTTCGATGCCCGGCTTGGCCTCGGGGGCCGAGGCTATGGAGTAGGAGCGGCGCGCCTGATAGCCATCGGGCGCCGTCAGCCTGATGTCGACATGCTGGCCCGCCCGGTGAACGAACGGCCGCGACGGCTCAAACCAGAAACTGGTGACGCGCGGCGTGCGCTTTTCGATGCCGGTAATGGCGGCCGCCTGCCATGGCGATTGCGGCAGGGGTTCGGTGCTCATGGATCGCCCGAATAGCGCTGCTCGCGCCAGGGATCGCCATACATGTGATAGCCGCGCAATTCCCAGAAACCGGGCTCGTCGCGTTCGGTGAACTGCAGCCCGTTCACCCATTTGGCGGATTTCCAGAAATAGAGATGCGGCACGAGCAGTCGCGCCGGCCCGCCATGGTCGGCCGAGATCGGCTGCCCTTCGTAAAGCAACGCCACCATCGCCTTGCCGGTGACGAGATCCTTGGTCGGCACATTGGTGGAATAGCCGTCAAAGGACAGCGCCAGCGTGTAGGCCGTCGGCGGCTCGACGCCGGCATCGGCAAGGATGTCGTCGATCATCACACCCTGCCAGGGCGTGTTGAACTTGGTCCACGCCGTCACGCAATGGATGTCGCGGGTCATCTTGCTTTGCGGCAAGGCGTTGAACTCAGCCCAGTTCCACTTCTTGATCGGCCGCGGCCCATGCTTGAGGGTGAAAGACCAGTCCTGCGTACGCACGCGTGGCGTGGGGCCGGCGGACAGAACCGGAAAACCCTGTTCCAAATATTGTCCCGGGGGAATGCGCGCGTCAGTGTCGGAAGGAGGACGCCTTCCGGAAGAGAAGCCGCGGGTCACCATCGAGACGCCTCCTGCGCCAACGGAATGATGCGGGCAGTGTTCTCGAAGATGCTCCGACGGGCAACAGGAATTTCGGCCTGCCGGCCACGCCGGCAGGCCTTTTGCGAACCGTCAGCCGGCGGCGAAGGACACCGCGACGAATATCTGAGCGTCACCGCGGTCGACCAACAGCAGCACCGACTTCTTGCCGGACTTGCCGGCCTCGGCGATGGCCTGGTTGGCCTGCCGGGCGTTCTTCACCGGCGTCTGGCCGACGGCCACGATGAGATCGCCGGGCTGGAGGCCGGCGGCCGAGGCCGCCTTGTCAGGGTTGACGCGCGCAACCACCGCGCCATGCTGATTTTCGGCAAGGTTGAGTTCCTGGCGGATGTCGGGGGTGAGATCGGTCAGGCCGAGCCCGAGCGAGGGTACGCGCAGACCCTGTTCGGCCGACGGCTTGCCGCTTTCGCCATTGGAGGCGGTCTTCACGTCATCGGTGTTGCGGCCGACATCGGCGGATACCTGGATCGTCTTGCCTTTGCGCCAAATGTCGAGATTCTCCTTGGCGCCCGGCGCGACATCGGCGACCGCGCGCGACAGGTCCTTCGGATCCTTGATCTCCTGGCCGGCAAAGCTGGTGATGACGTCGCCGATTTCGATGCCTGCCTTGGCGGCCGGCGAGCCCTCGGTGACCGACGAGACCAGCGCGCCTCCCGCATGATCGAGGCCGATGGCGCTGGCAACGTCCTGCGTGACCGGCTGGATCTGGACGCCCAGATAGCCGTATTCGATATTGCCGCCCTTCTCCAGCTTGGCGACGACGATCTGGGCCTGATCCGACGGGATGGCGAAGCCGACACCGACGCTGCCGCCGTTGGGCGAATAGATGGCGGTGTTGATGCCGACGACATTGCCGTTCACGTCGACCAGCGGACCACCGGAATTGCCGTGATTGATCGGCGCGTCGATCTGGATGAAGTCGTCGAACGGCCCGCTATGGAGGTCACGACCCCGCGCCGACACGATGCCGGCGGTGACCGTGGTGCCGATGCCGAACGGATTGCCGATCGCCAGCACCTGGTCGCCAGTCATCAGCTTGTTGGAATCGCCCCATTTGATGGTTGGCAACGGCTTGTCGGCCTTGACCTTGAGCACGGCCAGATCGTTCTTGGCATCGTGACCGACCAGCTTGGCGGGAAGTTCGGTGCCGTCGTCGAGCGTGACCTTGATCGAGGTCGCGCCGTCAATGACATGGTTGTTGGTCACGATGGTGCCGTCGGAGCTCACGATAAAGCCGGAGCCCAGCGCCTCCTGGCGCTGCGATTGCTGTTGCGGCGGCGTCTTCGGCGTCGGCATGCCCTGGTCGCCAAAGAACTGGCGGAAATACTGGTCGAAGGGCGAATTGCCGTCGAAAGGCGAGCCGTCGCCGCCCATGGCATCGGGCTGGGCCTGTGCCTTCATGACGGTCGTGACCGTCACGACGGCCGGCTTGGTGGTGGCGACGACAGGCGCGAAGGAGCCGTTCGGGGCGGTGATGCCTGGAACAGGCGTCTGGGTCGTCGCGACGACATTGCTCAGAGTTGCGCCGCCGCCGTTCTGAGCGAAGGAGACGACGACGGGAGAGATAATCAGCGCGGCGCCCAGCAGGGCGGCGACGCGATGTCTGCGAAGAATGCTCATGGGTGACATGGTCGTTCTGTCCGGGCGAGCGTTGATCGGGCGCCGCGGGTGCATTCCCGAGAGAAGCGCCCGTTCGGCGTGTCGGCGACCGTTATGCCTGCCTCGCCATGCATGGCAGCCGGCTCAATCGACAACCAAGCATCTAGGGCGCGGAATTGCCCGAATTAGGGTTTTCGGGCGACCTTACGAAGATTTAATTCAGCGAGCGCTTACGAAACGCTCTCGCCGGCGCAGATAGGAAGACGCTATTTCGCGCATGCGCGCGCCATCGAAACTCGGGCCATGGCCGCCATGACCCACACGGACCGGCAGGTCGAGCAGGCGCTGCATTGTGCCGCAATAAGAAGTGCGGTCGGAATCCGGCAGATCGTCGATCAGCATGCCATCATAGATGGCGTCGCCAGCGAAGAAGAGGCCGTCCGCCTCGTCGAAAAGCGCGATCGAATCCGGCGAATGTCCGGGCAGATGCAGCACGCGGAATTTCCGGTCGCCGAGGTCGATGACGTCGCCCTCGTCGAGCGCGCGGACCAGCGGCGCCGATGGAATTCGGTAATTTGCCGCCTTCCAGTCCGGCGCCGGCAGTTTGGATACCGCGCCGTCGAGATTATGGAACATGTAGGCGTAGGTGACGGCGTCATCCATGCTGTCGAACTGCGGCGCGCTCATCCTTGGCCCCATGCGCAGCGGGAATTCGTGCAGCGAGCCGACATGGTCGAGATGGATGTGGGTGGCGACGACGATCAGCGGCTTGCCCGCCGGCGTGTCGATCTCGGGAGCCAACGGCCAGATGCCCATGCCGGTATCGACCAGGAGGTCGGCGTCGCGACCCCTCAGATGCCAGATGTTGGCGCGCACGAAATCATGCACGAACGGTTCGGTCAGCATCGTCGTCCCGGCCTCGACAACAACCTTGCCGAACCAGTCACCCACCACAAGGTCACCCATCAGACGAACGGCTTCCCGACCTTGTACTTTTCTGGCACCAGCCGCTTCAGATAGGCCATACCGGCTTCCGACAGCTGGTTGACGTCCGGCTTCATGAAGTCGTCGGGCATATGGCGCGTCTTGCCGGCGACGGCCTTCAGCGGCACCTTCTTCAGCACGGTCTTGGAACCATCATATTGGAGCGCCACCGATCCACCGCCCTCTTCCGCGACCGCTACCGCGAAGGCCCCGGCATCGAAGGCTTCCTGCGCGTCGACGGCGCTGATGGCACCGACATAGCCGCGCGGCATGTAGCCCAGCGCATCGACGCGCGCCCGTTTGCCCGGCAGGCCTTCGGCGAGCGCGCGTTCCAACGCGGCCGGCAGGTCGCTGCCCGACAGCTTGACGTTGCCATGCTGGTCGCGTTCGAGCTTCTCCGGCGGTACCAGGCTCTCGACCAGCGCCTTGCCGTCGGCGGTGCTGACGCCCTCCGACACCGCGACGATGCAGCGCTTGTGACGGTCGAGCGTCGCGCGCACGTCGTCGATGAAGCGCTTGGCTGAGAAGGCGCGCTCCGGCACATAGACAAGATGCGGGCCGCTGTCGGGATCGAGCTGCCACGCGGCCGCGGCGGCGGTGAGGAAGCCGGCGTGCCGGCCCATGACGATGCCGACATAGATGCCGGGAAGCGCGCGGAAATCGAGATCGACCGAGAGGAAGGCGCCGGCGACGAATTCGGCCGCCGAGATGAAGCCCGGCGTGTGGTCGTTCTCTTCCAGATCATTGTCGATGGTCTTTGGCGCATGCACGAAGGCCATCGTGCCGCCGGCGGCGTCGGTCAGGATCTGCTGGGTACCGGACGTATCGTTGCCGCCGATATAGATGAAGGCATCGGCGCCGGCCTTCTTCAGGCCGTTGAGGATGACCTCGCAATAGGCGGCGTCGGGCTTGTCGCGGGTCGAGCCGAGGGCCGCGCTCGGCGTGCCGGCGATCAGCCGCAACCGGTCTTCAGGGATTGCGGAGAGGTCGACATAATTGCCGTCGCGGATGCCTCGCACGCCATGGATCGAGCCCAGCACCGTGGCGCCGGGATGGCGCTTGCGGATTTCCAGCGTGGCGCCGACGACCGTCTGGTTGATGACGGCGGTCGGGCCGCCGCCCTGCGCGATGACGAAGGTTCCGGCCATGGTCTTTCTCTCCCGGCAAAGGTGTTCAAGGCACCTTCGCCTGTCTTGCGGCGTCGCGCAACGGGGAGAGTCTAGCGGGGGGAAGGGATCAGACGACGACGACCGGGTTTTTCTTCGACACGCGGTTGTAGAGATCGATGATGTCCTGGTTGATCAGGCGCACGCAGCCCGACGACACGGCCTGGCCAATGCTCCACCATTCGGGCGAGCCGTGGATGCGGTAGCCGGTATCCCTGCCATTCTGGTAGATGTAGAGCGCCCGGGCGCCGAGCGGATTGGTGAGGCCGCCGGGCTGGCCGCCCTGCCATTTCACCAGTTCCGGCTTGCGCTGGATCATTTCCGGCGGCGGCGTCCAGACCGGCCATTGCTTGCCGTACTGGATATTGGCGCGGCCGGACCAGCGGAAGCCGTCCTTGCCGATGCCGACGCCGTAGCGGATGGCGTCTCCGCCTGGCTGGACGAGATAGAGCATGCGTTCCTGCAAATGGACGACGATGGTGCCGGGCGCCTCGCCGGTCTGGTCGACGACGATCTGGCGGCGGAACTCCGGCTTGACCTTCTGCCACGGCACCTCCGGCACCTGGAAGCCGCCGTCGGTGAGCGAGGCATACATCAGATCGGCACCGGTGATGTTCTTGTCGACGCTGATCGCTGGGCGGATCGGGCGAACGGAACCGGTCGTGGTCTGGTCGAGCTGCGGCAGATCGAGCGTCTCGGTGGTGCTGCAGCCGGCGATGCCGAGCAGCGCCATGGCGCCCGCGCCCGACAGCATGGCCCGGCGGGAAAGCTGGTTTTCTTTTTCGACAGTTTCGCCGTTCGAAGGCGGCGTCAGACCTTGCGGCAACTCGCGCATGCACCAAACCCTACGCTGTCGGCGGGAGCACGGTCCGGCCGGATGGAAGGGCATTTTCGTCAGTCATGGTTGAAAAAGCGTGAAAGCGTTCAAACCGGGTTTAACCCTAACCGCCGCTTACCGTGCTGGAGGGACCCAACTGGCAGACGCCGAAGATTTTCCGCGATGCCTCTTTACATTCCCGACGACCCCAGGATTTATCCTTTTCTTTGCGCTCAAGGAGTGAGGAAATGTCCTTCGAAAACTGGGCCGCCTTTGCCGCCGCCTCCACGATTCTTCTCGTCATCCCGGGGCCGACGATCCTGCTGGTCGTCTCCTATGCGCTCGGCCAGGGCTGGCGCACCGCGCTGCCGATGGCCGTCGGTGTCGCGCTCGGCGACTTCACGGCGATGACGCTGTCGATGCTCGGCATCGGCGCGCTGCTTGCGGCCTCGGCCACCGTCTTCACCATCCTCAAGGTGATCGGCGCCGGCTATCTCATCTATCTCGGCATCAAGCTGTTCCGCGCCGGCGGCGTGCTCAAGGCCGAGCCACGCACCGACGCGGTGTCGGCCGCAAGGATGATGGCGCATGCGTGGCTGGTCACTGCGCTCAACCCGAAGAGCATCACCTTCTTCGTTGCCTTCCTGCCGCAGTTCCTCGACCGGCATGCCGATTTCTGGACGCAGATGCTGATCTTCGAGGCGACCTTCCTGGCGCTCGCCTTCAGCAATGCCTTCGGCTACGCGCTGATCGCATCCAGGGCTCGCGCTATAGTGCGCAACCCGAAGGCGATCCGCATCTTCAACCGCACCGGTGGCACGCTGCTGGTCGGCGCCGGCATCGCCACTGTGGCGATGCGCTCCGGCAACTAGGCAGAGCCGGTTCGATCGCCGGCAGCTGCCGGTTGGCGGCCCGGCGATCGATGTTCTAGGATCGTCTCGCTCAGAAGACGAGAACACCAGGGACACGGCATGGCGATGAAGGACGCATTCGGCTTGGCCTATTCGGGCGCGACCGAGGCCGGTTTTTCATCCTATGGCAGGGCGGTGCACGAACTGCAGTGCTTCATCGGCGATCCGGTCGGTTCCATCGATAGCGCCATTGCCGGTGATCCCGGCTTCGTCATGGCGCATGTGTTCAAGGGCTACCTTTTCGGCCTCGCGACCGAGCCCGACGCAGCGGCGGTTGCCCGCTCGTGCCACGCGGCGGCGCTACCCCTTGCCGCCAGCACGCGAGAGCAGGCACATGTCGCAGCGCTCGGCCACCTCGCCGAGGGACGCTGGCATGACGCCGCCCGCATCCTCGAGGACATCGCGATCGACAACCCGCTGGATGCGGTGGCGCTGCAGGTCGGCCACCAGATCGATTTCTTCACCGGCAATGCTCGTATGCTGCGCGACCGCATCGGCCGGGCGATGCCCGCCTGGCAAAGGGATATGCCCGGCTATCACGCCATTCTCGGTATGCAAGCCTTCGGACTAGAGGAGATGGGCGACTACAAGCGCGCCGAGAGTTTTGGCCGGCAGGCGATCGAGATCGAACCGCGCGACGGCTGGGCGCAGCACGCCGTGGCGCATGTCATGGAAATGCAAAGCCGGCAAAAGGACGGCATCGCCTGGATGCGCGCCAACCCGGACGCGTGGTCGAAGGACAGCTTCCTCAAGATCCACAATTGGTGGCATCTGGCGCTATTCCACTACGATCTCGGCGAGGCGGACGAGGTGCTTCGGCTCTATGACGGCCCGATTTACGGTGCCCGCTCGACCCTGGCGCTCAACATGGTCGACGCCTCCGCGATCCTGTGGCGCCTGCATCTCGGCGGCATCGATGTCGGCGACCGCTGGCAGGCGCTCGCCGCCAATTGGACGCCCAAAGCCGGCGCCGGCCATTACGCCTTCAACGACGCGCATGCGATGATGGCCTTCGTCGGGGCGGGGCTCGAAGCGCCAGCCCGGACCTTGCTGGAGGCACAGCGCGAGGCGATGGGCGGGAAAGACGACAACGCCGCCTTCACGCGCGATGTCGGCCATCCCTTGACCATGGCGATCAAGGCCTTCGGTGAGGGCGACTACGAAGAGGCCGTCCGTCTGATCCGACCCATCCGGTCGGTCGCGCATCGTTTCGGCGGCAGCCACGCGCAGCGCGACGTCATCGACCTGACCCTTATCGAAGCGGCGCTCCGCGCCGGCGACGGCGCGCTGACGCGGGCGCTGGCCGCCGAACGCCGGCTGGCGCGGCCGGACAGCCCGCTGTCGGCGCTGTTCCTGCTGCGCGCCGCCAATTTGTCTGAGAATTGACCCGAGGCGGATCTTGTCATAAGAACTGGCCGAGCCAGATTTTTTCGAGATCCGAAAAAATTAATGGCAATGGGAGGAAATCATGTATCTCGGCCTCGACCTGGGCACATCGGGCGTCAAGGCCCTGCTGATCGATGGCGAGCAGAAGGTCGTTGGCTCCGGCCATGGCTCGCTCGACGTCTCGCGACCGCATCCCGGCTGGTCCGAACAGGATCCCTCGCATTGGGTCGAAGCGTGCGAGACGGCGATCGCCGAGCTCAAGACAGCCCATCCGAAAGAACTCGCCGCGGTCAAGGGCATCGGGCTTTCCGGCCAGATGCATGGCGCCACCCTGCTCGATGCCGCGGACAAGGTGCTGCGCCCCTGCATCCTGTGGAACGACACACGCAGCCATGTCGAGGCTGCGGCGCTCGACGCCGATCCGCGTTTCCGCAAGCTGACCGGCAACATCGTCTTTCCGGGATTCACCGCACCGAAGCTTGCCTGGGTCAAGAACCACGAGCCGGCGATCTTTGCCAAAGTAGCCAAGGTGTTGCTGCCGAAGGACTATCTGCGGCTCTGGCTGACCGGCGAGCATATTTCGGAGATGTCCGACTCCGCAGGCACCTCCTGGCTCGACGTCGGTAAGCGCCGCTGGTCGCCGGAACTGCTGGCGGCGACGTCGCTCGATGAGCGGCATATGCCGTCGCTGGTCGAAGGCACGGCGAAGGCGGGCGGCTTGCGCGCCGAGCTGGCGTCGAAGTGGGGCATTGCGGCCGGCATCCCGGTCGCGGGTGGCGCCGGCGACAACGCGGCCTCGGCCTGCGGGATGGGGACGGTCGGCGCCGGGCATGCTTTCGTCTCGCTCGGCACATCCGGCGTGCTGTTTGCCGCCAATGCCTCCTACCTGCCCAATCCGGAAAGCGCCGTGCACACGTTCTGCCACGCGCTGCCCGATACCTGGCACCAGATGGGCGTCATCCTGTCGGCCACCGATTCGCTCAACTGGCTGTCGGAAATCACGGGAAGAAGCGCCGGCGAACTGACCGGCGAGCTCGGCGACAAGCTCCACGCGCCCACGGGCGTCACCTTCCTGCCCTATCTGTCGGGCGAGCGCACACCGCATAATGATTCCGCCATTCGCGGCTCGTTCACCGGGCTGGCGCATGAGTCGAGCCGCGCGGTGCTGACGCAGGCCGTGCTCGAAGGCGTCGCGTTCGCGTTCCGCGACAGCCTGGAAGCGTTGAAGAAGGCCGGCACGACGTTGACCCGGGTGACCGCGATCGGCGGCGGTTCGCGCTCGCGCTACTGGCTGAAGGCGATTGCCACCGCCCTGCAGATGCCGGTCGACATTCCAGCCGACGGCGATTTCGGCGCGGCCTTCGGCGCGGCGCGGCTCGGCCTGATCGCCGCGACAGGGGCCGATCCGCTTGCCGTCTGCAGCGCGCCGGCGACCGATGCCACGATCGAGCCGGATGCCGTTCTGGGCGGCGCGTTCTCGGATGCCTATCAGCGGTATCGCGCACTTTACCCGGCGATCAGGGCCGTAACCGCGTGAGCGGGCGTGAGGCACCGTAGTAGTCGCATGAGTTGGCGCCAGGCACCCCCCTCTGCCCTGCCGGGCATCTCCCCCTCAAGGGGGGAGATTGGCAGCGTCGGCGACTCTGGCTGTCTTGCTACGTTGGTGATTCTTGCAAGTCAGAAAGCCAGCCAATCTCCCCCCTTGAGGGGGAGATGCCCGGCAGGGCAGAGGGGGGTGCCT
>NZ_JANINM010000376.1 GCF_024509055.1 Mesorhizobium sp. | reverse complement strand
GACGAAAGAGCCGGCGCCGGACGAGACGCTTGCGGTCTTCGAGGAAACGCGCCGCAACGGGCTCGTCGCTAGCCGCTCGGGGCCCTACCGCAATGTAATTCGGATGTGCCCGCCGCTTTGCCTGGCGATGTCAGATGTGGATGATGTCGTCGACCGGTTTGAAAGAAGCTTCGCTGCCATCGCGCGATGACGATCGGAATTCGTGCAATGCTCGCGATCGGAAACTTTCAATGTCCGCTCTTGGGCCCTGGCACGAGAGCCAAAACGGCTGATGTGAAGGCGCAAAGCCGACATCGCCTTTGTGCACGACGTTCGACGCCACAGCGCTCGCGCCATTCGAAAACTGATCCCGGATGTGGGGCGCAGATAGGGTCTGCCAGATCGGTAGTAGAGATCCCCAGTCGAGTAAGGGTCAGATATAGATACGAAGCAATTCATAGGGCGGCGAAAATCGTCGCCGAACCTACGCTATTGCCGCCGTTTTCTCTCTATTCCCACTCGATAGTGCCCGGTGGCTTCGAGGTCACGTCGTAGACGACGCGGTTGATGCCTTTCACTTCGTTGATGATGCGAGTGGCGGCGGCGGCGAGGAAATTCATATCGTAGTGGTAGAAGTCGGCCGTCATGCCATCGACCGACGTCACCGCGCGCAGCGCGCAGACGAATTCGTAGGTGCGGCCGTCGCCCATCACGCCGACGGTCTGCACCGGCAATAGCACGGCGAACGCCTGCCAGATGGCGTCGTAGAGGCCGGCCTTGCGGATTTCGTCGAGATAGATGGCGTCGGCCTCGCGCAGGATGTCCAGCTTCTCGCGACTGATGCCGCCCGGGCAGCGGATGGCGAGGCCCGGACCTGGGAAGGGATGGCGGCCGATAAAGCTTTCGGGCAGGCCGAGCTCCTTGCCCAGCGCCCTCACCTCGTCCTTGAACAGCTCGCGCAGCGGCTCGACCAGCTTCATGTTCATGCGCTCTGGCAGGCCGCCGACATTGTGGTGCGACTTGATCGTCACCGACGGACCGCCGGAGAAGGAGACGCTTTCGATCACGTCGGGATAAAGCGTGCCCTGCGCCAGGAAATCGGCGCCGCCGAGCTTCTTCGCCTCTTCCTCGAAGACCTCGATGAACAGCCGGCCGATCGTCTTGCGCTTCTTTTCCGGATCGGCCTCACCTTCGAGCGCCGAAATGAAGCGGTCGGAGGCGTCGACCAGGATCAGCGGCAGATTGTAGTGCTGGCGGAACATCTCCACCACGCTTGCCGCCTCGTTCTTGCGCATCAGGCCGTGGTCGACGAGGATGCAGGTCAGCTGATCGCCGACCGCTTCGTGGATGAGGAGCGCGGCGACCGAGGAATCGACACCGCCCGACAGCGCGCAGATGACCTTGCCCTTGCCGACCTGCTTGCGGATCGCTTCGACGGCGTGCTCGCGATAAGCGCGCATCGTCCAGTCGCCCTCGATGCCGGCGATGTTGTGGACGAAGTTCCTGAGCAACCTGGCGCCGTCCGGCGTGTGCACCACCTCGGGGTGGAACATGATGCCGTACATCTTGCGCTCGATGTCGCCGAAGATCGCGAAGGGCGAGCTTTCGGACTTGCCGAGCACCTCGAAGCCCGGCGGCAGGGAGATGACGCGGTCGCCATGGCTCATCCAAACCTGGTGACGCTGGCCCGTCGCCCACAGCCCTTCGAACAGCGGGCTTTCCTTCTCGATCTCGACGAAGGCGCGACCGAATTCGCGATGGTTGGAGCTTTCGGCGACGCCACCCATCTGCACACACAGCGCCATCTGGCCATAGCAGATGCCGAGCACCGGCACGCCGGCGTCGAAGACGATCTGCGGCGCGCGCGGGCTGCCGATGTCGGTAGTCGAGGCGGGGCCGCCCGACAGGATCACCGCTTTCGGGTTGATGCGCTTGAAGGCTGCCCCCGCCGACTGGAACGGCACAATCTCGGAGAAGACGCCGGCCTCGCGGATGCGGCGGGCGATGAGCTGCGTGAACTGACTGCCGAAATCGATGATCAGGACAGTGTCTGGCAGGGCGGTGTCGGAATGATTGGATGTCGTCATGGCGAGCCTTTAAAGAAAGAAACGAGTCGGCGCAATGGGTTGCGCGCTGCGGCTTTCCGTCCCTTTCGGCCTTATGCGAGGCGGATCGCGCCGGTGCCGATCGCCTGCTCGAGCAGACCAACGGCAGCGGCCAGCTTCTCGTCGATGACGTGCAGATATTCGGTCCAGTCGTTGACGTGGCGCAGATCGGCGGCGCCATCGGAAATGCCGCGCAGGCCGATCAGCGGCACGCCGAACAGCTGGCAGGCGCGCAAGCAGGCGAAGG
The DNA here is from genome assembly GCF_024509055.1 of Mesorhizobium sp. Lineage (GTDB taxonomy): Bacteria > Pseudomonadota > Alphaproteobacteria > Rhizobiales > Rhizobiaceae > Mesorhizobium. Next base: position 22,580 of record NZ_JANINM010000376.1, on the reverse strand, counting down.
TCTCCATGTCGACCATGTCGGCGTCGATCGCCTCATACGCGGCGCCCGTGACGATGGCGCCGCCGGTCGAGAGCCTGGCGCTCCTGATGCCGGGAATGACGAAGGGCAGCGGCACTGTTGCCGGCAGGTCGAGGAACGGGGTGGCGCCCTTCTCGAAGCCGAGCGGCGAGGCGTCCATGTCGCGATAGCTGACCGACACCGCCTGGTAGATCCCGGTCTGCTCCAGCGTGCGGCTGCCGGCGGAGCCCAGCGAGACGACGAGATCCGGCAGCGCGCCTTCAGTCTTGAGCGCGGCAAGTTCGGCGCCCAACCGCACGCCGGCCTCGACCGGGCCGACGCCGGTCATCAGCGGCGTGAACAGTTTTTGCAGGTGCGGGCCGTATTCGGCCTGCGCCGCCATGACGAAGAGGACGGACTTACCCCCGATCGAGGTCGTGCTCGCCATGCATCACCCCGCTATGCCGTCGCGGCCGACCACCGTCATCATCGTGCCGGTCATGGTGGCGATCAGCTTGGCCTCGCCGTCGGTGGCGAAGGCGTAGGCCTGGCCGTCGGCAACAATGATGGTGCGGCCTGGCTTGGTGACCGAGCCGCGGAACAGGAAGCGCTCGCCCCTACCTGGCGCCAGCAGGTTGACCTTGAACTCGATGGTCAGCACGCCGGAGTTTTCCGGCATCAGCGAAAAGGCCGCATAGCCGCAGGCCGAGTCCAGCGCGGTCGAGATGACGCCGGCATGCAGGAAGCCGTGCTGCTGCGTCAGCGAGGCGGAATAAGGCATCTCGATCTCGATGATGCCTGGCGTCACCAGCGTCAGTTCGGCGCCGATGGTCGCCATCGCTTTCTGCCGGGCAAAAGACGCCCTGACGCGTTCCTCGAAGTCGGGAGCGGGTACGATCTTGGCAGCCATGGCCTTTGCCTTCATTTTTTGCTGGCGAAGCTTATTGCAGAGGACCGGGCGGCGCGCAATCGCAATTGCTGCACTGCAGCAAGGCGACTCAATTCAGCCAGAAGATCGAAGCGTTGAGCAAGGTGGCGAACGCAACCCATGCGGCATAGGGCACGAAAAGCCATCCGGAGAGCCTGTCAGACTGCCAGATGCGGCCGATGAAGAGCACGATTGTGGCAAACAGCAAAAGAATGACGACCAGCGCAAGTCCGATCATCCTTGCGCCAAAGAATGTCGGCGACCAAAGGAAATTGAGGGCCAGTTGCGCCACCCAGGCGCTCATGGCACCGCTGCCCGGTCGCAACCGCGAAGTCCGCCAGCCAGCAACCGCGATACAAATATACAGCACCGACCAGACCGGGCCGAAGACCCAGTTGGGCGGATTGAATGGGGGTTTGTTCAGGGATGCATACCAGTCGCCAGGCAGAGTGGCGTAGCCGATCAGCAAACCGCCGCCGAGGACGACGAGCAAAAAAATGAACAGCGACAGGTATCTCTGCAAGCACACCCCCGAAGTGACCGAAGTCAAACTGGGGCGATGACAACATCCGTCAAGGCTCAAGCGACCCTGCGTAGCGCCTGGAAATAGAACCCATCGGTGCCGCTGAGCGCCGGTGACAGCGAAATGCCGCCGGCCGTGGTGATGCGCGCCGCCTTTTCATGACCTGGAAAACTTAGGTCCCAAAGCTGCCTGTGATCGACCGGCGCAAAGCCGCCATGCCGTTCGCGGAAGGCCGCGACCTGCTCGCCATTTTCGGCGTCGAACACCGAGCAGGTGATGTAGACCAGCAAGCCGCCCGGTTTGACGAAACGCTGCGCCTCATCGAGGATCGCCTGCTGCTCGCCCCTGCGGGCGTCGAGCTGCCTTTGTGTCAGCCGCCATTTGGCGTCTGGCCGGCGCCGCCATGTGCCGCTGCCAGTGCAGGGCGCGTCGATAAGCACGATGTCCATGTGGCGGGCGAGCGGCGCGAGCTCAGACGGCTTGCTGACGACCTGGATGTTGCGGTTGTGCGAACGCCGGATGCGCTCGAACATCGGCGCCAGACGCGCCTTCTCCGCGTCATGGGCGAAGAGCTGGCCGCGATTGTCCATCTCGGCGGACAGCGCCAGGGTCTTGCCGCCGGCGCCGGCGCAATAGTCGAGCACCTGCATGCCGGGCTTTGCCCCGGCAAGCGCGGCCGCAAGCTGCGAACCCTCGTCCTGCACTTCGAACCAGCCCTTCTGGAAAGCCGGTTCCGCCTGAACGTTCGGATGCCTGCCGTCACCGTCGATCGGTGGGATGCGGATGCCATGCGGCGCGATCGCGGCAGTCGCAGCGCCGGTGCCCTCCAGCTCGGCCAGCACCTTGTCGCGGTCGGCCTGCAAGGTGTTGACCCTGAGATCCAGCGGCGGGCGCTCGGCCAGGGCCGCGCCCTCCTCGACCCAGGCGCCGTCGAAGGCCTGTTCGAGGAGCGGCGCGCACCAGTCGGGGACATCGGCGCGCACGGCATCGGGCGCGTCCGCGAGCCTGCTGTCGGCCGCCGCCTTCAGTTCAGCGGCGCTCAGCGGCGGCGGCGCGAACTTGTCGCCATCGAGCGCGTCGTTCAGCGACTGCGCCGTCTGGCCCCATTCCAGCAGCAGCGCGCCGAAACCGATGGCGCGCGGCGTGTCCTCGCCGAACAGCCAGCCGGCCGAGCGCTTGCGGCGCAGCGCGTCATAGACAATGTTGCCGATCGCGGCGCGGTCGCCGCCACCGGCGAAGCGGTGCGACAGGCCCCAGTCGCGCAAGGCGTCGGCAACCGGCCGGTGGCGCCGGCCGATATCTTCCAGAATCTCTATGGCCGCCGCCAGCCGTCCGCCTAGTCGCATCTTGTCTTCCGCTACTCCGCAATTGCTTCCAGCCCGCTCTTAAAGCGTTTCCGGCCAGGATTGAAACAATTCTGTTGCGGCGATTGCGAACGGGCCGCGCCTGGAATGGCGAATGGTCACCGCCGGCAATCAGGCGGCCAACATGAAAACCATGCCAGATAAGAAGGTTCGCAGTGTTTCCGCAAGTACATCATTAGCCACTAATGCACTCGACTGACGCCTGCAAAGCAAGTGCACTGGCTTGGCCGCTCAGCTTCCCAAGTTTTGCAGGCAGGAATACTCTTTTGGCTGTGATTCGCGCCGCGCGACACGCGGCCCGACGGATCCTCATGAGGAGAGGGCAATGAAGACTTATCTGGCGGAAGTTCTAGGCACGTTTTTGTTGGTGTTCATCGGCACGGCCTCCGTGGTCACGGGTGGGTTCGGCGGCGCGTTGCCGCTGGGACAGGAAGGCATCGGCCTGGCGTTCGGCATCGGCCTGATTGCCGCGGCCTATGCGATCGGCCCGATCTCGGGCGCGCATCTCAATCCGGCGGTGACGCTCGGCGTGTTCCTTGCGGGCCGGATGCCGGCCAAGGATGTCGTCCCTTACTGGATCGCTCAGGTCGTCGGCGCCATCATCGCTTCGCTGGCGCTGTGGATCATCGTTTCCGGCCAGGCCGGCGGCCATACCGGCGGCTTCGGCGCCAATGGCTGGGACACGGCCAAATGGGGCATGAGCTCTGCCTTCCTGTGGGAGCTGATCGGCACCTTCACTTTCGTCACGGTTATCCTTGGCGTCACCAACGCCAAGCACACGACGGCGTTTGCCGGCCTCGTCATCGGCCTGACGCTGGCGGGTATCCATTTCGCCATGATCCCGGTGACCGGCACCTCGGTCAACCCGGCACGCTCGATCGGTCCGGCGCTGTTTACCGGCGGGGCGGCGCTCAGCCAACTCTGGCTGTTCATCGTGGCGCCGCTGATCGGCGGCGCGATTGCCGGCGTCGTCGCCAAGGCAGGCGTCTTCGAGAAAGATTGACCGGTCCGGATAAACGCAAAAAAGGCGCAGGCCTAGGCCCGCGCCTTTTTTGCGTAACGTCGAGAACCTTACTTCGAGGCGATTTCGAAGCGGTCCAGGTTCATCACCTTCGTCCACGCCTTGACGAAATCCTTGACGAACTTCGCCTTGGCGTCGGCGGAACCGTAGACTTCGGCCAGCGCGCGCAACTGCGCGTGCGAACCGAAGATCAGATCGGCACGGGTGCCGGTCCACTTGATTTGCTTGGTCTTGCGGTCGCGCGCCTCATAGACCTCGGCCGAGCCTGGCTCGGAACCGGCGGCCGGATCCCACACCGTGGCCATGCTGAGCAGGTTGATGAAGAAGTCGTTGGTCAGCGCGCCCGGCTTGTCGGTGAACACGCCGTGCTTCGAACCGCCGTGATTGGCGCCGAGCACGCGCAGACCCCCGACCAGCACCGTCATTTCCGGCGCCGTCAGCGTCAGGAGCTGCGCACGATCGACGAGCATCGCTTCGACCGACATCGGCTGCTTGCCGTGGACATAGTTGCGGAAGCCGTCAGCGGTTGGCTCCAGGGCTGCAAAGGAATGGGCGTCCGTCTGCTGCTCGGAAGCGTCCATGCGGCCCGGCGTGAAGGGCACCTTCACGTCCTGGCCACCGTCCTTCGCCGCCTTTTCGACAGCCGCGACGCCGCCGAGCACGATCAGATCGGCGAGCGAAACCTTCTTGCCACCCGTCTGCCCGGCGTTGAACTCCTTCTGGATGGTTTCCAACTTGGCCAGCACTTTCGAGAGTTGGGCCGGCTGGTTGACGTCCCAGTCCTTCTGCGGCGCAAGGCGGATGCGGCCGCCATTGGCGCCGCCGCGCTTGTCGGAACCGCGGAAGATGGAGGCCGAAGCCCAGGCGGTCGAGACCAGTTCGGCCACCGACAGTCCCGAGGCCAGGACCTTCGCCTTGAGCGAAGCAATGTCCTGCTCGCTCACCAACTCATGGTCGATGGCCGGGATCGGATCCTGCCAGATCAGCTCTTCCTTCGGCACGAGCGGCCCGAGATAACGAACCACCGGGCCCATGTCGCGATGGGTCAGCTTGAACCAGGCGCGGGCGAAGGCGTCGGCGAACTGTTCGGGGTGCTGGTGGAAGCGACGCGAGATCTTCTCATAAGCCGGATCGAAGCGCAGCGAGAGGTCGGTGGTGAGCATAGCCGGCGCATGGCGCTTCGCCGGATTGTGAGCATCCGGCACGGTGCCCGCGCCAGCGCCGCCCTTCGGCGTCCATTGATGGGCGCCCGCCGGGCTCTTCGTCAGCTCCCATTCGTAGTTGAAGAGGTTGTCGAAGAAGTTGTTGCTCCATTTGGTGGGCGTCGTCGTCCAGGTGACCTCGAGGCCGGAGGTGATGGCGTCGCCGGCAATGCCGGTGGCGTATTTGCTGGACCAGCCGAGGCCTTGCGCCTCGATGCCGGCGCCTTCCGGCTCGGCGCCGACCAGCGAGGCGTCGCCCGCGCCATGGGTCTTGCCGAAGGTGTGACCGCCGGCGATTAGCGCGACCGTCTCCTCGTCGTTCATGGCCATGCGTGCGAAGGTCTCGCGGATGTCACGCGCGGCGGCAATCGGATCCGGCTTGCCGTTCGGCCCTTCCGGATTGACGTAGATCAGGCCCATCTGCACAGCGCCGAGATGGCCGCGCAGCTCACGATCGCCCGAATAGCGCTCGTCGCCGAGCCACTTGGCTTCGGAACCCCAGTCGACGTCCTGCTCCGGTTCCCACACGTCGGCACGGCCGCCGGCGAAGCCGAAAGTCTTGAAGCCCATCGATTCCAGGGCCACGTTGCCAGTGAGGATCATCAGGTCGGCCCAGGAAATCCTGCGGCCGTATTTCTGCTTGACCGGCCACAGCAGGCGGCGCGCCTTGTCCAGATTGGCGTTGTCCGGCCAGCTGTTCAGCGGCGCGAAACGCTGCTGACCGGCACCGGCGCCGCCACGACCGTCGCCGATACGGTAGGTGCCGGCGCTGTGCCAGGCCATACGGATGAAGAGCGGGCCGTAGTGACCGAAGTCGGCCGGCCACCAGTCCTGCGAATCCGTCATCACATGGTGCAGGTCCTTGATCACCGCATCGAGATCGAGACTCGCGAATTCCTTGGCGTAGTCGAAGTCCTCGCCCATCGGGTCGGACAGATTCGACTGCTGGTGGAGAACGGCAAGGTCAAGCTGGTTCGGCCACCAGTCACGGTTCGTCCTACCGGCGGATCCGTGCGCCACGGGGCATTTGCCAGCGCTGTTGTCGTCGGTTTTAGCGTCCATCTTACTCTCCAATTTTGCCGAGGTTTCCGGGGCGGTCGCGGAGGTCCGCCATTCTGGAATGATTCCAGACTAGGCCGGCCGGCCGATAAAGACAAATTGCCTTTCCTATTTTTTCCGATAGGATTTTCTTATGATTGGCCTCACTGTCCGGCAGATGCTCTACTTCGACGCGCTGGGGCAGACGCTGCATTTCGGCCGCGCCGCGAAGCTCGCCGGCGTCAGCCAGCCGGCGCTCTCCGCCCAGATTTCGGAAATGGAGCAACGGCTGAACTGTCTCCTGTTCGAGCGCGGCGGCAAGACGGTGCGGATGACCGATGAGGCGATCGCCCTGCAGCCGCGCATCGAGCGCATTCTGGCCGACATACGTGACGTCGAGACGACCGCGCGGCGCGGTCGGCCGGCGATGGAAGGCCGCTTTCGGCTGGGCATCATCCCGACGGTCGCGCCCTATCTTCTGCCGCGTGCCTTGCCGGAATTGAAGAAGCATTTTCCCGCCTTGCAGCTCGAATTGCGCGAGGCGGTGACTGCGTCGCTCGTCGAGGACAGCGTCTCGGGAAGGCTCGACGCCTTCATCGCGGCGCTGCCGCTCGATCATCCGGGCCTCGTTACGGAGGCGCTCTTCCCCGACCGCTTCTTCCTGGCTGTACCAGCCGGCGATCCCGCCTTCGCCTCGCCGCCGGTGCCGCCGGAGAGCCCGGCGCTGGAGCGGCTGATGCTTTTGGAGGAAGGTCATTGTCTGCGCGAACAGGCCCTGGCCGTCTGCGGCAATGTGCGGCCGGTGGCGATGGCGAGCTATGGCGCGACGAGCCTCACGACGCTGTTGCAGATGGTGGCGCATGGGCTGGGCGTGACGCTGGTGCCGGAGATGGCGGCAAACGCCGCCGGCGTCATGCCGGACCTGAGGATCGTGCCGTTCCAGGAACCCATGCCGCAACGCATGATCTGCATGGCCTGGCGGCGCAACAAGGTGCGCCAGGACGAATGCGTGGAACTGGCGAAGATCATCAGAGGGCTCGATCGCGCGGTGCTGGCGGCGTGAGGCGCCGGCAAGCCGGCATCAAAGAACCCGCGACAGGAACTCACGCGTGCGCGGCGATTGCGGATTGGCGATCATCTCGCGCGGCGCGCCGCGCTCGACGATCACGCCGCCATCCATGAACACCAGCTGGTCGCCGATCTCGCGGGCAAAGCCGATCTCGTGGGTGACGACGACCATGGTCATGCCGCTCTCGGCCAGATCGCGCATGACCTGCAGGACCTCGCCGACGAGTTCGGGGTCGAGCGCGGAGGTCGGCTCGTCGAAAAGCAGCACCTTCGGCTTCATCGCCATGGCGCGCGCAATCGCCACCCGCTGCTGCTGGCCGCCGGACAGCTCACGCGGATAACGGTCGACCTTGTCGATGAGACCGACACGCTTGAGCAGGACTTCCGCCTCCGCTTTGGCCTGGTCTGGCGGGATGCGCCGCACCTGTATCGGCGCCTCGATCAGGTTCTCCATCACGGTCATGTGCGAGAACAGGTTGAAGGACTGGAACAGCATGCCGATCTCGGCGCGCCGCTGGCAGAGAAGGTCGTCCTTCACCTCGTAGAGCTTGTCGTCCCTGAGGTCGTAGCCGACGAACTGGCTGTCGACGAGCAGGAGCCCGCCGGTGATCTTTTCCAGATGGTTGATGCAGCGCAGGAAGGTGCTCTTGCCGGAGCCCGAAGGTCCGATGATGCAGGCGACCGAACCCGCCGGCACGTCGAGGTCGATGCCCCGCAGCACGTCCAGCGGTCCATAGGATTTGCGCACGCCACGCGCGAACACCATGGAGTCGGCCGGCACGCCGAAACGGGCACGGTTTTCGGATTTCACGTCGCTCATCGGGTGATGCCACGCAGGCTGAGGGCGTTGCGCAGGGCGCGCATCGTCAGAGGATCGCGGCGCGTGTCACTGCGGCCGAAATGGCGCTCGAGGAAATGCTGTCCGACCGACATGATGCTGACCACCAGGAGATACCAGAACGCCACCACGATCAGCAGCGGGATCGTCTCGAAGGTGCGGGCATAGATGCTCTGGGCCGAATAGAAAAGGTCGTCGACGGCGATGAAGGTAACCAGCGACGTCATCTTCAAGAGGTTGATGGCCTCGTTGCCGGTTGGCGGCAACACGAAGCGCATCGCCTGCGGCAGCGTGATGCGCTTCAGGATCATGCGATAGGGCATACCGAGCGCGCTTGCCGCCTCGGCCTGGCCCGGCGGCACCGACTTGATGCCGGCGCGGATGATCTCGGCCATGTAGCCCGCCTCACACAGCGAAAGCGCGACGACGGCCGAGAAGAAAGGCGTCATGAAGTCGTTGGTGCGAACGGAAAAGAGCGTGCCCACGAACGGAACGGTCAGAGAAACCTCGCGCACTAGAAGCGACAGGTTGAACCAGAAGATGAGCTGGATCAGCGCCGGCACGCCGCGGAAGAACCAGACATACACGCCGGAGAAGCCGCGCAGCACCGCGCTCGGCGACACGCGCATGATGGCGATCACCGTGCCGATGACGATCGCCAGCGCCATGATCACCACGGTGAGGATCAGGGTGTTGGCAAGGCCACGCACGATCGAAGGATGAAAGAGATAACCCGAAGCCGTACCCCAGGCGAAGGCAGGGTTGCTTGCGAAGGCCCGGATGATGAGGAACGCCAGCAGCAAGGCGAGCGCCGTACCGACCCAGATGCCATAGCGGCGCTGCGGCACGACGGTAAGCCGGGCCACGGCGGCGGCGGCGCCTTGCTCAATGCTCATATCGGTCGGGTGGGCCGCGCCCATCGTTCAACTCCTGATCATGTCACGCATCCGGCCGACCGGATGCCGATGTCCCGTTCAAAACGCCAGCGCGCCCTGCCGGGCGCGCCAACACGTCGTGCTGATTTTGTGCATGGTCCTTCGCGAAAATCGATTCCGATTTCGGTTCGATTGACTTAGTCCGCGCGCAGCGCATCCATGCTATTGACGAAATAGGGTTCTTTGATCGCGTAGGCGCCCATGCCGTATTTCTCGAGAATGGTCTTGTAGGTGCCGTTCTTGAACAGCTCCGAAAGCGCGGCGACCATCATGTCCGCGGTCCCCTTGTCGTCCTTGGCGATTGCCATGCCAAGCGGGGCAACCTCATAGAGCTTCGGCAACACGACGAGCTGGCCCTTGCTGGTCACCTCGAAGTAGCTCGACGCGGTCGCGTCATCCATACGGGCGTCGATGCGATCGGAGAGCGTGGCCTGGGTGCTGTCGGCGGTCGAGTTGAACAGCGACTTCTGGATCGCCGCCTGCCCGTTGTCGGTGCAGTCCTTGCTCAGCTTGTCGATCAGGAAGTCCGAAGCGCTGCCGCCGGTGGCGCCGATGCGTTTGCCGCACAGGCCGTTGTCGGCGGACAGGCTGTCCTTCTTGTCGGGCGTCGTCGAGACGGCGATGCCGGCCTTGAGGAACATGATGAAGTCGACCTGCTTCAAGCGCTCAGGCGTAGCCGAGAAGGTCTCCCAGGCGATCTTGAAGCGGCCGGCGGCGAGGCCGGGGATCATCGATGGGAACGGAATGCGCTGGACGTCCAGCTTGGCGTCGAGGGCTTTCGCCACCTCGCTGGCGAGGTCGATGATGATGCCGGTCTGCTTGCCGTCGGCGTCGAGATATTCGAACGGCGCGAAGTCGACCGTGTTGGCGACGGTGAGCGCGCCCGACTGCTGGACCTCGGCCGATTTCGGAATTTCGGCGGCTTTGGAAAGGCCGCTCCAAGCCGTGGCGAAAGCAGCCAGCGCAAGGCCGGCCATGGACAGATTTGTTCTCATTGTCGTTCCCCTGTTGCTCATTCTTCCTTGCCCCGGCGCCATGAACGGGTCGGCGCGGGGCGGGCTGTTCGATCGCTTACGCGCTCGCCGCCTCGGCGGCCTTCTTCTTGCGGTAGTGATAGTTCTTGTCGATGCGCTCCATGAGGTAATCGCCGTAGAGCACCGGCTCGTATTTCGGTTGCGCGCCGGCCGGCACGCAAACGGAGAGCGCCTCGATCGTCTCTTCCATCGACGGATCGAAGAAGAAGGGTTGCGAATAGCGCTCCCGCCCGGACCGGTTGATGACTCGGTGCGGCGTCGAGACGAACTGGTCGTTCGACCAGCGTGCAAGGATGTCGCCGACATTCATCACGAAGGAATCGGGAATGGGCGGCGCGGGCACCCATTCGCCAGCCTTGTTCTTGACCTCCAGGCCGCCGACGTCGTCCTGCGCCAGCAGGGTGATGAAGCCGTAGTCGGTGTGCGGCGCCGAGCCGAACAGGCCCTCTTCCTGCGGCTGCGTCGGATAATGCAGCAGCCTGAGGAAGGTGGTCGGCTGGTCGAAATAACGGTCGAGGCTGCCGGCAGGCAGGCCAAGCGACAGCGTGATGGCGCCGACCATCTTGCGGGCGAGCGTGCCCATCTCGGCCACATAGCGCTCGATCGTTCCCCTGAAGCCGTCCAACAGGGCCTCGTCCGGCCACTGGTTCGGACCCTGCAGCGGCTTTTCGGCAACGGCGCGCGGATCGTCGGCCTCGACTTCATGCATGAAGAAGATCGATTCGCTCTGGTTCGGCTTGCTGACGGTGGCGACCGACGAGGTGACGATCGTCGAGCCGGCAAAGGGCAGATAGCCGCGGAAATTCCTGTCGATCTTGAGTTTGAGCTTCTCCTCGTCCGGCAAGGCGAAGAAGCGCTTGCTCGCCTCGCGCACCGCCTCGACGTCGGCGCGCGGGATCGGGTGGCCAACGACATAGAGGAAGCCGATCGTCTCGAGATAGCGGCGCAGCGTCGCCGCCGTTGCGCGGATCGCCTCCTGATCGGCGCCGTAGAGAGCCGACACATCGAGGATCGGAATTTCGGAAAAGTCGCCGCGCTCTCGTTCGTTCATTTTCGAACACCCTGTCTTGAACATAAGATACAGTACTGTATTTCTACACATCCGAACGGGCTCATCAATAGGCTTTTGAAGGCAGGGACGACATGGCGCCACGCAAGATCATCATCGACACCGATCCAGGCCAGGACGACGCCTTCGCAATCCTGTTCGCGCTCGGCTCGCCGGCGGAGCTCGAGGTGGTCGGAATCACCACCGTCGGCGGCAATGTGCCGCTGCCGCTGACCTCGAAGAACGCGCTGAAGGTGGTCGAGCTCGCCGGGCGGCCCGACGTGCCGGTCTATGCCGGCTGCCCCGGCCCGATGGTGAAGAAGCTGATGACGGCCGAATACGTGCACGGCAAGACCGGACTCGACGGCGCCGACCTGCCGGAGCCGGTGACGCCGCTGCAGACCGAGCATGGCGTCAACTACCTCGTGCGCACCATCATGGACGCGCCGGAGGGCGAGCTCACCGTCTGCACGCTGGGGCCGATGACCAACCTTGCCATGGCCATGACCATGGAGCCCAGGATCATTCCCCGCCTGCGCGAGGTGGTGCTGATGGGCGGCGGCTTCTTCGAAGGCGGCAACGCCACGCCCGCCGCCGAATTCAACATCTTCGTCGACCCGCATGCGGCGCATAAGGTGTTCGACAGCGGCGCGCCTGTGACGATGGCGAGCATCGACTGCACCTATACCGCCATCATGACCTTGGAATGGCTTGACCGCCTGCGCGCGACCGGCAGCAGGGCCGCGATCGAGGCCGCGAACCTCGCCGACTTCTATCGCCAGTATGGCAGCCACAAGTTCGGAACGCCCGGACGTCCTATCCATGATGCCTGCGTGACCGGCTACCTGCTGGCGCCGGAAATCTACGAAAAGCGCCAATGCGCGGTGACGGTGGACATCGTCTCCCCCGAGACGATCGGCATGACCGTGGTCGACTGGTGGCATGTCACCGGCCGCCGCAAGAACTGCAACGTGCTGCGCCGCATCGAGCCGGCGCCGTTCTTCGAACTGATGCTGCAGCGGATCAGCGCGCTAGCGTGAGGCAAGTCGCTCAAAAGTGCATCGTTCCCTAGTGGACGACGCCGGTTGCGGGTTGCGAAGCGGGCGAACATCGGCTTGATCAGGAAAAGTCCGGCTGGTTGCGGCCAGCCGGCATGGAGGTCTGGAAGCAGGTGAAAGCGGACGCCGCCACGGCAAGGACGAAGCAACCGGCCAGGACGCGGGCCGGGTCGACAGCGCCCCGGCAGACGCTGAGCCGTGAGGCCTGGATCGCCGCGGCGCGCAAGGTCCTGGAAAAGCGCGGCATCGCCGAGGTCAAGATCGACCGCCTCGCCAAGCAGCTGAAGGTCACGCGCGGCAGCTTCTACTTCCATTTCACCAGCCTCGCCGACCTTCGCGACGGCCTGCTTCAGGAATGGCGCGACATCAATTGCGCGCCCTTCTGGGCGATGCGCGAGATGCACGACGTCGACGGGCTGCGGTTCTTCACCGACATCGTGCATGTGTGGGTCGACGAGGCGCCGTTCAGCCCGCTGCTCGATCTCGCCATACGCGACTGGTCACGGACATCGCGGAGGCTGGCACAGGAAGTGAAGGAGATGGACGACCTGCGCATCGCGCTGCTCATCCGCTCCTTCCGCGACATGGGCTATTCGCAGGACGAAAGCCTGGTCAGAGCGCGCATCACCTACTTCCACCAGATCGGCCAGTACGCCCTGTCGTTCAAGGAAGATCCGGCGGTACGCCGCAGCTACCAGCCGCTGTTCGGCGAAGTGCTCCTCGGCCCGCTCGTTGAGGAACCGGGCTCGGCGCCAAGACCATCCGAGGTGAAGGCAGGGCGGCGGTAGCAGCACCGCCGACCCCGACCGGGATACTGTCCACCGTGATCGGGTTGGCCCGACCTTCAGGCGGACATTCTTGTTGAAGCACGAGCATATCTGTTGGAGCCAGCGTGCTCCGGCATGTAGTTACGCCGCATAGCTACGTGGGGGTTGAGGGCATTGCCGACCGACGCATTCTCGGCCCACGCGCCAGGGCTGGAAAAATCATCGCCCCCGTCACGCCGGAATGCCAGTCGCGACATCGCGATTGCGGTCCTGCTCGGCCTACTTGCCTTCCTCGTCTACAACGCAAACCTGCGGTCGATCCCCGCGGCCGACACTTATGCCGCTCGGTATCTGCCGTTCTCGATCTGGCGCAATCATACGGTCGCCCTCGATCCGATCGTCTCCACGGTCGCGCAAGGGCGCAAACCGCCGATGTCGCGGGGACAGACCGATACCGCGGCCTGGATACTCAAGGGAGCTCGTGGCCACTTCGTCTCCGAATACCCTATTGCGGTTCCGGTCGTTGTGGCGCCGCTCTACCTGCCGGCTGTCGGCATCCTATCGGCTAAAGGCTGGGATCCGCTGCTATTGGATAGGATCGCCAGGGTCATGGAGAAGCTCAGCGCATCTCTCCTGGCGGCGGCATCCGTCGGCCTCCTCTACCTCCTGCTGCGGCGGCGCAGCAGCCCAACAACTGCCGCCTTGCTCGCTGTGGTTTACGCCTTTGGCACGTCGACATGGGTCATCAGCAGCCAGGCGCTCTGGATGCACGGACTGGCGGAGTTCCTCGTCGTCGCAACGATGCTGCTGGTTACCGGACCGTGCACCGCGATCCGCGCCGTCGCCGCAGGCTTCCTTTGCGCACTGATCGCGGTCAACCGCCAGCCTGATGCGATCCTGGCGGCTGGACTTGGCCTCTACGGCCTCTGGTGGGCAGGCCGGAAATCCCCCCTATACGTCGCTTCGGGGCTGGTTCCCGTCGGCCTGGTCGTTGCCTACAATCTCTATTTCGTCGGCAACATCGCTGGCGGCTATGGGCTGGTCGACCCGTCCAACAAATATAGCGACGGCATGTTGGGCGGCATCGCGGGCCTGCTGTTCAGCCCAACGCGCGGACTTTTCGTCTTCTCTCCATTCCTCCTGTTCCTGCCCTGCTTCCTGGTCACAGTGCTGCGCGACCCGAAGATGCGCGGCCTCACCGTGGCGGCGCTCTGCGCCATCGTCCTGGAAGTGGCCCTTTACGGCTTGATCGACTGGCGCCAGGGCGCGTCGTACGGGCCGCGATGGCTTACCGACATGCTTCCGATGCTGATGTGGATGCTGCCGCCCGTCCTTGCGGCATTGCCCCGGATCGGTCGCGCTCTGTTCGGATTGACCGCCGTTGTGGCGACCGTCATCCAGGTCATCGGGGCGTTCTGGTACATCGGCGTGGCGGACGAGGCGCTGGTGATGGCTACCGGCCCCGACAGGATGCGGCCTGCGTGGGATTTCAAGAATGCTCCTTTCATTGTCGAGCTAAAGCATTCGCCCGCCCCGATGGATCTCCTGACGGAAATGCGCGGCTACCTGGACGACATCAGGATCATCGAGGCCGTACCCGGCAAGGTTAGCGAGCCAAAAGAGCGCCTTGTCCAGGTGGTCGGATGGGCGCTTGCCGACAGGAAGACGCCGGCCGACCTGGTGGGACTGGTCGATGGTCGCATCATGTCCGGAACATCCGAATTCTTCGACCGCCCCGACGTAGCTCGCGCGTCCGGCGCAAGCAGCCCGGCAGGCTGGCAATTTGCGTTTCCGGCCGGCAAGCTGGAGCCCGGCGAGCATGTGGTGAGCGTACTTGTGCATCCGCAACGAGGTAGCGAGCCACGGCTGCTCATCGAACGCAAGTTCACCCTGACGCCCGCTCCGACGAGCGCGCAGCAAGCGGTCCGGTTCCTTGCAGAGCGACAACAACCCCTTGGGTACTGGCTGACGAGCTTTACCGGCGGCGTCCAGTATGAGGACGCGCACCTAGAGTTGAATACCTACCTCAACGCCGTCATGATCGACGTGCTTGCCCCGGTCGTGGGGGAAGCGGGCGTGAACGACATGATCGGCCGGGCGCGCCGATATTTGACGGACCAGATCGAGCCGGGGGGGCTGGTCAGATATCACGGACGGCCGGATGCGCCGACCATCGGCACACTCGGTTGCGCCATCACGCCAGACGCCGACGATACCGCACTCGCCTGGCGAGTGGCTCCCAGCGCGCAAAAAGACCTGCTGGCGCCGGCGCTTGCCACCTTGAAGCAGTACAGACGGGCAGACGGCCTCTACAAGACGTGGTTGGCGCCACAGGAGCGCTATCAGTGCCTCAACCCGGGCAAGGATCCAAATCCAGCCGATCTCGGAATACAGATGCACGTCTTTATGCTGCTGGCGCAGGAAGATCCTCCCGCGGCACGGGCGCTGTGCGAGGCGATGACCCGGAAAATGGCCGATGACGATGCCTGGGTCTATTATGCCGATGCCCCACTTCTGCCCATCCTGCGGCTCGCTGACTTGCGCAGGGCCGGCTGCCAGCTGCAAATGCCAGAGACGCGGCTGCGCCATGCGGTATTCGGGCAGGAGATCTGGGTCCGCGCCGCGCAGCTTCTGCAAATGATAGAAGACGGCGCCGCTACCGCCGGAACCTACTCCGAAACGGCAGCTCTTCTGGACAAGATCGCAGCCGATGATTTCTCCTTGCTTGGCAGCGATCCCCCGCTTTTCTATCACAATGACCTTACCGCTTCCGTGCGCCGATTCTATTGGTCACAGGAGCTTGGATATGCGCTTTGGCTGAGGCTCCATTTCGAGATGCAATCCGCGCAAACAAAAGCTCGCTGCCGCCCAGGCGGCGCCCAACCATACTGTGGTGGAAAGTGACGCAACTCGTCACCGAAACGACTGTTGCGCCCCGCCACCGGCGGAGACCGCCGATGGTGGGGTTGCTATCCGCTATTCGCTTTGACGAAGTGTGCGCGCTTCAAGGCGCACCGCTGATCGGAGCGATCTTTTCAGTCCACGCCCTGACGACAGCCAGCATTGTGGAAATCGCCAGCGTCATGGCGGCCAATTTCTGCCTGGTCGCGCATGTGTTCGTCTTCAATGACTGGTCGGGGATCGAAGGCGATCTCAACAACCCCCAACGTGCGGGGTGGACTTTTGCAGCGAAGGGCCTGACCCGCCCGGAAATCGGCTACCTCGCTGTATCTCTTCTCGCCTTCAGCCTCTTCTTACTGGGACTGGTCAGCGAAACTGCACTGCTTGTCGGGCTGGCGATTGCCGGCTTCAGCGCCCTCTACTCCGCTCCCGTGTTCCACCTGAAAGGCAGGCCTCTGCTCAGTTCGGCCCTTCATTTCGTCGGCGGGTCGCTGCACTTTCTTCTCGGCTATGGAGCTTTCGCCGCCATCGACGCGCGCGGCCTGGCCATCAGTTGCTTCTTCGGGCTGGTGTTCACGGCGGGTCATTTCACGCATGAGACCCGCGATCACCACAGCGATTTGCTCAATGGCATCCGGACAAATGCCGTGGCTTTCGGCAAGACGCAAAGCTTTATCGCTGGGCTTGTCCTGTTTGCCGCTGCCTATGCACTTCTTGTCGTGCTTGCGCTCTCCGATCTTGTGCCCTTCGTGCTCGTTTCGGCGGCGATCCTGTTGCCTCTCCACATCCTGGCATCGTTGCGAGCGCTTGGAGCCGGGCTGACTTTCGAAAGTCTCGTCCGCCTTCAGCGCTTGTATCGGGCGCTTTTCGCGACAATCGGGATCGTGATGGTCATGGCCGCCCTCCTTGCCTAGCCAAAGAACACAGGGCCTACCTTCGCCATGCTTTCAGTGATCATCCCGGTGTTCAACGAAATTGCGACGCTAGCCAAGGTGCTGTCCGTCGTCAGCGAGGCTCTTCCCGGCGTCGAGAAGGAAGTCATCCTCGTCGATGACGGATCGGTCGACGGAACCCGCGAGTGGCTCCGGAGGAATTTTCCGGAAGGCCCGCGGTCGGGTCTCGCCGTGATGGTCGACGCCGGTGGCAACCTGGAATTTTCGACCGGCCCAGGCCATTGCACCACGGTCCGACCGCATTATCACGAGCGCAACAGTGGGAAAGGGGCGGCCGTTCGCAATGGTCTGGCCTTGGCCACCGGCGAGGTCATAGTCATTCAAGACGCGGATCTCGAATACGATCCCGCTGATTGGACAGCGATGTACGACCTTATCGCCAGGCGCAAGGTTGCCGACGTTGTGTACGGTTCACGCTTCTATGGCTGGCCGCATCGCTCGCTGTATTTCCACCACTACATGGCGAACAGGTTCATCTCGCTGATGTTCAATCTGCTCTACAACCAGACGCTGACCGACATCGAGTGCTGCTACAAGATGTTCACGCGCGAGGTCAAAGAGCGGTTGCGCCTGACCTGCGACGACTTTGGCTGCGAAGTTCAGCTGAGCGCCCAGATCGCGCGCGCAGGCGGCCTGCGCATCTACGAGGTCGGCATCAGCTACTACGGCCGCACTTATGAGGAGGGCAAGAAGATCAACTGGCGCGACGGAATGAAGGCGCTCTGGTACCTGGTCCGCTTCCGCTTTTAGCCCCCGTCAGGCCGCCTTCCGTGCGGTGGATCAGCCCGGTGCCGTAAGTGCGTGAGGTCAGGGGTCGGCGCCAAGGCGGTCGGAGATGGAGATGGAACGGCGACGCCGTTCAAGACAAGATCGAACCGCTTCTCGCGCCGAAGCTCTCGATCGCCTTGCGAACCGCCATACAGAATTTTTGCAAAAGTTCGGGCTCTTTCCCCAGCCGCTGGCGCAGTGAGAACGGTATCTCCAGCTGTGCCCCTTTCCCCGTCAGCCCACGATTGACGATGTTCAAATCGTGGATGCCTGGAAACGGGTGACCATCCTCTTGTGTGTTGAAGCCGGCGTTTTGCAGGCGCGCGACTATTTCAGAGACCAACGCTGCGTCCTTGCCTCCCATGTAGACCGCCGAGGGATCGTCCCTGTCCTGCCGACCGTGGATTGCAACGACGGTGGACTTCGTCCGCAACAGCTCAAGCGCGGACTCCTCGTCGAAGTTCCTTGATGTTATGTGCAGCTCCCGATTGCTTTCCGGCATCAGTCCTTCAAAGCAGTACATATCGAGATCGCTTCCAGCTATCGTCTCGGCGATCAGGGATGTGCGGGGTTCGATTTTCCCACCGTGCGGAGCGATGACGATCGCGTTGCCGGTTCGTGCGCCACGCCGGACGACAATGCGGTAGTCTATGCTTTCGACTTTCGCGGCTTTCAGCGCGGCGAAATTTGGGAACTCGTTGTCCATGATCCCATCCAGACACGCACAATTGGAGGGTTCGCGCCCTGAGCGCGTTTCCCAAGGCTGAATATTTCCAGCTTCACGCCGTCTTCTGCACGACCAGACCGAGCTCCTCGACCATCGCTTCGCGCATCAGGAATTTCTGCGGCTTGCCGGTCACCGTCATCGGCAGTTCGGTGCGGAAGCGGATGTAGCGCGGCACCTTGTAGTGGGCGATCTGGCCGGCGCAGAAGGCCTTGATCTCCTGCTCGGTGGCGATCTGGCCAGGCTTCAGCACGATCCAGGCGCAAAGCTCCTCGCCATATTTGTCATCCGGAATGCCGAAGACCTGCACTTCCTTGATCTTCGGGTGCCGGTAGAGGAATTCCTCGACCTCACGCGGATAGACGTTCTCGCCGCCGCGGATGACCATGTCCTTGACCCGGCCGACGATGTTGCAATAGCCCTCGGCGTCGATGGTGGCGAGGTCGCCGGTGTGCATCCAGCCTTCGGCGTCGATCGCTTCGCGAGTCTTCTCGGCGTCTTCCCAATAGCCCTTCATCACCGAATAGCCGCGCGTGCAGAGTTCGCCCGGCGCGCCAACGGCGACGGTCGCTCCGTCAGGCCCGATGGCCTTCACCTCGACATGCGGGTGGATGCGGCCGACAGTGGAGACGCGCCTTTCCAGCGGATCGTCTACGCCGCTCTGGAAGGAGACCGGGCTGGTCTCTGTCATGCCGTAAGCGATCGTCACTTCGGACATATGCATGAGCGACACCACCTTCTTCATCACCTCGATCGGGCAAGGCGAACCCGCCATGATGCCGGTGCGCAGGCTGGAAAGGTCGAAGGTGGAAAAGTCCGCGTGGTCAAACATGGCGACGAACATGGTCGGCACGCCGTAGAGCCCGGTGCAGGCCTCCTGCGCCACGGCCTTCAGCGTTGCGCCGGTGTCAAAGCCTTCGCCAGGAAATACCATGGTCGCGCCCTTGGAGACGCAGCCCATGGTGCCCATCGACATGCCGAAGCAGTGGTAGAGCGGCACTGGGATGCAGAGCCGGTCGTCGACGGTGAGCTTGATCGCCGAGGTGACGAAATTGCCGTTGTTGACGATGTTCAGATGGGTGAGCGTCGCGCCCTTCGGCGCGCCCGTCGTACCTGACGTGAACTGGATGTTGATGGCCTCGCCCGGCTTCAGCCCTTCGGTGACGCGGTCGAGCTTGTCATAGTCGTCGCGCGCGGCCGTGGCGAGCACATCGCCGAAATTGAACATTCCGGGTGAGCTGTCGTCTCCCATGCGGATGACGATTTCAAGCGCCGGCAGCTTCTTCGCCTTGAGCTTGCCGGGTTCGGCGGTGGCGAGCTCCGGCGCCAGCGTCTCGATCATGCCGAGATAGTCGGACGTCTTAAATTGGGCGGCGGTCACCAGCGCCCGGCAGCCGACCTTGTTCAAGGCGTATTCCAGCTCGGTCAGCCGATAGGCCGGGTTGATGTTGACCAGGATCAGGCCGATGCGGGCGGTGGCGAACTGCGTCACCAGCCATTCCCAGCGGTTGGGCGACCAGATACCGACGCGGTCGCCCTTTTCGAGCCCGAGCGCGAGGAAGCCGGCAGCCAGCGCATCAACCGCGTCGGAGAGCTCGCTCCAGGTGAAGCGCTTGTCCTGACCGAGGAAAACGGCAGCGTCGAGCGTGGCGTATTTGCTTACCGTCTCGGAAAACAACTCGGGAATTGTCTTGTCCAGCAAGGGCGCCGAACGATCGCCCGAGACATGCGCCCTGCCATCCACCGGAGCAATGAAGCTATCGCGCTGCTTGCGCAGGTTGCTGGCGTTTTGGAGTTCGTCGAGCTTGATTACCATCGCCGTCTCCTCCCGGGATATCCGAGCCTATCAGCCCATGGCGGCGGTGCAAATCCGCCAAAGGTCCCCTCTCCTCATGAGGGATGGAAAGCGCTCATCTTCGCGGCGATGTCGCGCAATTGCTGCTCGTCGGCCGCGTCACGGGCCTTTCTCGAAGCGACCAGGCAGGCCTGCGACTTCAGGATCACCCCATCGCCCAGAATCTTGAGATGGTTGGCGCGCAGGGTCGAGCCGGTGGAGGTGATGTCGACGATAATGTCGGCGAGGCCCGCCGCCGGCGCGCCCTCGGTGGCGCCGAGGCTTTCGACGATACGGTAGACCTGGATGCCGTGCTTGAGCGAAAAGAACTGCTGCGTCAGCCGCCAGTATTTGGTGGCGATCCGCAGACGCCGGCCGTGGCGCTGACGGAAGTCGGCGGCGACATCGTCAAGGTCGGTCATCGTCTCGACATCGAGCCAGATGTCCGGCACCGCCACGACGACATCGGCATGGCCGAAGCCGAGGCGCGCGACGATCTCGGCGCGCGCTTCCCAGTCGGCAAGGTTCTCGCGCACCAGATCCTCACCGGTGATGCCGAGGTCGACCGCGCCCTGGCCGATCTCGCCGGCAATCTCGGAAGCGGAAAGGAACGCCACCTCGACATTGTCGAGGCCGTCGATGCGGGCGCGGTATTTGCGGTCGTCCTCAGGCAAGACGACCGCGAGGCCGGCCTTCGCCAACACCTCGAGCGACTGTTCCTTGAGACGGCCCTTGGACGGGATCGCCAGCGTGATCATTTCGCGCTCTCCCGCAAAGCCTCGATGCGGTCGAGCCAGACCGAGAAGCCGACACCGGGGATCGGCTTCTTTGCGCCGAGCAGTGTTAGCAGCCGGTCGTAGCGGCCGCCGCCGACCAACGGGCGATCAGCGTCAGTCACGGATATCTCGAAGACAAGCCCGGTGTAGTAGTCGAGCGGACGGCCGAAGGCAGCGTCGTACCGGATCGCACTCGATGGCAGGCCATGCGCTTCGATCGCCTTGACGCGGGCGGCGAAGGTTTCGAGCGCGGCACCTAGCGACAGGCCGGCATCGGCGGCGAATTTTTCAAGCGCCGATGTCGCGCCGCCCAGCGCGACATCGATTTCGAGAAAGCCTTTCAGCGCCGAGAACGCCTCGTTCGAGAGCCGCACGCTGCGCAACTGCGCTTTCTCGATCAGGCGTCTTGCGATGTCGACAGGAGCGCGCCCGGACGAGGCCGACAGGCCAGTCTCTTCCATACCGGCGGCGATATGCGCGGCAAGACCTTCCACGTCGCCATCGAGTGCCAACATGGCGACCGGACCCGAAAGCTGGCTGTTGCGGGGCGGGTTGGCGAGATCGGCAAGCGCCGCCTCCAGCATCGGCGCGGAGCCGAACGCCCGGGCCAGCCGCATGCGCCAGCCGCGCGGCAGGCCAAGAGCCGCCAGCACCGCCTCGAACAGGGTCTGGTCGCCAAGCGTCACCGCAAACGGTTGGCCCGGCAGCACCAGCGAAAGCAGGGCATGCGCGTCGGCCAGCGAGCGGGCGTCGGCTGCGGCGGTGTCACCGTCGCCGAGATCCTCGATACCGGCCTGGAAGAATTCGTTACCCCCGTCGCGGCGCTGGCGGAACACTTCGCCGAGATAGGAATAGCGGCGCGGCGTGCCGGCCTGGCTGGCGATATGGTCGAGGCAGACGGGAATGGTGAATTCCGGCCGCAGGCACAGCGTCTTGCCGATCTCGCTTTCGGTGAGGAAGATGCGCCGGCGCAGATCCTCGCCCGCCATGTCGAGAAACGGGTCGGCCGGCTGCAGCACGGCGACTTCGACCGCGTGGGTGTCGCGGGTTGCGAAGAGCTTTACGATATCGGCGGCGATGGCGGGGCGGGAGGTCATGGACAGGTCGGGTGCGAGGCACCCCCCTCTGTCCTGCCGGACATCTCCCCCTCAAGGGGGGAGATCAGCAGCCTTCTCGGCAGTGCTTGTTCTGCAACGTAGGTGATTGGCGAAAGCGATGGCCGCAGCCAATCTCCCCCCCTGAGGGGGAGATGTCCGGCAGGACAGAGGGGGGTGTTCAAGCGCCACCCTTCGCGCGATCGGCCGCCTGCGCCACGAGGATCTTCCGCACCTCAGCCACCAGCTCGCCCTCAGCCACCGTGACCTGCGCGGGCCTTGCGGCGCGCCATTCGGCATTGTCGGTGATTTCCGCCGACATGCGGGCGCCTTCGATCAGGTCCTTGATCTGCACCTCGCCTTTCGCGCGCTCGTCGCCACCCTGGATGATGGCGACAGGACTGCCACGGCGGTCGGCGTATTTCAGCTGCGCCTTCATGCCGGCGCCGCCGAGATACATTTCGGAGCGGATACCGGCGGCGCGCAAATCGGCGACCATCTTCTGGTAGCGGCCGAGGCTCTCCGTGTCCTTGTCCATCACGAGAACCACGACCGGAGCGATGACGTCGGAGATATCGAGCTTGCCGAGGTTCTTCAGCGCGGTCATCAGCCGGGAAACGCCGATGGAGAAACCGGTCGCCGGAACCGGCTCGCCACGAAAGCGCGAGACCAGCCCGTCATAACGGCCGCCGCCGCCGACCGAGCCGAA
>NZ_JANINM010000375.1 GCF_024509055.1 Mesorhizobium sp. | reverse complement strand
CGGCGCGAGTAAAAATAGTCCTCGTAGCTGGTGTAATCGAGCATCGAATCCGGAAACAGCAGCGCGCACATCAGGAACAGCGTGATGGCGTAGAAGATGATGAAAAGGTATTTGCCGAAGGTCCATGACTCGATGGCGTAGAGCCCGAACTCCCACCACCAGAAATGCACCATCATCAAGAGCAGCGAGCCCACCCAGGCGAGATGCACCCCATAGAGCCGGTACTGGCCGGGATGCTGGATAAGGCGGGCGACGCCCGAAAGCAGCCGGGTGACGCCGAGGCCGATCACCATGCCCATGACGATGCGGATGTGAGGGAAGATGTCGTGGGGGGAAGCGATTTCGGTGGCCATGGTCTGTTCTGCGCTGGCAGTTACTGCCTCAATCGTACCAGAACCAAAGCTTCCGGTGGTCGGAGGGGACCTCGATCCTTTCCGCAGGAAGATGGTCTACATCTCCCTCCCAGGTCTCGTCAGGCTCAAAACCAGAAGGGAGCCAGTTGAGCACTTCGCCTTCTTCGGCACGTGTCACGACAACGACCTTATCCGAGAACGGCCATTCCCCGGTGTCACATTGAGTAATCGCCACCCTGACGTCGCTAACCTCGGGCCGGTCTCGTATCGACTTGAACACCGCCAGGATCATTGCGTTGTCGGGAGCGACGTGACTATTGCACAAGAGGCCAGCTTCTCCGTCGGCTCCGTCGAAATACTGCTCCAGCGTAACCAGCGGCATAACAACCGGAGCAACGCCGCCATTATACTTTTCCAACTCGCCCATCCTCGCGATGAGAGCCGCTTTCTTCTGCTCGTCCATGGCCGATCACCCACTTGTTGTTGGCCACGACCCTAAAACAGAAAATACCTCTGCGCCATCGGCAAGACCGTCGCCGGTTCGCAAGTCAACAGCTCGCCGTCGGCGCGCACCTCGTAGGTTTCAGGATCGACCTCGACATGCGGCGTGGCATCGTTGAGCACCATCGAATGCTTGCCGATGCCGCCGCGCGTGTTCTCAACCGCGACCATCGCCTTTTCCACGCCAAGCCTGCCTTGCAGGCCGGCATCGAAGGCGGCTCTCGAAACGAAGGTCACCGAGGAATTGGTTCGCGCCTTGCCGTAGGCGCCGAACATCGGCCGGTAATGCATCGGCTGCGGTGTGGGGATCGAGGCGTTGGGATCGCCCATCGGAGCAGCGGCGATCATGCCGCCGACCAGCACCATCTCGGGCTTCACCCCGAAGAAGGCCGGATTCCACAACACGAGATCGGCACGTTTGCCCACCGTGATGGAGCCGATCTCCTTCGACAGCCCGTGCGCGATCGCCGGGTTGATCGTGTATTTGGCGATGTAGCGGCGGACGCGGAAATTGTCGTTGCCGCGGGTCTCCTGCGGCAGCGCGCCGCGCTGGCGCTTCATCTTGTCGGCGGTCTGCCAGCAGCGGATCGCCACCTCGCCGACGCGGCCCATGGCCTGGCTGTCCGACGAGATGATCGAAAAGGCGCCGATGTCGTGCAGGATGTCTTCCGCCGCGATGGTCTCCTTGCGGATGCGGCTTTCGGCAAAGGCGATGTCCTCGGGGATCGAGGGCGACAGATGATGGCAGACCATCAGCATGTCGAGATGCTCGGCCAAGGTGTTCACGGTGTAAGGCCTGGTCGGATTGGTCGATGATGGGATGACGTTTGGCAGTCCGCAGACCTTGATGATGTCGGGCGCATGGCCGCCGCCGGCGCCCTCGGTGTGAAAGGCGTGGATGGTGCGACCCTTGATCGCCGCCACCGTGTCCTCGACAAAGCCCGATTCGTTCAGCGTGTCGGTGTGGATCATCACCTGCACATCGTGATCGTCGGCGACCGACAGGCAGCAGTCGATGGCGGCGGGAGTCGTGCCCCAGTCCTCATGCAGCTTCAGAGAGCAGGCGCCGGCCAGCACCATCTCTTCCAGCGCCGCCGGCCGTGATGCGTTGCCCTTGCCGGACAGGCCGATGTTCATCGGGAAAGCGTCGAAGGACTGGATCATGCGCGCCATGTGCCAGGGACCAGGCGTGCACGTGGTGGCCAAGGTGCCATGCGCCGGGCCGGTGCCGCCGCCGAGCATGGTGGTGATGCCGCTCATCAGCGCTTCCTCGATCTGCTGCGGGCAGATGAAATGGATATGTGCGTCGAAGCCGCCGGCGGTGAGGATTTTTCCTTCTCCGGCAATGATCTCCGTGCCCGGACCGATGATGATGGTGACGCCATCCTGCGTGTCTGGATTGCCGGCCTTGCCGATTGCGGCAATGCGGCCATCCTTCAGCCCGATATCGGCCTTTACGATGCCGGTGAGCGCGTCGACGACCAACGCGTTGGTGATCACCGTGTCGACCGCGCCTTCAGCACGCGCGACCTGACTCTGGCCCATCCCGTCGCGGATGACCTTGCCGCCGCCGAATTTCACTTCCTCGCCATGGACGGTGAAATCCTTTTCGACCTCGATGAACAGCTCGGTGTCGGCGAGCCGCACTTTGTCGCCAACCGTCGGGCCGTACATGCGCGCATAGGCGGCACGGGTTAATCTGGCCATCAGCAATTGCTCCCGAAGGTAACGTTGATTGAGGTCCGGCAGCACATTGTCGCCATCCAATGGTCACGCAATGACCCGCTCGCCGACACTTTGAGCGCCCATTTGGACGTTCCCCTCGGGCGGCTGAGGCGGGTGGGGTCACTCCCAAGCCGATGGAAGGAACATCCATGCGCAAGACGATATTCTTGGCGGCCGCCGCCACCCTGATGCTGGCGGGCGCCGCCAGTGCCCAACAGCAGCCGACGCCGCAGCCCAGCCCGGCCCCGGCCGCGCCCGCCGCGAAGGCCCAGCCCGGCGTGCCGGCAATCCAGAGCGTCAACGTCGTCGACATCACCGAACTGCCCAAAGACACGCAGACGCAGGTCAACCAGATCGTGGCGCAGCGCGGCGATGCCGGCTTGCAGACGTTGCGCAAATCGATCGATGCCACCCCAAAGGTGAAGTCCGCGCTGCAAGCCAAGGGGATGAGCTCGGCGCAGGTGATCGCCGCGAGCATGCAGCCGAACGGCGCGCTGACGCTGATCACGAAAAAGGCTAGCTGACCCGGAAAAGCCCCGCTGGCGGGCCGGTATCAGGCCCGTCAGCGAGGGAACTTCCCGAGGGGCAGATTCGTTTCGCCTTTTTCGCCCCGCCAAAAGTTCAGTCAGGAGCGAGCGATGCCGACCGCCCCGCGCCTCACGAAATGGACCAAGGCCTTGGCCCTGGCCTCGTGCCTTGCCGCAACAGCGCCCAATCCTGCGCTCTCCGCGCAGCCGTTGGACAATGGCAGGCCGGCCGCGCCGATCGTCGATTCGGTCATCCGGCAGGAAGAAGTACTGTCGAAGACGGAAGCCGGAAAGGTCATCACGGCCATCGATCGCACTCGCGAAAACATCGGCACGGTGCGCAAGACGACCAAGCTCGACACGGTCGACATCGTCTTCCTGACGGACGCCGCGCGTAGCGAAGGCGGCCCGCCGCCGTCCATCGAAAACAAGGTGAAGCAACACAAGGACGATGTCACGGAACTGCGCCAGGAGATCGAAGCAAACGCGCTGCTCTTCAACGTCATCGACTCGCGGCGCGTGCTTGCCGAGGACGTGCTTGCGGTGGAGTTCAACAACCCCGGCAAGATGGTCATCTATGCCGCGGCCAAGCCTCCGAAGTGATTTGACCGAGCCGGCCGGTCTCACAGCTTGCCCATCACCTTCTGCTGGAACCCGTAGACTTCGCGCTTGCCGCCGAGCGGCACCAAAGTGACGTCGCGCTCCTGCCCCGGTTCGAAGCGCATGGCGGTGCCGGCGGGAATGTCCAGCCGCATGCCTCGTGCTCGCTCGCGATCGAATTTCAGCCCTTCGTTGGTCTCGAAGAAATGATAGTGGCTGCCAACCTGGATCGGCCGGTCGCCGCTGTTGGCGACCTTCAGCGTCAGCGTCGGCAGGCCCTCGTTCAGCTCGATGTCGCCGTCGGCCGTGATGACTTCGCCGGGGATCATCGCGCCCTCACAAAACGCCGAAGGCAAGACCGGCGCCGACCGCCGCGCACGCGGCACCGGCAGCGCGGGTGAGTCCGCGGAACCGCAGCCCAAGCCCGAGGCCGCCCGCGATGCCGAGGGAATGAAGAAGTGCCGTGGCGACGGAAAAGCCGGCCATGTATTCCAGGCCACCGGCGTTCTCAGGCACTTCGGTGCCATGCGCGTGGCCGTGGAACAGGGCGAACAAGCCGATGATGGCGACGCCCGCCGAGACCGGAAGGTCGACCGCCAGCGCGACGAGCAGTCCAAGCGCCACGACAGAAGCGAGAATGCCGGGCTCGACGAAAGGCAGCGGCACATGCAGCATGCCGAGCGCGCCGCCGACCAGCATGACGCCGACGAAGGCCAGCGGCCATGCCCACACCGCCCTGCCGCCTTTCATGGCCGCCCACAGGCCGATGGCGATCATCACAGTCATATGGTCGAGGCCGGAAAGCGGGTGGGCGAAACCGGCGGCGAAGGACGAAGTCGTGCCTACACCGACATGGGCGTAAGCCGGCATCACGGCGGCAAACAGCAGGATGGCGGCGAGCGTAGTGCGTTTGGTCGAAGCGGAAATCATCGGTCTGCCTTCCAATTCGAGAGGATCATGCGGCCTTGCGCGGGCCACAACCTTCGGCCTTCAACACGCGCTTGGTCGAGGGTGGATACTTTTTCAGCATCGCGGCCGGACGAATCGGCCGCGACGCGAAATTGCCGCCGCAATTCGGGCAGACGCCGCCCAGCACGTTTTCCACGCAATCGGCGCAGAAGGTGCACTCGAAGGTGCAGATCAGCGCGTCGGCCGCCTCCGGTGGCAGACCCTTGTCGCAGCATTCGCAGTTTGGCCTCAGCTCCAGCATCGATCTCTCCTCACCTGATCGGCTCGTGCACGGTCACCAGCTTGGTGCCGTCGGGAAACGTCGCCTCGACCTGGACGTCGTGGATCATCTCGGCAATGCCGTCCATGACCTGCTCGCGGGTGACGACATGAGCGCCGGCTTCCATGAGCTCGGCGACGGGCCTGCCATCACGGGCGCCCTCGACGACGAAATCGGTGATCAACGCGATCGCCTCGGGATGGTTTAGCTTGACGCCGCGCTCAAGCCGCTTGCGCGCCACGATCGCCGCCATGGCGATCAGCAGCTTGTCCTTTTCACGCGGCGTCAGGTTCATGCGTCGTCCCGGTGTTCGAGATCAGAGTGACCATAATTTGGGCAGGCCGGCCCGCCCGTTGAGCAGTTCGACCAACGGAACCAGTCGCTTGCGGAGCTGATAGCCGTCGCCGGCGACGAGCCTCGCAAGAAGCTTGCCAGATTGGCCGACCTTCCAGAAGCTGGCGCCGCCTCCGCCAGCGATCACGGGGTCGCCGACGATCGCGCGAGCAGGTTCCAGCAGCGTCTCGGCGCGCGGCGATACGAGGAGCAGCGTGGCGATTGCACAGGCGTCGCCGGCTGCCGCCGGGCGCTGGAGCTGCGCCGCGATATCCGGACCGATGCGGAAATCCTCGGCATGGATGAGCCTGCCGTCCTGGCGCACCCGCCAGCGATCGTGAAAACTGCCATGCACGGTCCGTTCGCCCATCGCCAGCCGGCCGAACAGGGTGGCTTCCAGCAGGAGCGCCTCAGCACCCTCGGCAAGCTCCACATCCAGGTTGCGGGCAAAGGCCGAGCGGTCGAAGACGATGGTTTCCTGCGGCAGCCAGGCCAGCCGACCGCCGGCGCCGACCCTCAAGTCCACTTTCGTCTCGGCGCGATCGGACGCGGCGCGATAAACCTTCTCGCAAGCCTGGGTGGTGATGGAGACGGAAGCGCCCTCGCCCACCTCTGTGGCCCAGCCAAGCCGGTCGCCGCCGGTCAGCCCGCCGGCGGTGTTGATCAGCACGGCCTCGAGCGGATCGCCCTGCACCGTGGGCATGCGGATCTTCGCGGATCCGTCCTGATAAAGGCGCTGAAGACGCGTCCGGCCAGCCCGCTTGCCGCAGAAAAGCCTGGCTCGCCCGGCAACACGTTGCGCGGCGGGCGGGGAGACCAATGTGTCGCCGATCATGTCCACGGCGCCAACGTTAAGCACTCCGGCGGCTTTGTCGATATATAGCTTGTTGCTTGACATCGTTTTGGTTTCTATAGAGGGAAGCCATCTTGGAATGGTCGCGCGATGCCTGATGGGGTAAAGGCGACGACGTTTTGTGACTCCGGGGACAAAGGGGCGCTGATCAGTTGGCGTCGGGAAACGACAGGGGAAGGGAACCGAATGGCTGACCAGCTGACGACCGAAATCATCGAGAAGATCAAGGCCCACGCGGAAACCGGTGGCGAGGAAATCACTCCCAGCACCGATCTCAGCACGCTCGGCATCCATTCGCTGGAGCTGACCGAGATCATCTTCGACCTCGAGGAGAAGTACGGCATCGAGATCGAGATGAACACGGTCGACGCCTGGAGCAACCTCAAGAACGTCGGCGACATGGTCGAGGCGGTTCGCGCGCTGATTGCGAAAAAAGCCTGACTGAATGCTGAAACGCGTCGTCATCACCGGCATTGGCGGGATATGCGGGCTCGGCAACGATGTGCCGTCGATGTGGGACGCCATGCGCTCAGGGCGTTCGGCGATCGGCACGATCGAAAACCCCTCGCTGCATGACCTGAAGGTCAAGGTCGGCTGCGAAATCAAGCAGCTGCCCGAGCACGGCATCGACCGCAGACAGACCGTCTCGATGGACCGCTTCAGCCTGCTGGCCGTGATTGCCGCGCGCGAAGCCATGGCCCAGGCAGGTCTGGCGGCGCATGCCGACAACACCTACCGGATGGGCGCCATCGTCGGCATCGGCGTCGCTGGTTTCGAGACCATCGAGGAAAATTACCGCGCGATCCTGGTGGAAGGGCGCAACCGCGCCGCCATCTTCACCGTGCCTAAGGTGATGCCGGGGGCCGCGGCCGGCCAGGTCAGCATGAATCTCGGCCTGCGCGGACCGGTGTTCGGCGTTACCTCGGCCTGCTCGTCGGCGAATCACGCCATTGCATCGGCCGTCGACCAGATCAGGCTCGGCCGCGCCGACGTCATGCTCGCCGGCGGCACCGAGGCGCCGCTTGTTTGGGGCGTGCTCAAGGGCTGGGAGGCGCTGCGGGTGCTTTCGCCCGACACCTGCCGGCCGTTCTCGGCCGACCGCCAGGGCCTGTCGATCGGCGAAGGCGCCGGCATGGCAGTGCTGGAAAGCTACGACCATGCCATGGCGCGCGGCGCCACCATCCTTGCCGAGATCGCCGGCGCCGGGCTTTCCGCCGACGCCTCCGACATCGTTGCTCCGACGGTCGAGGGACCGGAAGCGGCGATGCGCTTCTGCCTGGTCGACGCCGGGCTCAATCCGGAAGACGTCGACTATCTCAACGCACACGGCACCGGCACCAAGGCCAACGACCAGATCGAAACGGCGGCGATCAAGCGCGTCTTCGGCGAGCATGCGCGCTCGCTCTCGGTCTCCTCGACCAAGTCGATGCATGCGCACTGCCTCGGCGCCTCGGGCGGGCTGGAGATGATCGCCTGCGTGATGGCGATCCGCGAGGGCATCGTGCCGCCGACGGCCAATTTCCGCGAGCCCGACCCCGATTGCGATCTCGACGTGACGCCGAACGTGGCGCGCGAGCGCAAGGTGCGCGTCGCGATCAGCAATGGCTTCGCTTTCGGCGGCACCAATGCGGTGCTGGCGTTCAAGGCGATCTGATCGCGACGTACCGCCGGTTCCGCAAACGACCCCGTTGCCTGGCATATTGATCCCGGGCGGCAGGATCCTAGTTTCTTGGACTACCCCGCCAAGCGCCCGCCCCAAGAAATCCACACCCCGGAGTCTCAGATGACCGACCTGTCCGCCTTTCCGATCGCCAAGCGCTGGCCGGCCAGGCATCCCGAGCGCCTGCAGCTCTATTCCACGCCGACGCCCAACGGCGTGAAGATCTCGATCGCGCTGGAGGAAATCGGACTGGCTTATGAGCCGCACTATGTCGATATCGGCAAGAACGAGAGCTGGACGCCCGAATTCCTGTCACTGAACCCCAACGGCAAAATTCCAGCGATCATCGATCCGGATGGTCCCGGCGGCAAGCCGATCGGATTGTTCGAATCCGGCGCCATCCTGCTCTATCTAAGCGACAAGACCGGCAAGCTCATCCCTTCCGATCCGATCCGGCGCTACGAGACGATCCAGTGGGTTTTCTTCCAGATGGCCTTCATCGGCCCGATGTTCGGGCAGGTGGGTTTCTTCAACAAATTCGCGGGGCGTGAGATCGCCGACAAGCGGCCGCTGGAGCGCTACCGCGACGAGTCTAAGCGTCTGCTCGGCGTGCTGGAGACGCGGCTCAAGGGCCGGCAATGGGTCATGGGCGACGATTATTCGATCGCCGATGTTTCCATGCTCGGTTGGGTGCGCAACCTGATCGGCTTCTACGAGGCACGCGAACTCGTGGGCTTCGACGATTTCCGAAGCGTGGCCGCCTGGCTGGAACGCGGCTTGGCGCGACCGGCCGTGCAGAAGGGCCTTACAATCCCCGCGAAGGGTTGATCGGCAGCCTTATTTCGTCTTGGCCTTGGCCTTGCCGCCCCGACCGAGCACGGAAGCGGCAAGCCGGGCGGTGGCCACCACCGCGCCGGTTGCAACGCTTGCCACGGTGCGGATCGGGCCTGACTTTCCGGCCGCCGGCTTGTGGGCCTTGGCGGGTTTCGCGGAGACCTTGTGCACGGCGCCTGGCACGACCTTCCTGGGCGCGGCCTTGCCGAAGGAAGGCTTGACATCCTTCGGTGCCGAATCGACAGGGGCTTTCGGTTGCATCGCCCTGCTTCTGGGCGTGGTTTTCTTGGTCCTGGTTGCCATCGGACGGTTCCTGCTGCTTGTTTTTCACGCAATTCCAGCCGGAAAACCGTTACCGGCTCTCCTTGGAATCGCTCCGTCGCCGGACTGTTTCGCAATAGGGGCATAACGGGACGAAATCCTTAAGGTTCCGACCCGAAAATATTGAAAATTGAGCAGGTTAACCAATCACCAGATCGGCCGCCCTGCGGCGCGCCAGCACACGCTCGATGTTCGGCATGTCGTTGGAGGCGATCCAGGCGCGGGCATCCTCGTCGGACTTGCCGTGACCGCGCCAGCGCTCCATCAGGCGGCGCTCGAGTTCGTTGCGCGGCACGTCGACATAAATAGTGAAATCGAACAGCGGGGCGAGCCGCGACCATGGTTCCTCGTCGAGCAGCAGATAGTTGCCCTCGACCAGGATGAACTTGGTGTCGGCGCCGACGATCTCGGCGGCGGCGCGCGACAATTCCATGCTGCGGTCGAACACCGGAATGGCGATGTCAGGCTCGCCGGAGCGGATGCGCTTCAGAAGCGTCTCGAAGCCAGCGAAGTCGAAGGTTTCCGGCGCGCCCTTGCGGGCACGCATGCCGCGGCGATTCAGAATGCTGTCGTCAAAATGGAAGCCGTCCATCGGCACGACCTCGGACGTGCCCTCGGGCAGCAATTCGTGCAGCGACGCCGAAATCGTCGACTTGCCGGCGCCCGGCGGGCCGGCGATGGCGACGATGAAGCGCTTGGCCTTGCCGGCACGCTTGAAGATGGCGGCGGTGATATGGGCGATCTCGGACATCGGCGGCCTTCCGGGTAATGTTTCGGCCGCATCTTGGCGGCAGTCGGCGGAAATTTCAAACCCGGATCGGCCGTGGTCCTAGGCAGGAACGGCGCGGCCTACGCGCAGGAACTCGCCGTCGAAGGGCACGTCCCTGGCGGCGCCATCGGCGGCGAGGATGCGCATGCGGTCGCGAACGGTTTCGATCCCGGTCGGCGCCTCCGAATCGGTGAAAGGAACAGCGCCGATGACGTGGCGGAACGAGAACGACCGCCCTTCGGCAAGCGCAAAGGCCGTCGCCACGCCTTCGTGCTTCAACCAGTTGTCGCCTAGCGAGGCGGCATGGCCGACCGCGGTGCGGCCGTCCTCGATGCCGAGCACGCCGACATGGCGGCCGTTCCAAGGGGCATAGTCGCGCCCGCCATTGGAGAACCACAGCATCGTCACCGGCAGCTCAGCCGGATTTTTCAGCACCAGCACCAGATCCTGCTCGGCGTGGCGGGCGACCGCCGTCCAGCCGGGGCCGCCGTGGTCGGCCTCGACCAGTGTGATGAAATCCTCGCGCTTGTCCTCCATGCGGTAATCGGTGAGATCGGTCGTGCCGCCGGCGGCGAGCGGAAAATGCGCAAGGTCGGCGGCGCGAGCCGGATAGGCGAGCCGGAAACGGCCGCGCGCCGGGTCGGGCTCGAGGGGAGTGGCCGGGGTGACCGCCGCGCGCTTCGGCGAGAAGGCCAGCCGTCCACCGTCGCGCATCACCGTCATCGGATGATGCGCGACGGAAATGGCGCCGGCGCCGCCGGAAAAGACATGCTCCTGGTAGAGGAAAGGATGGCCGTCGCGCAGGGTGAAGACCTTGTCGACCGCCGCGCCCATGACCTTGCGGCGTAGCCGGAAGACGGCGCGCCAGCCGCCGGCGATCGCGCCGTTCTCAGTCGCATCCCACCCACTGTTGGCCGGCCAGCCATGCAGGGGCGCGGCCTCGACATCGCTGGTGGAGAAGGGCGCGCAGAGGAAATCGCCCGACAGGCGCACGGTGCCTTCTGGCAGGTTTTCCGGCAGCGCCTGGCGCGGCGAGCCGACCCAGGGCGCGCGATGCAGCGGCGTCAAGCGGCGGCCGTCGGCCTCCACCTCCATGGCGGCGATGTGGCCGACCGCGAGATCCAGCGACACCGAGATACCCTTTGCGCCGATCGTGACCGTGTCCATCATTCCACCCCGAATCTGTTGCAAGGCGCCAGAAAAGCCTGCCCGACCTTGGAAAGGCAAGCACGGCGGCAGGCATTTTGCATCAACCGCCCAATCGTGCGCCGAGGATGGTAGACGTGTGCTGAAACCTGGGCAAATGCCTCTATCCGGCCGTTAACCAAATGGACGCAGCGGGTGCGTTAGGCTAGCGTCGCCTCGTCTCAGCAACAGCTTAAGAACCGTCTTGTCCTATCTGCGTCCCTTGCCCGCCCTCCAGAAACTGATCGCGGCGTTTGCCTTTCTGGTGCTGGTGGCCGGCTGCACCACGGCCGCACCGCCGGAGAGCGTGCTCAACGTGCCGGCGCCTGCGCAGCGATACGCGGCGATCGTGATCGACGCATCGACCGGCAAGACGCTGTTCGAGGTGAATTCGACGGCGCAGCGCTATCCGGCGTCGCTCACCAAGATGATGACGCTCTACATGCTGTTCGAGGCGATGCAGAGCGGCCGGGTGACCAAGGAAACGCAGATCCCGGTCTCCGAACACGCCGCCTCGCAGCCGCCGACCAAGCTGCGCTTCCGGCGCGGCGAGACGATCGACGTCGATTCCGCGATCCGCGCCATGGTGGTGAAGTCGGCCAACGACGTGGCGGTGGCGGTGGGCGAATATCTGGGCGGCGGCAGTGAAGACCAGTTCGCCGCGATGATGACCGCCAAGGCCAGGCAGCTCGGCATGACCGGCACCAGTTTCCGCAACGCCTGCGGGCTGCCCGACGACGGCCAGGTGACGACGGCGCGCGACATGGCGGTGCTGGGGCTGGCGCTCGAGCGCCGCTTCCCGCAGCATTTCCACTATTTTTCCGAAAGCGACTTCATGTTCCGCGGCAGGCTCGTGCGCGGCCACAACGACATGCTCGGCCGGGTGCACGGCGTCGACGGCATCAAGACCGGCTATATCCGCGCCTCCGGCTACAACATCGTCACCTCCTACAATGCCGACGGGCGGCACCTCATCGTGGTGGTGATGGGCGCCGAAAGCGCGCGCCGGCGCAACGACCATGTCGAGGCGCTGATCCAGCGCAGCCTGCAGCCCGCCAGCGCCGACGCCAAGACCAAGCTGATGTTCGCCGGGGAGCAGCAGGCCGGTTCGCCACTTCCCGGACTGTCGCAGCCCGGCTTGCCCGCGCCCGGATCGCCGGCGCCAAGTTCCTCGCTGCCGGGTTTGCCGGCCTCCGATCTGCCGTCGCCGGATTTGGCCTCGCCGAGCTCGCCGCTGCTGCCGCCGCAATAGGTGACCGCCAGGACTGTAGCCGCACGGCGCAGCCCGATCGCCTAAGCGTTTCATGTGACTGCTCCCGCCCTCGAAGGTGGCGCTATCTTGCCTCGAGCCAAAGACGATCGCTGGCTCACTTGACGTTTCGTCTATCGCTGGTACGCTATTAGCGAATTTAATTCGTAAATACGGAACAACGATGACCGAGATAGAAGCCGACACCGTGGACTGGGCCGCAGCGCGCAAGGAGATGGAGCGCTGGTACTGGTGGGGTATTCCAACCTTCTTCCGCGCGCCCTGGAACGAGGAGCCGGGAGCCGGTGAGATCGCCGTGCTCGGCGTTCCGCATTCCTCGGGCAATGGCTCGACCGAGCGCGACCAGCATCTTGGCCCACGTGCCGTACGCCATGTCTCGGCGCTCTACCGGCGCGGCCATGGCCGCTTCGGTTTCGTGCCATGGGATGTCTGCAAGGTCGTCGACGCCGGCGACGTGCCGCTGCCGGAAGCGATGGTGAACGACACCAGCGTGCGCCATATCGAACTCTACGCGAAGCGTTTCGCCAAGGCCGGCAGCCGCCTTGTGTCTATCGGCGGCGACCACTCGATCACCGGGCCGCTGCTCAAGGCAGTGGCCGGACCGGGGTCGAACATGACCGACGGAAAGCCGGTTGCGCTCGTGCATTTCGATTCGCACACCGACAGCTACCATCACCTGCCGCACTGGCTGGGCAACCGTCGCTCAGCGGCGCATTGGAGCAGCTACACCGCCACCGAGGGCCACGTCGATCCGACGCGCTCCTCGCAGATCGGCATCCGTCCGAATGTCGGGACGCCAGGCTCGCGCAACACCAGCGAGGAACTCGGCTACCGCGTCATCGGCATGGACGAGATCGAGCGTGACGGCTGGGAGAAGGTGGCAAGCCAGGTGCGCGAACGCGTCGGCGACGCGCCGGTCTACATAACTTTCGATCTCGACGTGCTCGATCCCGCCGACGCGCCGGGCGTGTCCAACATCGAGCCGGGCTATCCCGGCCTCAGGATCGGCGACGCGGTGCGCATCCTGCAGAGCCTGCGCGGCCTCAACATCGTCGGCGGCGACATCGTGTGCCTGATGCCAACCAAGGACAGCCCCAACCAGATCACCGCCATGAACGCCATGGTCGTCGCCTTCGAGATGATCTGCCTGATGGCCGATCGGATGCGGGCCGACAAGCCCGCGCGGTGAGGCTGCGCGCCGCTGGCCGCCGCCCGCCCTGTTCAACGTGGCGGCGGCGTCAGCACGAACAGTGCCCTGGCCGGCTCGCTCGCGGACGCGTTGGCGAAAGTGTGCGGGCGGCGCGGATCGAAGGCGATCGCATCGCCGACTCCGAGTTCATGGGTAGTGTCCTCGACGACGATCCGTATCGCGCCGTCGAGGACGAAGACGAACTCTTCCTCGCAGCCCAGCGTGTAGAGTTTTTCGCCGCCGGTGCCGCCGGGCGCGATGTCGGAATAGATGACCTGGAGCCGCTTCGCCTCGGCCGGCGAAATCAGGTAGTCCGAAACGCCGGTGCCGCCGAACCGGATGGGAGGCCGGTCGTCGCTGCGCACCACGCCCGAGCGGGCCGGCGTGAACAGATCGCCGACGGGAAGCGCCAGGACCTCGCAAAGGCGCACCAGGGAGGCGACCGAAGGCGAGGTCTTGTCGCGCTCGATGTCGCTCAGAAAACTCTTGGTGAGGTCGGCGGCGCTGGCGACTTCGTCCAGCGTCATGTCGAGGTCGCGGCGCCGCGCGCGCAGCAGCCTGCCGATGTTGGGGGCGCCGCGCTTGGCTGTTGGAGAGTCTGACACGAACGCTTCCTCCGATTCGAGTTCGTACAGGCACTATGCCACAGCTTTAGCCGGCAAGGCTTGTCCGAGATTGTTCTGTTACAGCGAATTATGTTGACTATTTAAGAACTTTAAGCAAGCCTGATACGGGGCCGCAAAGAGCCCGAAACCCAGAGGTGAACCATGTCAAGAAAGCTGATCTGCCTTTCCATACTCCTTGCCGCGACGCCGGTCGTCGCGACGCCCGCCATGGCCGACGGCGCGCCTAGCTTCGTTTCCGGCGGGAAGCTGCAGGCCTGCGTCGACCCGACCTTTCCGCCGATGGAATTCGTCAAGACGCCGGGCGAGCCGCCCGTCGGCATCGACATCGACGTCATCAAGGCGCTCGCCGCGCACTGGAAGGTCGAGGCCAACATCACGGCGATGGACTTCAACGGCCTGCTGCCGGGGCTGGAATCCAAGCGCTGCGACATCGTCATCAGCGGCGCGCTGCTCAAGCCCGAACGCCTCGAGAAATTCAGCGGCGTGCCTTACCTCAAGACCGGCGTCGTCATGATCGGCAAGGCCGGCGACGACACGGCCTACAAAAGCTACGAAGACTTTTCCGGCAAGGTGGTCGCGGTCCAGAGCGGCACCTCCTACATCGACCTGCTGAACAAGGTGAACGACGAGCTCGCCAAGGCAGGCCACGACAAGATCACGCTGCAGACCTATCCCAAGCAGACCGACGCCATCCAGCAGGTGATGATCGGGCGCGCCACCGGCACGATCAGCCAGGACACCGAGTTCGCCTATCGCGATCTCCAGCAGCCGGGCGAACTGAAGATCCTCTATGCCGCCGGCGCCGCCGACCAATACGCAGCCTATTTCCGCAAGGACGATGCCGACCAGGCGGCGGTCGCCGGCGCGGTCAAGGCGCTGATGGCCGACGGCACGATGAAGACCATCGCCGAGCAATGGAAGCTGCCGTTGTCGACGGTGACCGGCGTCGGCGAATAGAGCCGGGCGAGCGCTGCGGTGAGTTTCGATACCGGCCTTTTCTGGTCAACGCTGTTTTCCGCGACCTTCTTCAAGGCGGCGCTGGTGGCGCTCGCGCTGACGGTCATTTCCCATGCGGCGGCGATCTTGCTGTCGCTGCCGCTGGCCCTGGCGCTGGACGGCAAGCGATGGTGGCTGCGCTGGGCAGCGACGGCGTATGTGGGCCTGTTTCGCGCCTTGCCGGCGCTGCTCCTGCTGCTGTTCGTGTGGAACGGCCTGCCGCAGATATCACCGGTCTTCCGCGAAGCCTGGTTCTCGCCTTTCGTGGCCGCGTTCCTGGCGCTGACGCTGAACGAGGCGGCCTATCAGGTCGAGATCAACCGCGCGGCGCTCTCCGCGGTCGACAGCGGACAATATCAGGCGGGCGCGGCGCTCGGGCTGCGCAAGCCGCACGTCTTCTTCCTCATCGCGGTGCCGCAGGCGCTGCGCGTCGCGCTGCCGCCGACGGTCAACGAATTCATTAGCCTGTTGAAGACCACTTCGCTGGCATCGGTGATCTCGCTGACCGAACTGATGGCGGTGACCCAGCAGAGCGTCGCCTCGACATTCCGCTACGCGGAGTTCTATTCCGTCGCCTCCATCTATTATCTCGCTATGGTCTACACGCTGATGCTGCTGCAGAAGCGCTTCGAACGGCGCTTCGCCTGGGCGAAGCCGCGTGGCGCCGGCAATGCGCCGCACGGCTGACCAGGCGCGGGCGCGATCAGGAAAATCAAAAAGTACCCGAGGAGCGAGACGGTGAGCGACCCATCCAGCAATCATTTGCCCAGAACGGCCGACGTCGTGATCATCGGCGGCGGCGTGGCCGGCTGCTCGATCGCCTATCACCTGACCAAGCTCGGCATCACCGATGTGGTTCTGTGCGAGCGCAAGCAACTGACCTGCGGCACCACATGGCACGCGGCGGGCCTCGTCACGCAGCTGCGCGCCACGCGGCAGATGACGGAACTGGCCAAGTATACGGGCGAATTGTTCGCCAGCCTGGAGGAGGAGACTGGGCAGGCGACCGGCTTCTTGCGGCGCGGCTCGCTGCGTGTCGCCCGCACCGAGGCGCGGCTGGAGGAACTGGCGCGCGGCGCCTCTATGGGCCGCAATTTCGGCCTGCCGGTGGAGAAGGTCAGCCCCGGCGAGATCAAGGAGCGCTGGTCGCCGATCGATCTCGACGGCATCGTCGGTGGCTTCTGGTTCCCGCATGACGGGCAGGTGAACCCGGCCGACGTGACCATGGCCTATGCCAAGGGCGCGCGCATGCGCGGCGGCAGGATTTTCGAGAATACGAAGGTGGACAGGATCCTGGTCGAGAACGGGTGCGCCGTCGGCG
The DNA here is from genome assembly GCF_024509055.1 of Mesorhizobium sp. Classification (GTDB taxonomy): domain Bacteria; phylum Pseudomonadota; class Alphaproteobacteria; order Rhizobiales; family Rhizobiaceae; genus Mesorhizobium. The sequence goes on along the minus strand of NZ_JANINM010000375.1, from coordinate 8,826 downwards.
TCGTCACCGACCAGGGCGAGATCCGCGCATCCCGGGTGGTGGTCTGCGGTGGCATGTGGTCGCGCGATCTCGCCGCCACGGCGGGCGTGACGCTGCCGCTGCACGCGGCCGAGCATTTCTACATCGTCACCGAGACGATCCCCGAGCTGCCGCGCAACCTGCCGGTGCTGTTCATGGGCGACGAGTGCGCCTACTACAAGGAAGACGCCGGCAAGCTTTTGCTCGGCTGCTTCGAGCCCAACGCCAAGCCGTGGGGCCACAACGGCATCCCGCAGGATTTCTGCTTCGATTCGCTGCCGGAGGATTTCGAGCATTTCGAGCCGATCCTGGAAATGGCGACGAAGCGCGTGCCGCTGCTGGCCGAGGCCGGCATCAAGCTGTTCTTCAACGGCCCGGAGAGCTTCACGCCCGACGACCGCTACCTGATCGGCGAGACCTCCGAGGTGGCCGGGCTGTTCTGCGCCTGCGGCTTCAACTCGATCGGCATCCTGTCGTCGGGCGGCGTCGGCAAGGCGCTGTCAGAATGGATCCGCGACGGCCGCCCGCCTGTCGACCTCGCCGATGTCGACGTGCGCCGCACCGTCTCCTTCCAGTCCAACAAGCGCTATCTCTACGACCGCACCACCGAGACGCTCGGGCTGTTGTTCGACATGCACTGGCCCTACCGCCAGTTCGCCACGGCGCGCGGCATCAGGCGCAGCCCCTTCCATGACCGGCTGCTCGCCGAAGGCGCCTTCATGACCGAGGCCGCCGGCTTCGAGCGCCCGGGCTTTTTCGCCGGGCACGGCGTGACACCCGAGATAGAATATTCCTACGGACGCCAGAACTGGTTCGACCTCACCGGCGCCGAGTGCCGCAACACCGCGCAGAACGTGACGCTGTTCGACCATTCCTGCTTCGTCAAATACGAGGTCGAGGGGCGCGACGCGCTGAAGGCGCTGAACCGCATCTGCGCCAACAACATCGACGTGCCGGTCGGCCGCGTCGTCTACACGCAGTGGCTGAACGAGCTTGGCGGCATCGAGGCCGACGTTACGGTGACCAGGCTTTCGGAAACCAGCTTCATGGTGGTGACCATAGCGGTGTCGCAGCGGCGCGACCTGACCTGGCTGACCAGGCATATCCCTAAGGACGCGCATGTGTTCGTGCGCGACATCACGTCTGGCCTGCCGATGCTGGCGCTGATGGGGCCGAAGTCACGCGACCTGCTGCGGGCCGTTTCGCCCGACGATTTCTCCGACGCCGGCTTCCCGTTCGGCGCCAGCCGCGAGATCGACCTCGGCTATGCCCGTGCGCGCGCGAGCCGCCTGACCTTCGTGGGCGAGCTCGGCTACGAGCTCTACATGCCAGCGGAGTTCGCCGCCCATGCCTTCGACCGTCTCGTCGAGGCGGGCGCCGCCTTCGGGCTCGCCCATGGCGGCTATTTCGCCATCAACTCGCTGCGCATGGAGAAGGGCTACCGCCATTGGGGCCACGACATCGGCGAGGAGGATTCACCGCTGCAGGGCGGGCTCGGCTTCGCGGTCGCCTTCGACAAGGCGGGCGGCTTCATCGGGCGCGAGGCGTTGCTGCGCCAGAAGGAGGCCGGCCCGATACGCCGCCGGCTGGTGCAATTGCGGCTGGAAGATGAAGCAGCGCCCCTGCTCTACCACCACGAACCCGTGTGGCGCGACGGGCGCATCATCGGCTCGGTGACCTCCGGCGCCTACGGACATCGCGTCGGCGCCTCGCTCGGCATGGCCTATGTCGAATGCGCCGACGGCGTCACCGACGAGTATCTGGCCTCGATGCCGCTGGAGGTCGAGATCGCCTGGAAGCGCTATCCGGCGCGGGCGCAGCTCAGGCCATGTTACGACCCGAAAGGCGCTCGGCTGAAGGGCTAGGCGAAGGCGGCGAGCGTCAGCGGGACAGCGCCCCCCTCTGTCCTGCCGAAACCGATTACCGCACCACCAGGACCGGAATCTCGGTCAGCGACAGCACTTCCGCCGTCTGGCTGCCAAGCAGCAGGCGGCCGAGGCCGCGGCGGCCGTGGGAGGCCATGACGATGAGGTCGCAGGCATCGGTGCGGGCGACGTCGAGGATCGCCTCGGCGGGCGTGCGGTTCTCAATGTGCATGCCCTTCGAGCGCAGGCCGGCCTCGTCGGCCGAGGCCTTGCACTTCTCCAGCACGTCGCGGGCGTACTGGCGGGCGTTTTCCTCGTAATTGGCCAGTTCGTCGCCGGCCACGTAGCCGGACATGGCGCCGCCCCAGGCCAGGATCGGGAACGGCTCCGAGACGTTGACGAAGGTGACGGCGGCGCCGAGGCCCTTGGCTAGCGCCAGGCCGTGGGCGACGCCCTTCTGGGAGAGTTCCGAACCATCGGTGGCGATGAGAAGATGTTTGTACATGGTTGCGATCCCTCTATGCGCGGAGCGCGACGCGCCCCTCAGGTGGCGGGAGCCCGGCCGGCTCTTCCAGGCGGCGGGCCTCACTTCGATATAGTTTGCCTAGCAGGCCTGCCACAGGGCTACCTTGATCCAGATCAAGGCCAGCCGGGTGGAGACGATTGCGCCAGCACGGGATGGGCGAACAGGCGCCGGCCTCACATCAAGGGCCACCATCACAAAAGCTGCACAGAAACGTGAAATAGGCGGTGACGGTAGATAAGTCGCGCCGGCTTAGCATATCGTGTGTGAAAGCCGAGAACAGGAGCACTGAGCATGGCCAGCGACCCCAAGGCATCCGCGCAGAAGAAAGCAGACAACCAGAACGCCAGTGGCGGCGAGTATCTCGAAGCGCCGACCACGCCGGACGAACTGCATGGGGTTTCGGACGAACATCTCGAGACGCCGGAAGTGCCGGATTCAGAGCCGCATGTGCCCGGCACCGGGCGGGTCAAGGCGAAGAAGAAGCCGTCGGCGATCAGCGGCAAGAAATTCCGCAAGCGCGACCTGGTGCGCATCGACGACCTGCGGCCAAGCCTCGCCGACCGCATCCGCGCAGACCATCCCGAGCTGCCGCCCGGCGCCCGCATCAGCCGCGAGGAGCTCGGCCGCTACCGGATGCGCTACACGGAAGAGCTGCTGCAGCAGGAACACGGCGAATTCACCGAGCTCGACCGCCAGGTGGTGGAATCGATCGCGAGGCAAGACACGATCTCGGAAAACTCGGAAGAGGAGTTCGAGGAGCACCGCTCCTTCGCCGACCGCGTTTCCGACAACATGGCCGAGTTCGGCGGCAGCTGGTGGTTCCTGATCTCCTTCGCGGCGATCCTGCTGATCTGGATCGGGCTCAACCTCATCCAGGGCGAATCGAAAGCCTTCGACCCCTACCCGTTCATCCTGCTCAACCTCGTGCTGTCCTGCATCGCCGCCGTGCAGGCGCCGGTGATCATGATGAGCCAGAAGCGGCAGGAAGCCAAAGACCGCCTGCGCTCCTTCAACGACTACCGGGTGAACCTGAAGGCCGAGCTGGAAGTGCGGCACCTGCACGAAAAGCTCGACTACCTCATCTCGCGCCAATGGCAGCGCCTGGCCGAAATGCAGCAGATGCAGCTCGACGCCATGCACGAGCTGACGCCGAAGAAGCAGAAGCGAGCGCCAAGGGCGGTGCGGCGCAAGACCGCGAAGGTAGAGGTGGAGGGTTAAGCCAGGAGTTCCTCGCCCCACAAAGTGGGGAGAGGTGGCTCGGCGAAGCCGAGACGGAGAGGGGATGCGCCATCTCCGATAGCCTGTCGCTCAGACGATCAACCCATCCGACCGCCGCACAATCGCCAATTGACCGTTGAAGCCCGCGCGCGGTTCCGCTAAGAAGCCGTGGCTGGCCGGTTCACCGGTCGGTTCGTTTTCCGGTTACCCGGGAAGCACCCGTAGCTCAGCTGGATAGAGCGCTGCCCTCCGAAGGCAGAGGTCACAAGTTCGAATCTTGTCGGGTGCGCCAACTCTATCCCAGATACGACCTCCCCGCCTCTCCCAACTTTACAGCCGCCGCATCCAACTCCGCCACTTCATGCCCGCTGAACCCCAGCACGAATCCCTCCGCCTCCGGCTTCCCCACGCAAGTCTCCGACAGCAGCCAAGCCTGCACCCCCGCGCGCTCCCGGATGACGGCGGCCGCGTCCGGCGGGAGGCCTGCCGGCAGCAGCGCCAGGAGGTGCAGGCCTTGCTCCGGCTTCACCACGCTCAGCGCCCCACCAGCCGAAGCTTCCAGCGCCGACACCACCACGTCTCGCGCGGCGCGGTAGCGGCGGCGCATGCGGCGGATGTGGTCGGCCAGGAAGCCGCTTGCCATCAGCTCGGCGACGGCGCCGGCGATGATGCCGGGCGGGAAACGGTCGTGGCCGGCGCGGGCCGCGATGACGGCGTCGACGGCGGCGGGCGGCACGACCATGTAGGCGAGGCGCAGGCCGGCGCCGAGGATTTTTGAGAAGGTGCCGAAATAGATGACGCGGTCGCCGCCGCCGATGCCGGCCAGCGCCGTCAGCGGCGGGCCGGCATAGCGGAACTCGCTGTCGTAATCGTCCTCCAGCAGCCAGGCGCCCGAGGCGCGCGCCCATTCGACCAAGGCGGTGCGCCGAGCCATCGTCATCGTCACACCTGTCGGGAACTGGTGCGAGGGCGTGACATAGGCGGCCCTAGCGACGGCGGCGGTTGCCAGGCCTGCGCCCATGTCGAGACCCTCGGAGTCGACCGGGACGGGAACGATGGTCATGCCGGCCAGGGCCAGGGTTCTTCGGGAGACAGGATAGCCGGGCTCCTCCATCCACACCGTATCGCCGGGGCTTAGCAGCGCCTCGGCGCAAAGCCTCAGCCCCTGCTGCGTGCCGCTGATGACGAAGACGCAATCCGGGTCGCAGACGAAGCCGCGGCTGGTGGCCAGATAACGCGCCACCTGCTCGCGAAGCGCCTTGTTGCCGCGTGGATCGCCATAGCCGAATTCGATGTCGTCGGCCCGCATGATGCGCCGGCGCGTGACGGCGGCCAGCCGCCGCAGCAATTGCGGGTCGGCATAGGTCTTGCCGAGCGCGAAGGGCCCGGCGGGCAGCGGCCTGACGGTTTCGGGCACGCTCTTTGCCGGCTCAGGACGGCGCGCCGGCGCCGGAAGCAGCGCGACGAAGGTGCCGGAGCCGATGCGCGCCTCCGCCAGGCCGTCGCTCTGCAGATGCTCGTAGGCGATGACCACCGCGTTGCGCTTGACGCGGAACTGCCTGGCCAGAGCGCGCGTGGAGGGAAGGCGCAAGCCGGCAGCCAGCCGGCCCTCCAGGATGGCGGCGCGCAGAGCCGCATGGACCTGAAGCGCCTGGTTGCCCCGCGAACGGTCGAGTTCAAGGGGGATGTCGAGCACGGCTTCGCGCCGCTTGGAAGTGGTTGGCATGCTTCGCTCGAAAGTGGACCTAGAACCGACCACTTTATCCGTGGTGTGAACTGGGCTCAACTTCGGAGAACGACATGCCAAACGACAGCCCGGCCGCCTCTTATAGCGTGGATGAGATCAACCGCGTGAAGCGGCGCCACGATCGCGGTTTCTACGATCAGGCCACCGTGCATGCGCTGCTGGATTCGGCGGCGCTGTGCCACGTCTCCTATGTGATCGACGGGCAGCCCTATTGCACGCCGACGCTCTACTGGCGCGAGGGGACGCGGCTCTACTGGCACGGCAGCAGCGCCAGCCGCATGCTGCGCAACCTTTCGACCGGCGAGCCGGCCTGCCTGACGGTGACGCATCTGGACAGTCTGGTGCTCGCCCGCTGCGGCTTCAATCACTCGGCGGATTACCGGTCGGTCATGGCGTTCGGGAAGGCCAGGCTGGTGAGCGACCAGGAAGAGAAGGAGCGCGCGCTGGTGATGATGGTCGACCGCCTGTTCCCCGGCCGGACGGGACAGCTCAGGCCAACCGCGAAGCAGGAGATCAAGGCAAGCGCGGTGATCAGCATGGAGATCGAACGGGCCTCGGCAAAAGTGCGCGCCAAGGGCGTCGCCGACGACGAGGAAGACTACGAATTGCCGATCTATGCCGAGCGCCTGCCGGTCTACACCGTGCTCGGCGCGCCCGAACCCTGCCCGCGCCTTCTTGCCGGCGTCGAGCGGCCGGCCAACCTCGCGGGATACCGAGAGGGGCGCAAGCTCGATGACGCGCTGCGCGAGGCCTATGACATGGCCTATCTCGAACCGGCCGAGTGACCTTCGCGGGGTCGGCATGCGCCCGGCCCGCTGCCCTCGCCCTAAGCGTTTCGCGACTTGCCGCGAGACGCTTTTTTCGTCTTCGCGCGTCGGTGGCAGCAGCGGCTTGACTCTATCATCAGTCTGCACTTATCATAAGTCATGACTGTTGATAGTGCCCAGCTTACCGCTCTTGGCGACACAACCCGCAGGCAGATCTTCGAGCTGATCGCGGAGCGTCCACGCTCGGTGGCGGAGATCACGCGGCAAGTGAGCGTGTCGCAGTCGGCGGTGTCGCAGCACCTCAAGGTGCTGCGGGATTCGCGGCTGGTCCGCGCCGAGCCGAAGGGCGCCAGCAACGTCTACCACATCGACCCGCACGGGCTTGGCCAGATGCGCGCCTGGCTCGACCGGTTCTGGAGCATGACGCTCGCGGCCTACAAGCTGGCCGTCGAGACCCCACCAGAGGAGTCACCATGAACACGAAAATCCCCATTGCGTCGGTGAAGCAGTCCGTCGTGGTCGAGGCGCCCATCGAGCGCGCGTTCAAGGTCTTCACGCAGGATTTCGGCGGCTTCAAACCCGCCGAGCACAACCTGCTTGCCGTGCAGATCGCCGAGACGGTGTTCGAGCCCCGGGTCGGCGGCCATATCTACGACCGCGGCGTCGACGGCAGCGAGTGCCGCTGGGCGCGCGTGCTGGCCTATGAGCCGCCGCATCGCGTGCTGCTCAGCTGGGACATCAGCCCGCAATGGCGCATCGAGACCGATCCAGCAAAAACCAGCGAATGGGAAGTGCGCTTCACCGCCGAAAGTGCGCAGCGCACCCGTGTCGAGATCGAGCACCGCAACCTGGAACGCCACGGCCAGGGCTGGGAAGGCGTGCGCGACGGTGTCGACGGCGATCAGGGCTGGCCGCTCTATCTGCAGCGCTATGCCGATCTGGTTGCGGGCGGCGCCTGAGGGAGCGCTGGCGGGTGATCGCATAGGGCGCTCGCCCCTCAACCCAACGTCTCGCGGATCGCCGCCGCCAACCTGTCCACCCCGTCTCGGGTCTGCGCCGCATCGCAGGCGGCGTAGCCCAGCACCAGCCCCTGGGTGGGCACGGTGTTCTGGAAATATTTCGACAGCGGCGAGACGTTGATCGCCCTCTTTGCGGCGGCCTGGCTGACCGCGATGTCGTCGATGCCGGGCCTCAGATAGCCCACCACCTGGATGCCGGCTTCGGCGGGCGAAAGCGTGATCTCGTCGCCCAGCCGCTCGGCGACGATGTCGCGAAACAGCTGGCGGCGCTGGGCGTAGATGCGGCGCATCCGCTTCAAATGCCGGCTCATATGGCCTTCGGTGATGAAGTCGGCGAGCGCGGCCTGCAGCAAGAGCGGCGCGAACTGGCCGGTGGTGGAGAGCGCGTTGACGATACGCCCCGCCAGCTCCGGCGGCAGCACCATGAAGCCGATGCGCAGCGCGGGAAACAGGAGCTTGGCGAAGGTGCCGACATAGATGACGCGGCCGGAGCGATCCATGCTCTGGATCGCCGGCACAGGCCTGCCCTGGAAACGGTACTCGCCGTCGAAATCATCCTCGATCACCCAGCTGTTGGAGGTCTCGGCGATGTCGAGCAGGCGCAGCCGCTCCTCCATGCGCATGGTGATGCCCAGCGGATGCTGGCAGGCCGGCGTCACGTAAATCAGGCGCGGCGAGAAGTCGGGAGCATCGAGCCGCCAGCCGCGCTCCTGGTCGACAGGGATGGGCAGGATTTTCGCGCCCGCCACGGTGAAGGCGGCCTTGGCGCCGTAATAGCCGGGTTCCTCCATCCACACCGTGTCGCCGGGGTCGAGCAGCAGGCGGGCAAGAAGATCGAAGGCGGCCTGCGCGCCGGTGGTGACGACGATCTGCTCCGGCCGGCAGCGCACGCCGCGCGCCGAGAACAGATAGCCGGCGATCGCCTCCTTCAGCGCCGGGTGGCCGGTCACGTCATAAGTGCCGAACAGCGTTTCGCCGCCATGGCTGGCGCGGCGCGCGACCAGCCGGCCCCAGACGCCGAAGGGAAAGCTCGCCGCGTCCGGCATGCCGGGGTGGAAGGCGACGTGCCCCGGCCTGCCGTGGTGGCATGGCTGGCCGAGCAGTTCCTCGCCACGTCGGGATGGGGCACGCAGCGGCATGGGCTCGGCCTCGGCCGGCGTTTCGCGCGGGCCGTCGGGCAGGTCGACAATGACCGGGCGGGCGCCCTGGCGGTTGGCGAGATAGCCTTCGGTTACCAATTGGTCGTAGGCCGAAACGATGGTGTTGCGGCCAAGGCCAAGCTCGACGGCCAAGGCACGGGTGGAAGGGAGCTCCGAACCCGGAGGCAGCGCGCGACCGCGGATGATGGCGACGAGGCCGTGATAGAGCTGGCGGGAGAGATGCTCGGGGCTGGCGCGGTCCACGGCGAGCATGTCGAGCGGGAAGGTCTGGGGTTTGGGGTGGAGAGGGCGCATGGGCTAGCTCGCGCCCGGGATGGTGCGCAATTTTGTGCCAAGCGCGCCGGCTTTGAAGGTCGAGTTCCTTCGCACCCCCCTCTGTCCTGCCGGACATCTCCCTCTCAAGGGGGGAGATTGGCGGCTTCCCCGACCGCGCTCAATTCTGCGAGGTTCGTGATTGGCGAAAGCCGACGCGCTAGCGATCTCCCCCCTCGTGGGGGAGATGCCCA
>NZ_JANINM010000374.1 GCF_024509055.1 Mesorhizobium sp. | reverse complement strand
ATCGCGGCAGCGAGATCGCCTACGCGCTCTATGTGCTCGCCCGCAACAAGAAGGCCTCGATCGGCGACCTGCGCTACTACGCCGACACGCAGCTCGAAGCTTTTTCCAGCCCGATGGCGGTCGCGCAACTGGCGGCGAGCCTGGCGCTCTATGGCGATACCCAGCGTTCGGAAGCCACCTTCCAGACGGCGCTGCGGCTGGCGCAGGCCAGCACCGACTACGACTACTATCGCTCCGACTACGGCTCGCCGCTGCGTGACGGCGCGGCGATGCTGGCGCTGGCCGCTGAATCGAAGCCGGTGCCGAGCATCGTACCGCAGCTGATCAGGCTGGTCGGCCGGGAACGCGCGGACGCGCGCTGGACGAGCACGCAGGATGAATCCTGGATGCTGCTTGCTGCACGGGCACTGAAGGAAGGCAATGATTCCATCATGCTCTCCGTCAACGGCACGCCGCATTCCGGCGGCTATTCCAACCGGATTGCCGGCAGCGACCTCGTCGACAGCCCGCTCACGATCGCCAACACCGGGACGGCGCCGCTGCAAGCAGTGGTCACGGCGGTTGCCGCTCCGGTCGATCCGCTGCCGGCCGGCGGCGACGGCTTCGCCATCGAGCGCACCTACTACAAGCTCGACGGCACCGAGGCCAACGTCACAGAGGTCAAGCAGAACGAGCGCTATGTGGTCGTGCTCAAGGTCAATGAGCAGAACACCTGGCCGTCGCGGCTGCTGATCACCGACCTGCTTCCGGCTGGCTTCGAGATCGACAATCCGGGCCTCGTCTCCAGCGCGCAGTTGTCGAACTTCTCCTGGCTGACGCAGACGGACGCCGCCCACCTGGAGTTCCGCAACGACCGCTTCGTCGCGGCATTCAACCCGGCAGACGGCGAGCACGACCACAATCTGACGCTGGCCTACGTGGTCCGCGCCGTGACGCCCGGCACTTATGCGCACCCGGCCGCGACGGTGGAGGACATGTACCGGCCGCAATATTCGGCCCGCACCGCCAGCGGGATGATGGAGGTGAAGGCGCCTTAAACGAACCCGGTCAAGCGAACGAACATGGCGATTGCGCTGCCCCTCATCGGCCTGCCAGCGCCCTCTTCCCGCAAACGGGCAGAGGGTCAAGGTGAAGGGTAGCGCCATGTTCTCCAGGAAGTTCCTTCGACGAACCGCGATCGCAGGCGTTTCCCTGGTGGGCTTTGCGGCCATTTCCGTCGCCGCTCTCTGGGGGTTCGACCGAGCCTTCCCGCCGCCGCTGCCGGCGACGCTGACCGTCTCGACGGAGGTACAGGATCGCGACGGCCTGCTGCTGCGCGCCTTCGCAACACCGGACGGCTATTGGCGGCTCGAAACGCGGCTCGACCAAGTCGACAAGCAGTTTGTCGACATGCTGGTCGCCTACGAGGACAAGCGCTTCTGGGACCATCGCGGCGTCGATCTGCTCGCGCTCGGGCGCGCCGCCGGCCAGCTCGTCACCAGCGGCCATATCGTTTCCGGCGGCTCGACCTTGTCGATGCAGCTTGCCCGCCTGATCGAGCCGCGCGACAGCCGCAGCCTCGGCTCGAAGATCAAGCAGATCCTGCGCGCCGTCCAGATCGAGCGCCGGCTCTCCAAGCGCGAAATCCTCGAACGCTACCTGACGCTGGCGCCTTATGGCGGCAATCTCGAAGGTGTGCGCGCTGCCTCGCTCGCTTATTTCGGCAAGGAGCCGAAACGACTGAGCGTTTCCGAATCCGCTCTGCTGGTGGCCTTGCCGCAGTTGCCGGAAAGGCGCCGGCCTGACCGCAACCTCGATATCGCGCATGCCGCGCGTGATCGCGTGCTCACCCGCATGGTGTCAGCCGGCCTGCTCGGCGAGCGCGAGGCGGCGCGCGCCTCGCTCGACGATGTCGCCGGCCTGCGCCGCAAGCTGCCGGCTTTGGCCGCCCATGCTTCTTACGCGATGCTGCCCAAGGCGCAGCCCGGCAAGCCGCTGCAACTGACGATCCGCCGCAGCGTCCAGCAAGGACTCGAGCAGGTGGCCAGGGAGGCCGCTGCAAGGCTGGGTCCAAAGCTGTCCGTCGCCATGGTGATGGCCGACGCGCGCACCGGCGACATTCTCGGGGAGGTCGGCTCGGCCAATTTCTTCGACGCCAGCCGCTCCGGCTGGATCGACATGACCAAGGTCGTCCGTTCGCCGGGATCAACGTTGAAGCCTTTCATCTACGGGCTGGCCTTCGAGCAGGGGCTGGTGGCGCAGGAAACCATTATCGAGGACAGCCCGGTCGATTTCGGCGGGTACCGCCCGAAGAACTTCGACATGGGCTACCAGGGCGACGTCAGCATCCGCCAGGCATTGCAATTGTCGCTCAATGTGCCGGCGATCCGGGTGCTCGACGCCGTCGGTCCGGCGCGACTCACAGCACGCTTCCGCCAAGCGGGCGTCAACCCGATACTGCCGGTCAACGAAGCGCCCGGCCTGGCGATAGGGCTCGGCGGCGTCGGCGTCACCTTGCGCGACCTTGTGCAGCTCTACACGGGGCTCGCAAACGGCGGCAAGATGCACTCGCTGCACGACGGCACCGAGCCGGCCAATGCGGAGCGCACCACCGCCACCATCCTCGACGACCAGGCCGCCTGGCAGATCAACGACATCCTGTCCGGCGTGAAGCCGCCGGAAGGCGCCGCCCAGCGCGGCATCGCCTACAAGACCGGCACATCCTATGGCTATCGCGATGCCTGGTCGGTCGGCTTCGACGGCCGTTACGTGCTGGGCGTCTGGGTCGGCCGCGCCGACGCCAGCCCGATACCGGGCCTCTCCGGCTATGTCTCGGCAGCCCCGATCCTGTTCGAAGGCTTTGTCCGTTCGGGCCTCGCCAGCGTGCCGCTGCCGGGCCGCCCGCCGGGCGTCTTCAATCCCAAGCGCGACGAATTGCCGGTGACGCTCACCCGCTTCGGCGCCGGGTCGGACGGGCTTGTGCAGGCCACCCCCACCGAGCCAGCGCCCGTCATCATCTTCCCGCCGAATGGCGCACGCGTCGACCTGGGCATGAATTCCGCCGACACCTCGCCGCTGGTGCTGAAACTGCAGGGTGGCCGCGCGCCGTTCCGCTGGCTCGCTAACGGCAAGCCGCTCGCCGGGGTCGACCGGCGCCGCACCGCGACTTGGCAGCCCGACGGCGCGGGCTATTCGACGTTGACGGTGATCGACGCCGCCGGACGTGCGGCGAGCGTGAAGATTTTCGTCGAGTAAAACGCGGCAAGCGATTCAGCGCGTTGCGTTTCACGCCTCGCCTTCGCTCACAAGCGTCTTGGCAGTCCTCACCGCCCCCACAGCCAACCCGAGACAGCGCTTGCCGACGAGGTTCTGATCGGCCCAGCCGACGGCCCGATCACAGCCCGTTGAGGAAGTTGTTCCCCCGACCACCCGGCTCTCGGCGAGAAATTTCTTCGAGGAGATGAAAAACGGAACAATCAATGCATCTTATTTCTATAAACTCGCTAGAGTTCACCGCAGCTCAACGGAGGCGGGAATGACCAAACCTCATTTCAGGAAACTGCTCGGCGCGCTGGTCGCCACATCTGTGCAGTTCGGCACGCTCGGTTTCGCGTTCGCCGATACGACGATCTTGAATGTCTCCTACGACCCGACACGTGAGCTCTACAAGGTCTATGACGAGGCCTTCGCCGCGCATTGGAAAGCGGAGACCGGCGAAACCGTCACCATCCAGCAGTCGCATGGCGGATCGGGCGCTCAGGCTCGTGCCGTTATCGATGGCCTCAACGCCGACGTGGTGACGCTGGCGCTCGAGGGCGACATCAACGCCATCGCCTCGAAGACCAAGAAGATCAATCCAGACTGGCGCACCAAGTTCGAGAACAACTCGGCTCCATACACCTCGACCATCATCTTCCTGGTGCGCAAGGGCAACCCAAAGGGCATCCACGACTGGAACGATCTGGTGAAGGACGGCGTCCAGGTGATCACACCGAACCCGAAGACCTCGGGCGGCGCGCGCTGGAATTATCTCGCTGCCTGGGCCTATGCCAACGCCAATGACGGTAACGACGAGGCCAAGACCAAGGAATTCGTCGGCAAGCTCTATGCAAATGTCCCGGTTCTCGATACCGGCGCGCGCGGTTCGACGGTGACCTTCGCGCAGAAGGGGCTGGGCGATGTCCTGATTGCCTGGGAGAATGAGGCCTATCTGGCGCTGGAGGAATTCGGGTCCGACAATTTCGACATCGTCTACCCGCCAACCTCGATCCTGGCTGAACCCCCGGTCGCAGTAGTCGACGCCAATGTCGACGCCAAGGGTACGCGCAAGGTCGCCGAAGCCTATCTCGGCTGGCTCTATTCCAAGGAAGGCCAGACCATCATCGCCAAGAACCACTATCGTCCGGCCAAGCCCGATCTGGTGCCAGCCGAGGATCTCGCCAAACTGCCGCCGATCAAGCTCGTGACCATTGACGACGCCCAGTTCGGCGGCTGGAAGAAGGCGCAGCCTTACCATTTCGGCGACGGTGGTATATTCGACCAGATCTACAAGCCCGTCCAATAGGCGGCATGCGACTGCGAACAGCCATTCTGGTTGAATAAGAAGGGGCGATCCAGAACAGCATGACCACAGCACCCGCCAATGCGGGGTGGCGATTCAGACAGCCGAGCGTCATTCCGGGCTTCGGATTGACGCTCGGCTTCTCGCTTGCCTACCTCACGCTTATCATTCTCATCCCGCTATCCGGGCTGGTCTGGCGCTCAGCTGCGCTCGGCTGGACCGATTTCTGGGCCATCGCCGTCGACCGCCGTACGTTGAATGCCTTGAAGATCAGCTTCGGCACCGCCTTCATTGCCGCGGCCGTCAATTTGGTGTTCGGCACGGTCGTGGCCTGGGTGCTGGTCCGCTACCGCTTTCCCGGCCGGCGCATCGTCGACGCCATGGTCGACCTGCCCTTCGCGCTGCCGACCGCGGTCGCGGGCATCGCGCTCACCACGCTTTACGCCCCGAACGGCTGGATCGGGCATCTTCTGGCGCCGCTCGGCATCAAGGTCGCCTATACGCCGCTCGGCATTATAATTGCGCTGATCTTCATCGGCCTGCCTTTCGTCGTCCGCACTGTCCAGCCGATCATGGAAGAGCTCGACAAAGAGGTCGAGGAAGCGGCCGCCACACTCGGCGCCAGCCGTTTCCAGATCATCACCCGAGTGCTCTTCCCCGGCCTGGCGCCGGCGATCATCACCGGCTTCTCGCTCGCCTTTGCGCGCGGCGTCGGCGAATACGGCTCCGTCATCTTCATCGCCGGCAATCTGCCGTTCAAATCTGAGATCGCGCCGCTGCTGATCGTCATCCGGCTCGAGGAATATAATTACGAAGCGGCAACCGCGATCGCCGCGATCATGCTGGCGCTGTCCTTCGCGATGCTTTTGGTCGTCAACTTGGTGCAGACATGGAGCCGCAAGCGCTATGGCTGACCCCGAGATCAAGTCCTACGAACCGCATCACGAAAGCCTGTCGGCCGCGGTCACTGAAAGCCGGCCGGTGAAGGCCGTGCTGATGACGATTGCCTTCGCCTTCCTCGCAGTCTTCCTGCTTCTGCCGCTGATCGTCGTCTTCCACGAGGCGCTGGCGAAAGGCATCGGCGCTTACACCGAAGCGCTCTCCGGCCCCGACACGCGCTCGGCGATCCGCCTGACATTGCTCGTGGCGGCGATCTCGGTGCCGCTCAACGTCGTCTTCGGCATCTCGGCCGCATGGGCGATCGCGAAATTCGAGTTCAAGGGCAAGGCCTTCCTCACCACGCTCATCGACCTGCCCTTCTCAGTCTCGCCGGTCATTTCGGGCCTGGTCTATGTGCTTCTCTTCGGCGCGCAGGGACTGCTCGGCGAATGGCTGAAGGCGCACGGCATCCAGATCCTTTTCGCTGTCCCGGGCATTGTCCTTGCCACCGTCTTCGTCACCTTTCCCTTCGTTGCCCGAGAACTGATCCCGTTGATGCAGGAGCAGGGCAATGGCGACGAGGAAGCAGCCCTTTCGCTTGGCGCCAATGGCTGGCAGACCTTTTGGTACGTGACGCTGCCCAACGTCAAATGGGGGCTGCTCTACGGTGTCCTGCTGTGCAACGCGCGCGCCATGGGCGAGTTCGGCGCTGTGTCCGTGGTGTCGGGCCACATACGCGGCCTCACCAACACCATGCCGCTGCATGTCGAGATCCTCTACAACGAATATAACGCCGTCGGCGCCTTCGCCGTGGCTTCGCTGCTTGCCGGCCTGGCGCTGGTGACGCTGGTTTTGAAAACGCTTCTCGAGATGCGCTACGGCGCCGAGCTCGCCGCCACCCGCGGACATTGAATGCATGTCGCCCAAAAGTGTGTAGCGGTTTTGGGATAACGACATGCATCACTTAACAGAGGTCTTTTGCATGGAAGTTCGCGTTGCCAACGTGCGCAAGGAGTTCGAGCGGTTTCCGGCGCTCCACGACGTGTCGCTCGACATCAAGTCGGGCGAGTTGATCGCGCTGCTCGGACCGTCTGGCTCGGGCAAGACCACCCTGCTCCGGCTGATCGCCGGGCTTGAGCGGCCAACGCGCGGAAAAATCTTCTTCGGCGATGAGGACGCTTCGCAGAAGTCGATCCAGGAGCGCAATGTCGGCTTCGTCTTCCAGCATTATGCGCTGTTCCGCCACATGACGGTCGTCGACAACATCGGCTTCGGCCTCAAGGTCCGGCACGGCGTCGCTAGACCGCCGGCGCAGGAAATCCGCCGCCGAGCTTCCGAACTCCTCGACCTCGTCCAGCTGTCGGGGCTGGAGAAACGCTATCCGGCACAGCTTTCCGGCGGCCAGCGCCAGCGCGTGGCGCTCGCCCGGGCCATGGCGATCGAACCCAAGGTGCTGTTGCTCGACGAGCCGTTCGGCGCGCTCGACGCGCAGGTGCGCCGCGAGTTGCGTCGCTGGTTGCGCGAAATCCACGATACGACCGGCCACACCACCGTCTTCGTCACCCACGACCAGGAGGAAGCGCTTGAGCTTGCAGACCGCGTCGTCGTGATGAGCCAGGGCCGTATCGAACAGGTCGGCTCTGCCGACGATATCTACGACACGCCCAACTCGCCCTTCGTCTACGGCTTCATCGGTGAATCGAGCTCGCTGCCGGTCAAGGTCGAGAACGGCGAAGTCTGGCTCGCAGACCGGCCGATCGGCCTGCAGGCGCCAGATGCCCCCCCGGGCGAGGCCACGCTTTACTTTCGGCCGCACGATGTCGAGCTCCTCGACGGCTGCAGCGGTTGCATCGCAGGCACGGTTGCCACCAGCCGGCGCGTCGCCGGCACCCGGCGGGTCGAGCTCGAAATCGGCGGCGAACGGCAGCGCGTCGAGGTCGAACTGCCGGTCGACCACCCGGCGGCGCAAAAGAGCCGGATTGCCTTCAGGCCGCGGCGCTGGAAGCTTTTCCCGGCCGCCTGACGTCTGTTTCAAGCAATAGTCGCCAAGGCGCCATTGGAAGACGCCGCGATGAATCATATTGAAAGAAAAACCTACCAACCGGCTGTTTCGGCGACGTATTTTCCAGAGCAGCGACAGTCGGTTTCGTCCCCATGTCTCGTAGCGTTCACCTTGCGTGGCTATGCTCGCGTCATTGTCCCGCTATTTTCTGAAGGAGCCTGTTTTCATGAAGCGCCTGTTGCTCGGCATTGCCACCTTCACCGGCCTCGTCCTCGCGTCCTCCCAAGCCTGGTCGGCCGACAAGTTGCTCAATGCCTCCTATGACGTCGGCCGTGAGCTGTTCGTCGACATCAACAAGGCCTTCATCGCCAGCCATCCCGGCGTGACCGTGGATCAGTCGCATGCCGGAACCTCAGCCCAGGCGCGCGCCATCGCCGAAGGCCTTGGCGCCGATGTCGTTACCTTCAACCAGGTCACCGACGTCGATTTCCTCGTCAAGAAGGGCCTTGTGTCCGCCGACTGGCAAAAGGCTTTCCCGGACAACGCCTCGCCCTTCTACTCGCTGCCGTCCTTCCTCGTGCGCGCCGGCAACCCCAAGCACATCAAGGACTGGAACGACCTGGTGCGCGACGACGTGCAGGTGATCTTCCCGAACCCGAAGACGTCAGGCAACGCGCGCTACACCTATCTAGCCGCCACCGCATACGCGAAAGAGGCGTTCAAGGGCGACGACGCCAAGGTCAAGGAATTCATCACCAAGCTGTTCGCCAACGTGCCTATCTTCGACACTGGCGGCCGTGCCGCCACCACCACTTTTGTGCAACGCGAGATCGGCGACGTGCTGATCACCTTCGAGTCGGAAACACGTGGCATCCGCAAGGAGTATGGCAGCGACAAGTTCGAACAGGTCACGCCTTCGGTCAGTCTGCTCGCCGAGTTCCCGGTCGCGATCGTCGACAAGGTCACCGACGAGCATGGCACGCGCGATCTCGCCAAGACCTATCTCGACTTCCTCTATACGCCGGAAGGCCAGGACATTCTCGCCCGCAACGGCAACCGCGTTCGTGACGCTGGAGTGGCCGCCAAATACAAAGCCGACTTTCCCGATGTCCGCCTGCTGACGGTGGAGGAGGTCTTCGGTGGCTGGGACAAAGTGCAGAAGGAGCATTTCGCCGCCGGTGGCCTGCTCGACCAGGCCTATGGCAGCCGCTGAGGCATTTTTGCCCTTTCATTCGGAGAAACAGAAAGCCGGCCCTCGCCGGCTTTCTTCATGGTACCTAGGACAACCTCTTTGCCGGCGAAGTCCCGGCAGCCAATGTGAAAAACGTTACGAAGAATCAACGCGTTTCTGACTAGGCTGCACCGTCAAATTGTTGAGCCAGGCAGCGTTCTGCGGCCAAACTGTCATGATTTGCACACAAACAACCGCCAGATGCAGGCGGATTGGGGTTTGATGAATTGAATCGGGCATGCTGACCAAAAAAGGCAAATACGGCCTCAAGGCCCTCGTGCATCTTTCCAGCCTGCCGGCTGGCCAGCTTGCGTTTGTCAACGACATCGCGGTCGCCAACAACATCCCGAAGAAGTTCCTCGACGCCATCCTGGGCGAATTGCGCAACGCCGGCTTCGTCCAGAGCCGGAAGGGCAAGGAAGGCGGCTATCGCCTCGCCAGGCCAGCCGCCGAGATCAAGATCGGTCACGTCGTCCGTGTCCTCGATGGACCGCTGGCGCCGATCCCCTGCGCCAGCCGCACGCAGTATCAGCGCTGCGAGGATTGCGACGAGGCGACCTGCCAGGTTCGCCACATGATGCTGGAGGTGCGGCAGGCGATCGCCGAGGTGCTCGACAATCGCAGCCTCGCCGCCATGCGTGACGCCGACAACGACGATTTCCCGGCCGAGCTGACCTCGCAGATCTAGTTCAGGCCCCTGTCTCGCGCCATTGGTTGCCTGTCCGCCGCGGAAGCGATAAAGCGGCTCATGGACGGAACGGGGCTGGGCATCTGACGATGAGGCTGGCTTGGCTTGGCAAATCCCGCAAGGCCAACAGGAAGCCTTCGTCCGCAGCCATCTATCACACCGAGATCATCGCCGACGTGCCGGTGCCCGAACGCGGCGAGTCCGTCCGTTTCTTCAGCCGCAAGCTCGTCCGTCCAGGCAAGCTGCGAGGCTTCTCGAACGGAGATCTGCGCGAGAGCCTGATATTCTGCTTCTATCTCGGCGTGGCCGCGGTCTTGCCTGTCGCCTGGTGGGCGCCGGTCTGCCGCTGGGTCTCGACGCTGCGCCGCAAGCGCCATCTCCGCAAGGAATTCGACGGCTATGATGTCGCGATGAAGTCGGTGCTTGGCGACGGCGTCGACACGCGAGGCCTTTTCTATGGCCATCGCGCCGCCGCTCACCGGCGCTGGTTCTTGGTTGCCGCTCATCTGGTCGGCGGTTGGCGCTGGTCGCCGGCGATCCGTCTCGAAGGCCTCGATGGCCTGCAAACGGCCCTGCTGCGCGGTCGCGGCGCCATCATCTGGTGCGATCAGTTCACCGCGCAGACCATCATGGGAAAGCGCGCCCTCTTCGAGGCCGGCATCGAGGCCTGTCAGATCAGCGTCAACTTCCATGGTTTCTCGGAAAGCAGGTTCGGCCTGCATGTGCTCAACCGGCCGCTGTTCAAAGTCGAGGACCGCTTCCTGAAAGGCCGGATCATCTTCGAACGTGCCGACGCCTACCAGGTCACGGCGCGCATCCAGAAGCTGCTCAAGGAAAACGCCGTCATTCTGATGACCAACACCACCCATGCTGGCTCGAGCTTTGCGGAGGCCGGCATCGGCGAACACGGCTGGACCCAGCTCGCCTCCGCGCCGGCGAATTTCGCGGCGCGGGCCGGCGCTGCGCTGTTTGCCATGTCGACACTCGAGACAGTGCCGTTCCGCGAATACCGGGCGATCGTCAGCACCGAATTGCAACCCGCAAGCGGACAGGCCGAGCCCCGACCGGTGAGGGAGATGGCGGCAAAGAACCCCGTCTTGCAGGCGGGCTATATTCTGCTGAAGCGCGACCATCTTCTCGAGGCGCTGAAACTCTGCCCGGAGCAGATGATGGTCTGGTTCAGCGCAAACCGGCTCGCCGAGGACCCGGAAGAACCTCCGGCCGGCAATGGAGCCGACTGAGGCGGACTTTCAGCCCAGCGCTTCCCTCACGATCGCCGCGACGCCGGCCGTCGCATCGACCGTCACCGCGCGCTCATCGGCGGCCGGCTCCTCCAATATGGCGAACTGGCTGTCGACCAGGCTCGCCGGCATGAAATGGCCCTTGCGGTTGGCGACCCTTCGCCGCGCGGTCTCGCGATCGATCTTCAGGTAGACGAAGACGATGCCGGGGCAGAAGCGGCGCAGCCTGTCCCGGTAGCCGCGCTTCAATGCCGAACAGGCCGCGACCGCCTTCCGTCCGCCGGAGACGGTTGCCACGATGCTTTCGCCGATGGCGTCGAGCCAACCGGCGCGCAATGCATCCGTCAGGGGCTCGCCCCTCGCCATGCGCGCCACGTTTTCAGGCGGATGCAGCCTGTCGCCTTCGATGTAGACGGCCTGCAAAGCCCTGGCCAGCGCTTCACCGACCACAGTCTTGCCGCAGCCTGCAACACCCATGACCACGATGGCCGGGACCGAGCGAAGATCATCTGGTGGGTCTGCGGCGCCTCGCGGTGTCATCAGGCCAACGCTTCCACGCGCCGTCTTGCCCTCCATATCAGCAGCAGAATGGCGGCAAGGTTCACAACGTTCCAGGCGATTCCGTTCAGGAACGCGGCGGCGTAGGAGCCGGTGAGGTCGTAGATCCAGCCCGACATCCAGCCGCCGACCGCCATGCCGAAGACGGTCGCCATCAGCACGATGCCGACCCGCTGGCCAGCCTCCTTGGCCGGCATGTAGTCGCGCACGATGATCGCATAGCAGGGCACTATGCCGCCCTGCGACAGGCCGAAGACGAGCGACACGACATAGAGCGAGGCAAGCCCGTCGAAGGGAATATAGAAAAACAGCGACAGGCCCTGCAGCGCCGAGCCGATCAGCAGCGTCTTCACCGCGCCGATGCGATCGGCCAGGAAACCGGAGCCTATGCGGCTGACGACGCCCGCCGCCAGCATGATCGATAGCATGTCCGCGCCATGCGCGACGCCGTAGCCGAGGTCCATGCAGTAGGCGACGATATGCACCTGTGGCATCGACATCGCCATGCAGCAGCCGAAGCCGGCGACGACCAGAAGGACCTGCAACTGCGAGGGCGACAGCGAAATCGGCTGCACCGGCCGGCTGGCCGGGGCGCCGGGAGCTCCTTCGCGCGGCGCGCGACGCCGCAGCATCAGAATCAGCGGCACCATGGTGACGAGGCATATCACCCCGATCAGGGCATAGGTGAAACGCCAGCCCTCGCTCTGCATCACATAGGGCATAGCCGACGGCCAGACCGCGCCGGCAAGGTAGTTGCCGGAAGCGGCCACCGTCACCGCGACGCCCCGGCGCCGGTTGAACCAGTGCGAGATGTCGGCGATCAGCGGGCCGAAGATCGCCGAGCTGCCGACGCCGATGAACAGCCCCTGCACCACCGTGAAAGCGAAGATCGAAGTGCTGCGCGACGCGAGCAGGAAACCGGCGCCGAGCGCCAGCGAGGAAAGGAGCGCCGGTATCCAATAGCCGAAGCGGTCGATGGCGCGCCCGACCAGCACGTTGCCCAGGGCAAAGCCGACCATCGTAACCGTATAGGGCATCGAGGCCGCGGCGCGGTCGACGCCGAATTCGGCCTGCACGGCGGGCAAGACCACCACCACCGCCCACAGGCCAGCGCCGCCGATGGTTGCCATCAGCACTGAAATGGCCAGCCGCGTCCAGGCGTAGACGCTGTCTATGCCGGGGCCGCTCGCCGCGTTTCCGGAGATTGTCGTCAAGGTGCTTCCTGTCCCAAAATCGGCGGTTCGGCGCCAAATATCGGCGTATCTGCCTGCCCGAGCAGCACCACGACCGGCAAATCCGTGGCTCCAGACCGGGAACTCCCGGTGCCTGGTCGAGTTTTCTTCCCACGGAAGGAGTTTTGCCATGACCGCCAGCAAGAAATGGTCGGCCGAGGTCACCGAACACAGCGACGCGATGGACCTCGAGGAACATATCTTCGAATCCGACGACGCAAAGAAGATAGCGAACTCGCTCAAGCGCTCGGCCGAGCATAGCCACCGCCGCAAGGCCGAGCCATTCCAGTCCGCCATGTCGATGCTGAATTTCTACATCAACCGTGCCGGCAGCAATCTGCCGGAGCAGCGCAAGAGAGTGCTGGAAAAGGCCAAGGACGAGTTGCGGGTCGCCTTCGGCCGCGAAAAGCAGGATTTAGCTACCGCGACTGGATGACGTCGTCGGTGTTGGCGAGCAGCTTGCGCACGGCATTGCGCGCGGCATCCGGCCTTTGCAGACGAATGTTCCTTTCGATCGCCTCATGCAGCTTCTGAGCGTGCTGCAGATCGTCGAGTTCGCGGGTCGTGTAGGTGAAAAGGTGGTCGAAGGCGGATTCGATCAAGACGCCCAGCGGCACCAGCAAGTCGTTCCCTGACGCCCTGAGGATGGCGAGGTGGAAGCGTGTATCGGCGCGCGTCCGTTCCTGCAGGTTGGTCGCCTCGCCCATCTCGCGACAAGCTTTGCTGATTTCGGCCATCTGCTCGTCGGTGCGCCGCATCGCCGCGAAAGCCGTCGCCTCAGGCTCGATGATGTGGCGAAACTCCTGCACCGTCCTGAGGAACACCTCGCGGTCGGGCGACGTCGCGTACCAGGACAGCACATCGCGGTCGAGCAGGTTCCAGCGCTCCTTCGGCTCGACCCAGCTGCCGATCTTCGGTCGCGATGCCAGCAGGCTCTTGGCCATCAGCATCTTTATCGCCTCGCGCACCGCGGAACGGCTGACGTCGAAGGTCTCCGACCATTTCGCTTCATTGGGCAGGATGGTGCCCGGCGGATAGTCGCCTCGCACGATCCGAAGCCCGATTTCGCTGGCTAACGAGGTATGCACGCTGGCGCCTGGAATGCGTGGCGCGTTGGGCCGGCGAACGCCGGCTGGACGCTCCGCGCTTGCCGTTTTCGTGGGCTTTTGTTCGTTGTTCGGCTTTGCGTCCCGCATGTGACCAGAAAGTCCCGTTTTCAGAGGCTGTCAAGCAAGGTGCGCGGATGTGCACAGCTCAGCCTGCATTTGCAGCCGTCACGATGTCTTGACGTATTTGCGCCAGCTGTGTTCGGGCCGGAAGCCGAGCACATCCCGCGCCTTGCGGTTCGACAGCAGCGTCTCATATTCGCCGAGCTCGGCCTTCACCGGCACGCCAGGGTAGAAGCGCTTCAGCAGCTCGGCCGTTGGCAAATCTGAGGAGGTATCGTCATTGGCTGCGTTGAACACCTGATAGCCGAGCCCATCCTTCTCGATGGCGCGCAAGGTGATCTGGCCGAGGTCGCGGGCGTCGATGTAGCTCCAGGCGATACGCTTGCGAAAACCGGGATCGGCGAACCATTTCGGGAACAGTGAATATTCATGCGGTTCGATGACGTTGCCGATGCGCAACGCGTAGATATCGAAGCCGCTGCGAAGCGCGAACGCCCGGGCAGTCTTCTCATTGACGACCTTCGACAGCGCGTAGCTGTCCATCGGGTCGACGTCATAATCCTCGTCGAGCGGAAAATGCGTCGGATTGCGCGCCTCGTTGGCGAAGACCAGGCCATAGGTCGTCTCGCTGGACGCGATGATCACCTTGCGGATGCCGAGCTTCACCGCTGCCTCGATGACGTTGTAGGTGCCCATCGCATTGATGCGGAACACCTCGTTGTCCGGCGTGATCATGATGCGCGGGATAGCCGCGAAATGCACGACGGCATCGACTGGCTGCGCCCGCAATGACGGGTCGAATTCGTGCAGGCCCATGTAGCTCGACAGCGCGTTGAACACCTGGCCGCTATCGGTGATATCGGTGATCAGAGTGCGCACCTTCGGGTTGTCGAGCGGCCTGGCGTCGATGTTGAGCACCTGGCAGCCATGCTCGACCAGATATTGCACGACATGACGACCGGCCTTGCCGCTGCCGCCGGTGAACATGATCCGCTTGGTCATTTTGCGCTCCACATCACTTCGAAATTATGCGTATTGTCAGACAATATTGTATTCCACCACTGCGCGCTACCGCGATCCGCGAACCTTCTCGACTATCGTTCGCGATCCGGCTCCTCTGGCGCTGATCAACAGGGAAGACAGGGAAGAAAGCCATGACCACCACCGCTGCCCGCGAAAACATCGGTTTCATCGGCCTCGGCCTGATGGGGCATGGCATAGCCAAGAACATTGTCGACAAGGGCTATCCGCTCACCTTCCTCGGCCGCAAGAACCGCAAACCGGCCGAAGACCTGCTCGGCCGCGGCGCCAGGGAAGTCGCCACCTCACGCGAGGTGGCAGCGGCATCCGACATCGTCTTCATCTGCGTCACCGGCTCGCGCGAGGTGGAGGCGATCATCCGTGGTCCCGATGGATTGAAGGATGGCCTCAAGAAAGGTTCGGTGGTCGTCGACTGCTCGACATCCGACCCGGTCTCGACCGTGGCTCTGGCCGCCGAACTGAAGGCGCTTGGCGTCGATTATGTCGATGCACCGCTCAGCCGCACGCCGAAAGAAGCCTGGGAAGGCACGCTCGACGCCATGGTCGGCGCGCCCGATGCCGTCTTTACCAGGCTGAAGCCGGTGCTCGATACCTGGGCCGGCCGCATCGTCCACATCGGCGACACCGGTGACGGCCATCGCATGAAGCTGCTCAACAACTTCGTCTCGCTGGGCTATGCGGCGATCTATTCCGAGGCGCTGGCGCTGGCGCAGAAGGTCGGCATCGCGCCGTCGCGTTTCGACAGTGTCATCCGCAACGGCCGCATGGATTGCGGCTTCTACCAGACGTTCATGCGCTGGACGCTGGAGGGCGACCGCGACGCGCACAGATTCTCGATCGCCAATGCCTTCAAGGATCTGACCTATCTGGAATCGATGGCGGGAGCCGCCGGCATAGCCAACCCGCTCGGCAACGCCACCAAGAACTCGTTTGCCACCGCCTTCGCCGCTGGTCCCACCGATCAGTATGTGCCGATGCTCGCCACGCATATCGGCAAGCTCAACGGCGTCGACCTGATGCCGTCGAAGGACGGCGTCAAACAGAAAATCTGAAGAGGCCTCGAAACGCCCTGCCGCACAAGCAGGCGACCGCGTCCGAAAAATAAGGGGCGCGCCCTCCCCGCAGGGCGCGCCCCGAAACAAGCCTTACCTCTGGATACAGGTGTCGGCCGTCTCCTTGGTGCATTCGTCGAGACCGGTGAAGACCGGATCGTCGACCTTCTTGCCGGCGATGAGGTCAAGCATCACCGAAGGCGCCTTGTAGCCCATCTCGAAAGGCCGCTGGCCAACCAGTGCGGTCACCAATCCTTCCTTGGCGATCGCTACTTCGTCGCCGATCGTGTCGGCGGCGCCGATGACGAATTCGTTCTTGGCGAGCTTATCGGCCATCGGCTTGAACAAGTCGCGATAGGGCTGCGGCGCGCCGAATAGCGGCCAGCCGCCCATGATGCCGAAGGCGTCGAGCTTCGGATTGGCGGCAAGGATATCGGTCATCGCCTGCACGCCCTTCGCGCCGTCGTCATTGGTGAAGACCGGGCAACCCGCGACCTCGGTCCAGCCGCCCTCGCCCTTCAGCGCTGCAAGGCCTTCCTTGCCCGACAGCGCGTCGCGCATGCCCTGCGCGCGCCGCAGGATGTTGTCGGCGGCGGCGTTGCCTTCAATGGTGCAGATCGTCCCGCCGTTCGGCTTGGCCTTCTTGATGTATTCGCCGATCTTCTTACCCATCAGGTAATTGTCCGTGCCGAGATAGGTCTTGCGCAGCGCGGCGTCTTGCTTGGTGAGGTCGGCGTCGACCGTCATGATCGGGATCGACGGATTGGCGCTTTTGATCGTCTGCGCGATCAGCGGCGCGTTCGACGGCGAGATCGCCATCGCGGCCGTATCCGGCTTGCTCAGCATGTCCTGCACGATCTGCGCCTCGCCGGCTTCATCTGAAGTCGACGCCGGGCCGGTGTAGAAGCATTCATATTCCGAGCTGGCGTTTTCCTTGTTCCACTTCTCGCAGCCCTGGTGGATAGCTTCGAAGAACGGGTTGTCGAGACCCTTCACCACGATGACGAGCTGCTTCTTGGCCAAAGCCGGCCCGGCGCCCAACGCCATGGCGGCGACGGCGGCAAGCAAAAGTGTTTTCCTCATATCATTCCTCCCTTGGAAACAGACGGACACGGCGTGTCCGCCACACTGATCGGTCCGGATGCAAGGGACACGCGATCGCCTGCTCGTGTCTTAAGCCGGACCGATAAGCATTTGCCGATCCGCCGCCAGGCCGCATGACCGCTGGCGTGTCCGGATCCTCGACCTGTCGCCTGCCCCCGCCAATCAGCGTCCGGCCGGCTTCCGGTCATTCCTCCGGCGCGTAGCTAATAACGGCTCGTTTGCGCCGTCAATTCCTATTTGTCCTACAAAACCGATTTTTCGTCGAGCTTCGAAATTAATCGTCTGACAATTGATTGACGCCCGCGCGGGCTTTTGCCTAAATGCAATCATCGCGCTTGCCCGGGAGGAGCAGGACAGGCGCGGCCCACGCTGCGCCGGCTTTCGATCCGCAGGCCGTCGCGGGCAGGATGGGGAGGCTTAAGGCTGGTGTCGGTTCTCGAACTCGCCAACATCTCGAAGCATTTCGGCGCCATTCAGGCGGTCAACGACGTCTCGTTCACGCTGCAGGCCGGGCAGGTCGTCGGCCTGATGGGCGACAACGGCGCCGGCAAGTCGACTCTGGTCAAGATGATCGCCGGCAACTTCCGCCCCAGCCACGGCACCATGCACATGGACGGCAAGGAGCTTGTCCTGCACAAGCCGGCGGAGGCCCGCCAGCACGGCATCGAGATCGTTCACCAGGACCTTGCGCTCTGCAACAACCTGACGGCAGCCGCGAACGTGTATCTCGGCCGCGAGTTGCGCCGGGGCATTGGTCCGTTCCGCATCCTCGACTATGGCGCAATGTACAAGCGCGCTGGCCAACTCTTCGCCGAGCTGAAATCCGAAACGCGCCCGCGCGACCTCGTCAAGCAGATGTCGGGCGGCCAGCGCCAGGCGGTAGCGATCGCCCGCACCATGCTGTCGCAGGCCAAGATCGTGCTGATGGACGAGCCGACCGCGGCGATCTCCGTCAGGCAGGTGGCTGAGGTGCTCAACCTGATCCGCCATCTCCGCGACCAGGGCATCGCCGTGGTCCTGATCAGCCACCGCATGCCGGACGTGTTCGACGTCGCCGACCGCGTCATCGTCATGCGGCGCGGCAGAAAGGTCGCCGACAAGAAAATCGCCTCGAGCTCGCCCGAGGAAGTCACCGGGCTGATCACCGGGGCCATCGAACAGGTGGCTTGAAATATCGAACCCGTGACGCTCGTGCACTCAGGAAAGGTCGATAATGGCAGTCACGCTTGACCAGACGATCGCGCAGAAGCAGCACACTTTCCTGTCGCGGCTCTTCTCCAGCCAGACCTTCTGGGTGGTGATCGCGGTCATTCTCGCTTGCCTGTTCCTGTCCTTCGCCACCGACGCCTTCGCGACATCGAAGAACCTCTTCAACATAACCCGCAACGTCACTTTCATCGCCATCGTGGCGCTGGGCATGACCTTCGTCATCATCACCGGCGGCATCGACCTGTCGGTCGGCTCCGTGCTTTGCCTGTGCTCGATGGTTCTCGCCGTGACCATGCATGCCGGCTATGGCATCGGCACAGGCATCGCCGCATCGCTCATCACGGCACTGGTCATCGGCGCCTTCAATGGCATCCTGATCGCCTATCTCGGTTTCCCGCCCTTCGTCGTGACGCTCGGCATGCTCTCGATCGCGCGCAGCTTGGCCATGGTCGCCTCCAACAACACAGTCGTTTTCCAGTTCGGGCCGGACCACGACAAGTTGCTGGCGCTGGGCGGCGGCGCCTGGGTATTCGGCATCGCCAATCCGGTGCTCTACACCATCGTCCTGGCGCTGATCACCGGCTTCATCCTGCGCTGGACGAAGTTTGGCCGGCACATCTTCGCCATTGGCGGCAATGAGCATGCGGCGACTCTGACCGGCGTCCCGGTGCGCCAGATCAAGGTCGCGGTCTACATGATCTCGGCGTTGTCGGCTGGGCTGGCCGGCATCATCCAGACGGGCTGGCTTGGCGCCGTCACCACCAATATCGGCACGGGCATGGAACTGCAGGTCATCGCCGCGACCGTCATCGGCGGCGCCAACCTGGCGGGCGGCGTCGGCACGGCCTTCGGCGCCATCGTCGGCGCGGCGTTGATCGAGGTGATCCGCAACAGCCTCGGTCTGCTCGGCATCAACGCCTTCTGGCAGGGCACCTTCATCGGTGGCGCGATCCTGCTGGCGGTGCTGTTCGACCGCATCCGCAACTTGCGCCGCAGCGATTGAGTTTAGAGGCTAAGCGGCCGACGACAGGATCGCCGTTTGGTGCCAAGCCGGTAGGCGAACGACTTTGCGTGGGGCTTCCATTTCACTTCCTTGACATCGCCGGAGCAATTTTTTCGAATCCCGAACCCGCATAGACACGGCACAGGTAGCCGGCCGCCGGGTGGATTCGTAGCAGTTGGCGTGAGGGCCATTTCCATCCAATGGCAATCGCTCGCCTCGGTGCTGAACAGCACCATAGGCCAGTCCGGCCCAAAGCTTATCCAACGAACTTCCGCGCGGGCCCGCCGCCTGTTATGGATGGCGCTGGTGGCCGAGGAAAATGCATGAAGCCCATCTATATCGACTACCTCAACGCGCTCGACATCGAAGCCCTTGCCATGACCGACGCCGAGATCATCGGCGCCGTCGAAGCCGGCCTCGTCGCGCAAGGCAATGGCCAGACGGTCATCGAGCCGCGTGTCCACCTGGAGCCCGATCCTTCCTTCCACGGCCATTTCAACGTGTTGCGCGGCTATGTGGCGCCGCTTGATGCGGCGGGAGTGAAGATCGTCGGCGACTATGTCGACAACTATCTGCACGGCCTGCCTTCCGAATTCGGCATCCTCAATCTTTTCGATCCGCGCACCGGCACGCCGCGCGCCATCCTCGACGCCACCGTGATCACCGACATGCGCACCGGCGCGGTGACGGCGATCGGCGCCAAGCACCTGGCGCGAAAGAACTCGAAGGTGCTCGGCCATATTGGCGCGCGCGGCACAGCTTATTGGAATGTGCGCCTGCTCGACCATCTCTTCGACTTCGACGAAATCCGCGTCCATTCGCGCCGACCGGAAAGCCGCGACGGCTTCGCCGCGAAACTGTCGGCCGATCTCGGCAAGAAAGTCACCGCCGTCGCCGACTGGAAAAGCTGCGTCGAAGGCGCCGACATCGTCGTCGAAGCGTCGCGGCTTTCTGAGCCTACGCCTTTGTTGAAAACGGAATGGATCAAGCCCGGCGCGTTCGTGGTGCCCTACGGCACGATGAGCGCGGTGGAATTGTCGCTCACCGACATCATGTCGAAGATGGTCGTCGACGACTGGGGCCAGTGCAAGGGCGGCAAGTTCGGCTCGCTACGCGCCCATGTCGAGACCGGGCGGCTAAGCGAGAAGACTTTGCACGCCGAGCTTGGCCAGATCGCCGCCGGCCTCAGAAATGGACGCGAAAACGACGGCGAGACGATCCTGTTCTGGCATCGCGGTCTCTCGCTTTCCGACATCGCTCTCGGCAAGGCGATGCTGGCCAAGGCGGGAGAAAAAGGCATCGGGCAGAGGCTGCGCTTCGCATGAGCCCGCTCGTCCTCACCGGCGCCGGTGTCAGCATCGAGGACGTCGTGGCCGTCGCGCGCGGTTCCAGCAAAGTCGAGGTCACACCCCTCGTCGTCGAAAAGCTCGGCAAGGCACGAACGGTTCTTGATGATGCAGCCGCCGGTGGCCAGCATATCTACGGGTTGAACACCGGTCTCGGCGCCAATCTCGGCACATCCGTCGAAGGCGACGCCAGCGCCTTCCAGCGTCAGCTTCTCGAGGGCCGCAGCGGTGCGGTCGGCGAGGCTCTGCCCGTATTCGCTGTGCGTGCGGCGATGTTTGCCCGTATCGCGATGCTTTCGGCCGGTGGCTCGGGCCTTTCGCCGCGTGTGTTCACCGCACTTGTCGATGCGCTCAATGCCGGCGTCCACCCGGTGATGCCATCGCTCGGCTCGATCGGCGCCGGCGACCTTCTGCTGATGACGGCGATCGCGCGCATGCTCATCGGTGAGGGCGAGGCCGACTACCAGGGCCGACGCATGCCTTCGGCCAAGGCGCTGATGATGGCGCGCCTCGCGCCTGTCACTCTTGCGCCCAAGGACGGCCTGTCACTGATCAACGCCTCCGCGGTCTCCACCGGCGCCGGCGCGCTGGCGCTCGCCGACGCGTTGTCGGCGCTGGACCAGCAGCAGCAGGCCGGTGCGCTGACCATGGAAGGCATCGGCGCCAACCGCACCATCCTCGATCCGCGCCTGCACATTGCACGGCCCGGTGCCTGCCAGCAGGTCGCGGCAAAGGCGCTGCGCAATCTGCTTGCGCGCGACGAAGCGCCCGCTCCGACCACCATTCAGGACCCGCTGTCGATCCGTTGCATGCCCTCCATCCATGGCGCGCTGATCCAGGCGATCGATCACGCGCGACATGCTGTCGAGATAGAGCTCAACGCCGCGGCCGACAATCCGCTGGTGCTTGGCGAAGACTCGCTCGTGCTGTCGACCGGCAATTTCCACACGGCTTCGCTGTCCCTGGCCTTCGAGACATTGGGCCTCGCCATCGCGCAGGCCGCGGCTGCATGTGCCGCCCGTTTCATCCAGCTCACCGGCTCTGGCCGCAACGGCCTGCCGAAGTACCTGTCGCCGATCGGCGGTGCCTCCGCCGGCTTCGTGCCGCTGCAAAAGACGGTGACTGCGATCCAGGCCGCGATCCGCCACAAGGCCAATCCGGTCATGCTCGATTTCCTGGCCGTGTCCGAAGGCGTCGAGGACCATGCGGCGCAGACCCCCCTCGCCGTCGCGAAATGCGCCGAGATGATAGTGCTGTGGCGACGACTTGTTGCCTTCGAGCTGATGGCTGCTGCGCAGGCTGTCGACCTGCGCGACGGGCTGGCGCTGGCGCCGGCCACCGGAGCGATCCATACAGCCGTGCGCGCGCATGTCGCGACGCTGAAGGAGGACCGGCCGCTCGGTATCGATTCCGAAGCGCTCTACTCCTCCCTCGCCAGTGGAGCCTGGCAGGGTCCCACGGAAAGAGGCTGAGCACCCGGAACACCGCGAGCCGCTCTCCCGCCGCCGGCGGCCCATCCATCAGTGGTATCCGATAGACCTTTGAGTGGCGGGTGGCCGCGACCGATGCCGGGGGCATCTCGGCAAACAGATGTTGCATAGCGCAACCCTATGCCTGCGGAAGCGGTAGCCACCCTCCCGCCGCCGGAAGCGTGCATGCTGTCGTAGGCCGCCATTCCGATTCAGCCCCCCCGTTGCCAACGTGGATTGCGGTCCACGAAAGCCGCCTCCTGCCCCTGAATGGCCTCGCTCGGCGCGTCAGCCCCCTTGGGTTGCAGAATGAGTTCGGATATGAAGGCCACGGGCATATAAGGGGGAGCTAATTTGCGCAATTCCTGTTTTGTCTTGGCGGCCGACGCGAAATATTTCCCGTACGCCGTACTCGGCGCGCGCCGCATACTGGATGTATCCGCGCCGATCGATGGTTTCATCCTTCACATCGGAGCCGGAACTGACGATCTGGCGATCGCGGGCCGATTGCTTGGTGCCGGCGTCAGGATCGTCGATGTCTCGGATCTCATGAAAGGGTTCGACTTCGATCCCGGCCACCTCAGCGTGGCAACCTATATCCGCCTGGTTGCCGACAAGCTGGCGGTATTCGAGCCGTATGACAGGCTCGTCTACGTGGACTCCGACGTCATCTTCAACCGGTCGATCACCGACTTGACCGATGTCGAACTGAATGCGCCGCTCCTGGCGGCCCATGACGAGCAGAATTATTTTGACCCGAACTACCGCAAGTCGCTTGAGATGGGGCCAGGCTCATCGCACTTCAACGCCGGCATATTGGTGTTGAACATGCCTGTGATCCGCGCCGAGGGGCTGCTGGCGCGGGCTCGCGAACTGGCGCTGCGGCGGGTGCCGAACCTTGACCAGGGAGCGCTCAACATCGCCTTTGCGGGTCGGTGGCAAACCATGCATCCGCTCTGGAACCTCCAGACCAACCATTCGAGCCAGATACCGTTCGACAGGGCCTTCGCGCGTCATTTCTCCTTTGGAAAGCCCTGGTGGCCAAGACCTGAAGGCGTGGAACTCGCGGCGCTGGCCATCTATCGCAACCTGGCGAAGGACACGCCATGGCTCGATCGGTTCAGTCGCCCTCTCTGGAAGAGAGGGCTGCGCAAGCGGTTGCTCCGTAACTTCGATGGCCTTTCCGGGATCATCCTGAACAAGGAAAAATACAGGCGTCGTTTCCGATTCAATGTTGAACGGACTACCGCCATTTTTGCCGCTCACGCCGAACAGGGGATGATGGCCGCAAGCTACCCGGAAGTCCTCATGGGTGTAGTCAAGGCGCCGAAATAGCTGCCTGCCGAGCCAGACCGCCTTGACGACCGCGACAGCCGGCGGACCGCCGAAGCTGCAACGGCTTGTTCCAATGCCCGCCGCCGTTGGGCGGCGAGCCGGGCGGCCAAACGCTTCCTCGCTCAGGCCTTTGCGTCCATCTTCTTCATGAAGAGGGTGAGCTCGTCCGGGTCCATATGAACGATGTGCCTATCCTCCGGATAGGCGCCGCTGTTGACGTCGGCGACATATTCGGAAAACGCAGCGATCCGCTCCGCCTGCAGCCGGTCATATTCGGCGGCGAAATTACGGTAGACCTTCGAGTGTCGCGGCATGCGCCCCCTGTTCTGGCCGAGAATGTCCTCGGCGAACAGATATTGCGCGTCGCAGCCGGTACCGGCTCCCATCGACAGCATGATCAGCGAGGTGCGCTCGGAGATCGCCTTGGCAACTTCGACCGGAACGACTTCGATCTCGGCGCCGATCGCCCCGGCCGCCTCCAGCTGCTTCACCGCTTCGAACACCTGCATGGCGGTATCGGCGGTCTTGCCGACGGCCTTGAAGCCGCCGGTCCAGGTGGCGCGCGACGGGATCAGGCCGACATGGCCGATGACGGGGATGGCATCGTCGGCCATGCGCTTGATCGTGGCATAGCCGGCGCTGCAATAGACGGCATCAGCGCCCGCCTTGTAGAGGCGAAAGGCCCAGCGCAGGAAATCGTCCGCGGTGCCGATCTCGAAGAAGTTCTCGCCAGGCATGGTGAAGAGGCTGGGCGCGGCGTCGCGGTATTGCGGATTGAGCACCAGTTCCGGTGGCACCGAGACGATGTCTATGCCGGCACGCTCGGCGGCCTCGGCCTCATCGAGCGTCAGCACGCGCAACATGGTCAGTTGCCGCTTGCCCTTCATGGCACGCAGGTCGGCAACGGTAGGTCTCTTTCGGCTCATCGATAAATCCCTGTTGGTTTTGGCTGCGGCTTCAGCCGATGGCGATCATTACCTTGCCCGCCTCGACCTTGACCGGATAGGTCTTGAGGTTGATGCAGACCGGCGCGCCTTTGGCCTCACCGGTCCGGTAGTTGAAGCGGCCATTGTGCTTGGGGCATTCGATGATGTCGTCCATCACCAGCCCGTCGGCGAGATGCGCCTTTTCGTGCGTGCAGTAGCCATCCGTCGCGAAGAACCGGTCGTCCGGCGAGCGGTAGATCGCAAAGGTGCGGCCGCCATGGTCGAAGCGGATCACGTCCTCCTCGTCGACGTCGTCCACCGCACAGGCTTCAATCCAGTCCGCCATTCTCCTGCCCTTACTCTGCCGCGGCCGCCGTCATGTCGACTTCGTGGAATTCGCCGCGATAGGGCTTGGCCGTCGCCGGTAGTTCGCGCTTGAGGTAGTAATCCTCATATTTCAGCTGCCTGAGCAGCACCGGCCAGACCTCGCGGTAGGCGTGCCACATCGACGGGTTCGGTACCGGCAGATCGTGCTTGATCAGCTCATGCAGCTTCGGCAGCGCGTGATAGGGCACCATAGGGAACATGTGGTGCTCCACATGGTAGTTCATGTTCCAATAGATGAACCGGCTGATCGGGTTCATGTACACAGTGCGCGTGTTGAGCCGGTGATCGGTGACGTTGTCGGCAAGGCCGATATGTTGCAGCAAGCCGGTCGTTACCATGTGCCATGTGCCGTAGAGGCGCGGCAAGCCGATCAGCACCAAAGGTATCCATGATTTAAGCGCGATCGCGACAGCGATCGTCGCGACATACACGACCATGTGCCAGCGCGCGGCGGCCACCGCCTTATGCTGCTCCATTTCTGGAATGTAGCTCTTCTCGTCATCCGACAATTTGCCGAAGGCTTGGCGCACCAGCGTAGGCAGCGAATAACGGAAGTCCAGGATGCCGGTGAAGGCGAGCGCCGCCTTGATGAGATCCGGCGGCCGCATCACCGCGATCTCGGCGTCCCGGCCAACGATGATCGTATCGGTGTGGTGGCGCGCATGGCTCCAGCGCCACTGCACCGGATTGCGCATCAGCATGAATGAGGCGATGTGGTAGACGACGTCGTTCATCCAGCGTGTGCGGAAAGCGGTGCCGTGGCCGCATTCATGCCACCGCGAGTCGCTCGACGAACCGTAGAGCACGCCGTAGACGAACAGGAACGGCACGACCCACCAGCTGCCCCAGAACC
>NZ_JANINM010000373.1 GCF_024509055.1 Mesorhizobium sp. | reverse complement strand
CCGATCGAGAAATATTCGATGCCGTAGCGCGCGATCACCTTCGGGTCGTAGAGGTTGCGGCCATCGAAGATGACCGGCGTGGTCAGCGCGTCCTTGACCGCATCGAAGGAGGGCGCCCTGAAGCTCTTCCATTCGGTGCAGATCAGCAGCGCGTCGGCGCCCCGCAGAGCCGCCTCCTTGGTGCCGCACAAAAGCAGGTCGTCGCGCAGGCCGTAGATGGCCTGGCATTCCTGCATCGCCTCCGGATCGTAGGCCTGCACCCTGGCGCCGGCCGCCCACAGCGCTTCCATCAGGTTGCGCGACGGCGCCTCGCGCATGTCGTCGGTGTTCGGCTTGAAGGCAAGGCCCCAGATGGCGAAGGTCTTGCCGCTAAGGCCACCCTTGAAGTAGCGGTCGACCTTCTCGAACAAGACCGACTTCTGCGCGTTGTTGCGCTCCTCGACGGCGCGCAGCAGCTTGGCGTCGAACTTGACACCCTCGGCGGTCTTGATCAGCGCGCGCACATCCTTGGGGAAGCACGAGCCGCCATAGCCGAGGCCGGGGTAGATGAAGTGGTAGCCGATGCGCGGATCGCTGCCGATGCCCTTGCGCACCTCCTCGATGTCGGCGCCCAGCTGCTCGGCGAGATTGGCCATCTCGTTCATGAAGCTGATCTTGGTCGCCAGCATGCAGTTGGCTGCGTATTTGGTGAACTCGGCGCTGCGCACATCCATCACGATCATCTTCTCGTGGTTGCGGTTGAACGGCGCGTAGAGCTCGCGCATCACCGCCTCGGTGCCCTCGCTCGACGTGCCGACAATGATGCGGTCGGGTTTCATGCAGTCGGACACCGCCGAGCCCTCCTTTAGGAATTCGGGATTTGAGGCGACGTCGAAGGCAAGGTCCTCACGGCCGCGCGCTTTCAGCGTCTCCGCGATCTTGGCCTTGATCTTCTCGCATGTGCCGACCGGCACGGTGGACTTGCCGACGACGATCTTCGGCTTGTCCATCTCCCGGCCGATGGCCTCGGCGACGGCGAGCACATATTTCAGATCGGCCGAGCCGTCCTCACCGGGCGGCGTGCCGACGGCGATCATCTGGATCTGTCCGTGCTTGACCGCCGCGGCCGCGTCGGTGGTGAAGCGAATGCGACCGGCGGCATGGTTCTCCTTGACGAGGCTTTCCAGCCCGGGCTCGAAGATCGGGATGAAGCCCTGGTTTAGGCGCTCGACCTTCGCTTCGTCGATGTCGACGCACACCACCTCGTGCCCGACCTCCGCGAGCACCGCGGCCTGGACGAGACCGACATAGCCAATTCCAAAGACCGTCAAGTTCATTCGGTTCTGTTCCTGTTCAAGGCCGGGCCGCCTGGCGGCCCGGCCGGTGTCCCCCAGGCCGGCTGGCCTAGTTGCTCTTATTTATGCTGCAAGCCAGCGATTCCGGGAACTGGCAAGGCTCGCCCAGAGCCGTGAAGGCGACTCGCTTGACTTCCAAAGTCACCTTGCGGCCCGGATCGACGAAAGCGCCCATCCAGCCGGTCAGCTTGTCGCTGCCCCACAGGCTGAAGAATATCTTCTGCGGATTGGTCGGCAGTTCATCGGGATTGGTAACTTCGCTGACCAGCTTGCCGTTGACGTACCAGCGCAGCCGATGCTTCTCCCAGACGAAGCCGTAATCGTTGAAGCCCTTGTCCGCGCCGCCCTCGACATCGACCAGCTTGGCGTTCTTCGGCTTACCCCGGATGTAGCTGTTCACCTGGACCTTGGAGGGATCCTTGGTGAGCACTTCGAAGTCGACTTCGTCCCAGGGCTGCTTGTCCTGCGGGCCGATGTAGGTGAAGAATGCAGCGTTGAGGCCGGAGCCGGTGCCCGTCTTCATCCGTGCTTCATAAGTGCCATAGCCATAGCGTTGCTTCGTCTGCACCTCGGCGCAGGCGAATTGCCGGTCCTTCAGCTTGCGCTTCTCGAAGCCTAGGGAAAGCGCACCGTCGGAAAGGCGGACCAAATCCTTCGACCAGATGCAGTTCTGATGCGCGCCGTTGCTCCAGCCGTCGGAGACGTACCAGCGTTTGGTGTCGAACGTGGAAAAGTCGTCGACGAATGACGGCGCGCTCTGCAATTCCTGGGCATGCGCCGGATGAAGCGCCGCCGCCAGGACGACCGCGCCGGCAAACATCGCGCCCGCGGGGCCGTGCCGCAGCATCGCCGGCACACTCGAGCGTGTGCGCGTCATGCCGGAACCCACCGCGAAGAGGGTGTTTTTCGGGTCTGCCTTCATACAAACTCACCTTTGTGTTGTCCGCCCAACCCAAAGTCGTTTCCGGCCCGCCGCAAGCGGGCCCTTCCGATCCTCCGCCCTTGAACTCCTCGTATGGTTTCGTACCGATGACGGCGCTGTATGGCGTTCGTCAGCCTCGCGCCACCGACTTCGCCGACCCGGACTGCCCGGCACCATCCTCGACGATGGCGTCAAGCGAATGACGCAGATCCTTCATCACCCCGTTCTGACGGGCGAGTTCGGCAATGCGACGTTCGCAGTTCAGGATGGCGTTGGTCATCGCGGTGACATCCGACAGCTTTCCCGTGGAAGCCGAGCCGTTTTCCATCGCCTCTACCAGAAAGGCCGCGTTGGCCGAGGTCGACCGGTATCGATTCTCCAGGCCGGCCTTCTCCGCCTCGATCTCGGTGCTGATCTGGTCGAACAGCTTCGCGAGACGGTCAAAACGCTGAAGATCCGTCTGCCGGTCTCGTTCCGGATTCCGGGATCTGAAGCCAAAAATCGACGCCATCCTATCGGCCTTTCGAAATTGCTGCATCGCAACATAAACTGCCATCCTCCGTGCGAGTACGCAACCTCCTTGTTTCGGCAAGCCAGTTTTTGCAAAAGCAACGCCCGCCGCCAGCCGGCACTCTGGTCAGTCTTTCACAGTGCTCGTGCCCACCATGAGGAAGCGCAACGGAGGAACTTGTTGCTTTGCGGCAATTCCGGTGCGCCGGAACAGCGCATCCAGCTTGTCCGAGGCCACGCCCCGAACGATTGGAATGAGATTCGACTGGCTGGCAAAGGCATAGGCGGCGGCCGAGGCCAGACCCCGCTCGGCTTTCACATCGAGGAAATTGCGCAGCCGGTACTTGTCGCGGACGTGGCGCTCATGGCGCCTTAGGACGGCTTTCGAACCCTCCGGCAGGTTGTCGATCGCCAGCAACGCCAGATCGGCATCGGCAAGGCGCTTCAGATCCTGCGTCCGGTGCCTGCCGCTCAGCGAATCGGCGCGAACGATCGCGCCATAACCGCAGGACCTGATGACCTTGAAACGCGCTCCGCAGGCGACCGCGCGCGCATAGAGCTCGTAGTCCTCGCCGAGCCGCAGGTTCTCATCATAGCTCAGTCCATGCCTGTCGAGGAACGCCCGGCTGATCACCGGCTTCAGGAAGCCGAGCTCGCCGCGCAGGACACGGCGGCGGGAAATGTTGCCATCGACGAATCGCTCCAGATCGAGAAATTCGGGATCAGCGGCGAAAAGCGGGGCGGAGACCTTGGTCGGATCGGTCGCCGCATCGTCCCTGATCAACATGATGTTGTCCGCCGCGAAATCCCAATCGGCGCTGGCGAACAGCCGTCGGAAGCGGCCTTCGAGAAAGAAATCGTCCGCGTCGAGAATGCTGACGAAAGGCGATCTGGATGCCTTGATCGCGGTGTTGCGGGCAAAGGACGGTCCCCGATTGACGTCGAGGCGGATGATCGACAGCCTGCCGCTGCCGTCGTCGGCGGCGCGTGCCACATCCTGCGTATCGTCGGTGGAAGCATCGTCGACCACGACCACCTCCGCCACTTCGGCTTCGCGCAGGGCGGAAGCGATGGCGACTGGAATTGTCCTAGCCGCGTTGCGGGCCGCGATGATGACGCAGACCCCCGGGGTGGTCACGGGCATGGGTTCACCTTTCGATTGCATGGATGATTGCCGACCCCTGCCCGGAAGATTGAATGGTTACCGGTCTCATCAGTTGCCCCGCCCCGGCTCGACGAGCGCCGGCCGCTCGAAAATGCGCCGGCTGAGATCGGCGGAAGCCGCCCATCCGGCCTCGGCCAGGTAGCGGACAGGCTCCCGTCCGCACAACTCCCACAGCACGTGACGCCGCTGCGGCCAGCGCAGCGACGACAGCCAGGGCGCGATCACCATGTGGAAGAGGTCGGCATTTTCGATACGCGCCAGAATCCGGGTGGCGCGATCAGAGAGCAGCGTGCCCGCGCCGCCGAGCAGCACATCGGCCGCGCGCAGGCCTAGCAGCAGCGTGTCCGCCAGCCCCTGCTCGGCGGCGTGATCGAGGACCTTCTGCTGCTCGGCTTCGCTCAGCCGGCTGGCGCTTGCCCTGACGTCGCAGACATAGCCGGCACAAGGCTCGCGGTTGAAGAACGCCTTGGCGACGCTGATGCAGGACAAGAGCAATGTGTCGGAGGCCGAAATCAGTGGCATGCCTGCGCCGGCGACCTCAACCTGGCGCCTGCGGCGCAGGAAGCCGTCGATGTCGCGCGGACTGGGTGATCCCGGCTGCTGCAATCGATGATGGAGATCGACCGTCGAGGCCCTCCCCCCATCGTCGCGGACCATGTGCTGCTCGCCAAGGAAACGCACCCACCAGACCGATCGAGACTTGCCCGCGACCTCATATCCGATCGCGCGGAGGGCCTCGCGGGCAGCCGCGAAACCGGTCGGCGAAACCAGAATGTCGACATCACCGGATGGCTTCATGAAGTGGTCACCGTAGAGCAAATGCTGCTGCAGCGGCCCTTTCAGGAAAACGAAGTCGACCTGCCTGTCCCGCAGCGCCTGGTGGATCAGGATCGAATCGCCGAGGCAGGTTGCATTCATCGCCATGGTCCGCCGGCGGTAGGCATCCAGCCAAGCGGGCAGTTCCGGCGGCGTCGCGGCCGCCGCCGCGCGTCCGAGCGCCTTGAGCAGGAACACCGCGACCTTGTTCAGCCTGGCAATGTCGGCGACGTTAGCAGCGGAGATCGCGGGCACCGGCATCTCGCCGTGGCTCGCGCCAACCGAGTCGGTGCCCGGAGAAAAGAACAACCTCAGGCACGCCTGCACATAGGCGACTTCGTCCGCGCAGCCGGCGGCGCGCAGCCTGTCGTAGGAAGCGTCTTGCATGGCCATGCCCGATGTCGCTCTCCGCAAAAACCGCACACAGCTTTTATACCGCACCTGCGAACAAAAGCATCGTCAAAATCGAGCCGGCGGTCCAGTCGCTTCGATGCCCAACCGCAGCTATGCAACTCCTGCGTTTATGATCGATCCGTGCCCAATCACATTTGAAGACAGTTTGGTTAGGCCTAAGCTTGAGCCGGCAATTGGATTTTCCCGCAGCAATCTCTTCGCAAATGCGAAACAGGTATCGACGTTCAAAAAAATATCGCAATTAAATCATATGCTTATTTAAGTGGCAAACGAGCGTCCTTGATCGTCGAGCGGTATCTCTCAGAAAATGATGTCGCTCCCGTTCCGATCACCGATGAAGGCAGACGCAACCGAGAATTGATTAATGCCTGGTAAATCAGGCTTGACTCATAAATGTTGCCGTGCAGCAATCGCATCGCAGCATATTGCAGCAAAGCAATATGCTGGCGGCACTTCGGCGCCGCTTCCAGTCCTTAATTGGAGAGTAGAATGGAACAAAATGTTGAGAAGCATGAGTACGAAACTCCCAGCCTGACGGTTCACGGTTCGATTGAAACGATCACGCAGGGCGGTGCTGGCACGACGGCGCTGGACGCGACCTTTCCCGCGCACACGCCGGTCGGCGAGCTCACGTTCTCTTGAGCCTATCAGCATCCGTAGTGACGCAGTTGGGGCTTCGGATGCTTGGTTGACAGGTGAGCCGGGGGGCACCGTCCCCCGGCTTCCTGCCCGGGGCAATCGCCGGCAACCGAGCCCTCAGGTTCGACGACTGATGGCGTTCAACAATGAGGTTTTAGGATGCACTGGAACCCATCGGACAATGACCGCATCGTCTCATCCGGCGAAGCAGTGGCTTGCGAATTCGGCGACGGACTGGCGCTGCTCCATTTGAAATCCAACATCTACTATAGCCTGAACGGCGTCGGCGCCTATATCTGGGAGCTGATCCAGGAACCAAGGTCGCTTCTCGACATCCGGAACGCCGTGCTGACGCGCTACGATGTCGATGCCGAGCGCTGCAAGGCCGATGTCGAGGGCCTGCTCAAAGGGCTGACCGAAGCAGGGCTTGCGAGACTGCACCGTGAGGAACTGGTCTAGGCTCCGGTCGCTCAGCGGCCGGGAGATGGTCTTTCTGGCGCACTGCCTGGCGGTGGTGGCGGTCGTTCGGCTTGGACTGACCTTTTCCTCCTATAACTGGCTTCGCAGCATGGTGACACGGCTGGACGCAAGGAACACGGCCAGCCTCGGCGACCTGCGGCGCGTCGCCTGGGGTGTCGCTGCCGCCGCGCGGTTCGTGCCTGGCGCCAGTTGCCTTACCCAGGCCCTGGCGGGCCAATACCTGCTCGCCCGGCGGGGTAGCGCCTCCAACATCCGGATCGGCGTCGAACGGGACACCGGCAAGCAACTCAAGGCGCATGCCTGGCTGGTCAGCGGCAACCATATCGTGCTCGGCGGATCGATGAGCGGGTTTGCCCCTCTTGTCGACCATGGGCAGTAAGCGATGAGCGGCGTCGCCGGAATTCTGCACCGGCACGGCAAACCGGCCGCCGCAGGCGATGTTCAGCAGATGCTGGCGCGCATGCGCCATCGCGCCCGCGACGGCAGTTCGTGGTGGACGCGGGAAAACGTGGCGCTTGGCCACGCCTGGCTCGACACGACAGACGAGAACAGTCCCGGCCCTCTGACGATGGCCGGGGGCAAGCTTGCCATCACCGCCGACTGCCGGCTCGACAACCGCGATGAGTTGCTGGCGCGGCTCGGCATCCGCGACCGCTCGGTGGCCGACGCGATGCTTCTGATGCGCGCCTACCTGAAATGGGGCGAGGCCTGCCCGACCTATCTGCAAGGCGATTTCGCCTTCGCGATCTGGGACGCGGAGCGCGGGGCACTGTTTTGCGTGCGCGATCATTTCGGCGTCAAACCGTTCTACTACCATTCCAACGACAAGCATTTTGCGTTCGCCTCCGAGATCGGCCCCATCCTGGCGCTCGACGGCGTCGGCAGGCAGATCAGCGAGCATCAGATTTCCGGCTTCCTGGCCGGCTTGCCGGATGATCCGCAATCCACCCCCTACGCGGAGATCTTCCGGCTGCCGGCCCGGCACAGCCTGGTTGCGACGGACCGCCAGGAGGGGCTGCGCCGCTATTGGCAGATCGAGCCGTCGCAGCGGCCGTTGCGTTCGGACGCGGCCGAAGAATTCGCGCATCTCTTCTCCCGATCGGTGGAGAACCGGATGCGGGGCACATCCGCCGTCGGCGCGATGCTGAGCGGCGGCCTCGATTCGTCCTCGATAGCCTGCGTCGCCGGCCGGCGCCATGCTGCGGCCGGAAACCCCAGGCTCAAGACCTTCTCGCTGGTTTTCGGCAAGGGCTCGCCGATGGACGAAAAGCCGTTCATCGATGCCGTACTTGACCAGCAGCAGCTCGACGGCACGCTGATATCCGTCGGCAACTATGCGCCCTTCGCCGAGTTCGAACGCATATTGGAGGAGCAGGAAGGGACGTTCCTGGCGCCCGGCCTGTCGCTGACCCGCGACATCTACCGCACCGCGGGCGCCAAGGGCGTCAGGGTGCTGCTCGACGGCCATGGCGGCGACGAGGTCGTATCGCAAGGCCACGGGCATCTCCACGAGCTCGCCAATGCCGGCAGGTGGTTGGAGCTCTGGAGCGAGCTGCATAGTGCTGCCAACACCTATGGCGACGGCATGCTCGGCCTGTATTTTAAATTCCTGACCATTTACGGCCCGGCCTGGCGGATTGCTCGTCTTAGAAGCCGGTTGCGGCGCCTGCTGGCGCGCCTGCGGCTTCAATCACCGCCCCAGGCGCGTGCCGCATGGACAGGCCTGGTCAATCCGGAGCTTGCCAGGCGCACGGACCTCGCCGAGCGTTTCCACCGCGCCGGCTATATGCCCGCCAGCGTCACCGCCAGCGAAACGCTGACGCATCGCTGGCTGCTGTCGACCGGGCTGGTGCCGCACGCTTTCGAAGTGCTGGACAAGGCCGCCGCCAATTTCGGCATCGAACCGCGCTATCCGTTCTGGGACAAGCCACTGGTCGAGTTCTGCCTTGCGCTGCCGGGCGAGGAGAAGCTGCGGAACGGCTTCGGCCGCCATGTCCTGCGCCGAGCCATGCAAGGCGTGCTGCCGCCGGCGGTGCAGTGGCGGCGAGACAAGATCGATTTCACCTC
Organism: Mesorhizobium sp.; assembly: GCF_024509055.1. Taxonomy (GTDB): domain Bacteria; phylum Pseudomonadota; class Alphaproteobacteria; order Rhizobiales; family Rhizobiaceae; genus Mesorhizobium. The sequence continues at coordinate 17,360 of NZ_JANINM010000373.1, read as the reverse complement.
CAATCTGGTCAAGGGCATGCTCGGCAACCATCGCGACCTGCTGGACAAGCTGCTGGTGTCGGACAGCGACCGGATCGCGCCCTACGTCAACTTGCCGGAAGTGACAGAAATCTATGCCCGGATATTGCGGCAGCCGGAGCAGGCGACGCTGCCGGATGTCCAGCATCTGTGGCGTTCGGCCTCGCTGTCGCTATGGCTGCGCCAGATCCAAGACAGCGGACGCCCAGCATGAACTCTCCGATCGCCCTTGCCACGAGAGCCGACCTCGCTGCCGGGCCGGACGCCCGAAGCGGCCGTGGCCGACATTTCTACAAAGCCTACGGGCTGACGGTCAGTTCCCAGGTGGCCTTGCCGGAACTCGAGCCGACGACGCCCGCAACGCCCGACATCGAGATCGCGGTCCGGCCGATCGACTTCCCGAGGGCGTCATCCGAAGGGGCCGCCTTCCGCTTCGAGCCCGAGCGCCAGTATCTTTCGTGGCAGGCGGTCGGCGGTTTCCTGATCGACGGCACCAACCGGATCGACGTCGAACCCGCGCCAGGCATCGACGACGCGTTGCTTGCCTTTCCACTGCTCGGACCGGTCATGGCACTGCTCCTGCACCAGCGCGGTCTGCTCGTCCTGCATGCCAGCGCCATCAATGTCGGCGGCAGGAGCGTGATCTTCATGGGCGACAAGGGGGCGGGCAAGTCGACGACGGCGGGCGCAATGATCCGCGCCGGTCACCGCCTGCTTACCGACGACGTCGTCGCGCTCGACCTGTCCGATGCGCGACGGCCAACGGTGCTGCCGGGCTTTCCGCAGTTGAAGCTCGCCGCCGACGCAGCCGGCGCGATCCGCATCGAAGACGCGGAGGTGCGCCCTCAGGTGCATCCGCAAATCGACAAGGCGCAGCATAGGCTGCACAAAGGGTTTTCAGCCGAGGCGGTGCCCGTATCGCGCATCTATATGCTCGAGCGCGGCGAGCGAGCGGCGATCGCGCCGCTGCCGGCCGCGGGCGCCCTGCCGACCATCATCAGATTCTCCTATGTCACGCGATTCGGCCGGGAGGCGCTGGTTGGCGACTTTGCCTCGACCCACCTGCGCCAGTGCGCCGAGCTTGCCGGCCGGATCGGCGTTTGCCGTCTCGAAGTGCCGGCCGGACTGGAACGGATCGACGAAGCGGTCGCCCTGATCGAGCGCGATCTGGCGGCCGGCGTAGAGGCACGGTGAAGGCCATGGGCGGGTCTTCCAAGCTTCGCCTGCCGCTTTTGCGCGAGGTCGCCGGTTTCGGCGCGGTGATGGCGCATATAGGCGGGCGCCGCACGGTGACCGCGCTGGTCTTTCTCATCCTGGGCAGCCTGACCGAGGGCATCTCGATCCTGCTGCTCATCCCGTTGCTGCATCTGATCGACAAGGCCGACCAGGATTTCGCCATCCGGTTGCCCGACGCCCTGCGCTGGCTGGTGCCCGGCGGAACTATCTCCCTGGCGACGGTGCTCTGCCTGCTTGTCGCCCTGGTGGCGCTGCAGGCGATGTTCAACCGCTTCAAGTCGATCTACATGGCGCGGCTGCTCTATGATTTCGTCAACCGCGTGCGGATGAGCTTCTTCGAAAGCATCGGCAAGGCGCGCTGGGACGTCTTCACCCGAACACGCAGTTCCGACCTCGACCACGCGCTGAACGGCGACATCGACCGGGTGCAGGTGGCCGCCTTCTCGCTGCTGATGCTCGCGCAGGCAGCGCTGCTTCTGACTGGGTATCTCGTCGTATCGCTGCTCATCTCGCCGGTGATGACCTCTTTCGCCATCCTGATCGGCGTGGTGATGTTGATCGCGCTGCAGCCATTCAGGGCGCGCGCCTCTGCATATGGCCGGATGCTGACCAGCAACCGCCAGGACCAGTACCGCACGGTCTCCGAGTTCCTCGGCGGCATCAAGGTGGCGAAAAGCCTGAACGTCGAGGCAAGCTATTTCGCGGAACTCCGCGCGACGCTGGACAAGATGAAGGCCGACAACATTGCCTATGTCCGCAACAGCACGCTCGGCACGGCGCTATTCCAGGTGGCGAGTGTGGTCGGGCTCAGCCTGTTTATCTATCTCGCGCTGGTGCGCTTCCATCTCTCGCTCGCCGAGATCGTCGTGCTGCTCCTGGTCTTCATGCGGGTCGCGCCGCGCTTCCTGGACATCCAGATCCAGGCGCAGCAGGTGCTGATCAACATCCCCGCCTACACCTCGATGCGGAGCCTGCAGGCACGCTTCGACGCCGAACGCGAGCCGGCGCAGGGCGATGCCGGACAAGGCGCCAGGCTGTCGCTCGACACGGGCCTCAACATTCGCAACGTTTCCTTCGCTTATGGCGGCGAGGCCGCCAAGCCGGTGGTCGACGACGTTACGTTCGGCCTGCCGGCCGGCAAGGTAACGGCGCTGATCGGTCCTTCCGGTTCGGGGAAAAGCACGATCGCCGATATGCTGCTCGGCCTGCTCGAGCCGACCGGGGGCAGGATCCTCGCTGACGGCATCGAGATCAGCGCGCAGAACCGGAGAGCCTGGCGCGACCGGGTGGCCTATGTGCCGCAGGATGTGTTCCTGCTGCATGACACGCTTGCCGCCAATCTGCGGCTGGCGGCGCCGCATGCGAGCCAGGAGGAGCTCTGGGCCGCGCTGCGCAAGGCGCATGCCGCCGACTTCGTCGAACGGCTCGAACTGCGGCTCGAAACCGTCGTGGGCGACCGCGGCGTCAGGCTTTCGGGCGGTGAACGCCAGCGCGTCGCGCTGGCGCGCGCGCTGCTGCGAAAGCCATCGCTGCTCATCCTCGACGAGGCAACGAGCGCGCTCGACTGGCAGAACCAATCGCTGATCGCCCAATCGATCGATGGGCTGCGCGGCCAGATGACCATCCTCACCATCGCGCACCGGCCATCGATGATCGCCTTTGCCGACTGGGTTGTGGCCATCGAGGACGGCCGCGTCGTCGAGGTCGGGCAATATCAGCGATTGAAGGCAAAGGCCGGCAGCCGGCTGGCCAGGATGCTATCGGGCGAGCAGGCGGAGCGCGATGGCGCGACAGCGGCCGAGGCCGCGCCGGTTACGATGCCCGCTGAACGGTCAGTGGAGGCTGCGCCTGGCGCCTAGCTTTTCGCCTTCGGCCACCTTGTTTAGGATGGCGCCGCGGTCGGCATCCCGCACCATGCTGGCAGGCGTCGGCGTGCTCCTGGCAATCATGACGTAGACGAGCAGGAAATAGCCCGCCTGGATAATTGCCGCGCAAATGACGGCTCGCATGGCAACGGTACCGGCCGAAGCGCCATCGACGATGGACCAGCCAATTACGATCGCGAGTGCGAACATCATTCCGACGATGAATTTTGGAAGAGACATGTTCGCCGGCCCCTCAACCGATACGAGCATGCAAAAGCTGCGACTTACCCACCCGCGTAACTCCCCATAGCGCCACGGTGCTATTTCTGACTGCCCAATTTTTCCGGTTGCTTACGGCCTTTCCGACGCGTTCAGACTATGACAGAAACAGTTTGCGACTCTATTAAGGCGGTGAACAGGCAGAAAGGCCAGCCGTGGGTTTTTTCCAATGATTTTGCGGGATCGACTCTGCCGTGCTGCGGCGCACACTCCGGTGCGGTCGCCTATTCAGAGCATCGAAACCCCTCCCAGTAACGCCTATAATATTAATTAGTATTTTACGGGAATACCTTGTCGGCACGAGTGATTCTCGTTCCCTGCGACCCCGGTTCCTCTGCAGCAAAGAATGTGCTGTCCAAAAACGGCCCAAAAATGGCACTACATTTTCGGGAATTTCTCTCAGCTTGTCATAAACGTGCCACAAAGACCAACATTTGGGCAGGCGCGGTTTATTATTTGGTCAATTCATGACGTGAGCATTTCACGCATATAGGAAATTGTGTGTTGCGCTGCAGCATTTTTTTGGTATCGTGCCGTAAACCATCCGTTCAACGTATGGAGCTTCTGCATGAGGGACGTCGCCAAGTCGGCAAATGCCGGATTTTCGCAAGCCGGCATCGATTTTCCACCCCCCATCGGTGGTCTGCTGAAGCGCAGTTTCGATATCGTCGGTTCACTCGCCGGGCTGGTGTTGCTCAGCCCGCTCTTCCTCATGGTCGCGCTGCTGGTCAAGCTTTCGGACCGTGGCCCGATCTTCTACGGCCACAAGCGAATCGGCCGCGGCGGCCGGATTTTTGCGTGCCTGAAATTCCGTACCATGGTGCAGGACGGCGAGCGTGTGCTTAAGGCGCATCTTGCCGCCAATCCGGATGCCGCCGCCGAATGGGCGGCGACGCGCAAGCTGAAGAATGATCCGCGCGTCACGCGCGTCGGCCAGGTGCTCAGGAAGCTCAGCCTGGACGAGCTGCCGCAGATCATCAACATCCTCCAGGGCGATATGAGCCTCGTTGGACCGCGCCCGGTTGTTCGTGACGAGCTCGAGATCTATGGCAGCGCCGCGGTCTACTACCTGAAGTCGCGGCCCGGCCTGACCGGCCTCTGGCAGGTGAGCGGGCGCAACGACGTGTCCTACGACAGCCGCGTCGCCTTCGACCGCCACTATGTCGAGAACTGGTCGATGGTCGAGGACATTCGCATCATCATGAAGACCGTGCCTGCCGTGTGGATGTCGCGCGGTTCTTACTGACCACAAAGCCTGCTCCGAGGCTTTGGGGCAGGCGTCCGGCAGAAATCTCATCGGGCGGATGGGGCAAAGCGGATCGGAAACGTTCAGTTGAAAAAATACATCTTCGGACTGCCCTTCGCCGGCAGCCTTCTTTCCAAGGCGCCAGGCCGCTTCGCGGTTGCGGCGCTTGTCTTGTCGCTCGCGGCGCCGCACATGGCCTCGGCCGACGACTATCGCCTTGGCCCACTCGACAAGCTCAACATTCGCGTCGCCGAATGGCAGACGGTGGACGGCACGTTCCGCGACTGGTCGGCCATCAACGGCGCCTATTCGATCGGACCTGCCGGAACGCTGTCGGTACCGTTCGTCGGCGACATCCCCGCGAATGGCAAGACCACTTCGGAAATCGCGGCGGCGATCGGGCAAGCCCTGCAGCGCAAGCTGGCCCTGCCCGACAAGCCGGAAGCCTCGGTCGAAATGGCGCAATTCCGACCGTTCTACATTTCGGGCGAGGTGCAGAACCCCGGCCAGTTTCCGTTCGTGCCCGACCTCACCGTGCTCAAGGCGATCAGCATCGCCGGCGGCATCCGGCGCAATGCCGACTATGGTCCGCAGCTCGGCAAGGATCTCGTCACCGCCAAGGGCAACTTCGACATTTACGACGACCAGCGCGTCCGTCTCCTCGTCAAGCGCGCCCGCATCGACGCCGATCTCGCCGGGCAAACGGCCTTCGAGGTGCCGAAGGAGCTTGAGGGCGATCCGAGGTTGTCGACCATCGTCGCCGACGAGACGGCGATCCTGACCTCCGACCGGAAGGCGCTGAAGCTGAAGCTGGACGCGCTCGACGAGCTCAAGGGCGTGCTCCAGGCGGAAATCGAATCGTTGCAGAAGAAGATCGTCAACCAGCAGAAGCAGGTCGACCTGGCCGAACAGCAGGCCGCCAGCATCGGACCGCTGGCGCAGAAGGGCCTGGTCGCCAACGCGCGATTGCTGTCCTCTCAGCAGACCGTCACGGACCTGCAGGGCAAGATCCTCGACTATGAGACGGCCATCCTGACCGCCAAGCAGTCGATCAGCAAGGCGAGCCAGGACGCCATCGATGCCCAGAACACGCTGACCTCGTCGCTGACCGCCGACCGGCAGCAGACGGAAGCCGACCTGAATACGGCAGCACTCAGGGTGGGCATGCAAAAAGGCCTGATCGCCCAGGCATCGGACCCCGAGACGACGGCCGCCATCACAGGCAGCCAGGAACCGAGCCTTCTCTACTCGCTGGTGCGGATTGCCGACGGCAAGACGAGCGAGGTCGACGCCAAGGAAGACACGCCAGTGGAGCCCGGCGACGTGATCAAGGTGAAGCTGGCGCCGACGGCCAGCCAGTAGTCTTGTCCGTCAACGCCTGCTCAGCCGCTGCCAGCGAAAGGAAAGCGGCTAGGACAAGTAAGGCTCGCTCGCGCCAGGCTGCGAGCGGCGAACTGTTTTGGACCGCTTGAAGGCAAAAATGCAGGCCGCCGCTCCGCGTCACGTCTATCTCAATCTCGACGCCATTCGCGGCGTGGCTGCGATCAGCGTTATGCTCTACCATTTCTCGCCGTTCCTCGCCGATGGCAAGGTGCTGCCGTCGAGCTATCTCGCCGTCGACCTGTTCTTCCTCCTCAGCGGCTTCGTTATCGCGCATGCCTATGACCGCAAGATCGAGAACGGCATGGGCTTCGGCACCTTCCTGGCGATCCGGCTGATACGGCTTTACCCGCTCTACCTCGCCGGCACGCTGCTCGGTTTCTTCTACCTGCTGGTCAAGAACCGGCTGATGCCGGCGGAATACATGCCGATGTCCGAGATCGGCACGCAGCTGACGACCGGCATCTTCTTCATCCCGCTCGTCGGCGAGGCGTATCACACGATCTTCCCGCTCAACCCCGCCTCGTGGTCGCTGTTCTTCGAGCTGATCGTCAACATCGCCTATGTCGCCGTCTTCTTCCTGCTGTCGAGGCGCGTGCTGACCGCGGTCATCGGCGCCAGCCTGGTGCTGCTGGTCGTCGCGACGGTGGTCGCCGGAACGCTCGATTTCGGCATGACCGGCCAGACCATCATCAGCGGGCTGCCGCGCGTGTCGTTCTCCTTCTTCCTGGGTGTCCTGCTATGCCGCTCGCTGGCCGGCTACCAGGGCAGCCTCGGCTTCCTGCGGCGTGGCTGGTGGGTCGAAGCAGCGATCGCGCTGACGCTGGTGGTCTTCGCCATCGCGCCCGGGGGCGGTGCGCGCGTCGCCTATGACCTCGCCTGCATCGTCCTGGTGTTTCCGGTCCTGGTCGTGACCGGAGCCGTGGCGCCCACCTCGGCGCGGCTTTCAGGCTTCTACGGCTGGCTGGGGCGGATTTCCTACCCGATCTACATCATCCACACGCCGATGCTGATGATCATCGCCGGCGCCGGCAAGGCGGTGTCGATCGATCCGTTTGCACACCATCCCTGGTTCGGCATCGTCATGGCCGTCGCGGTCGTCGTCATCGCCGACATCGCCACGCGCATCTATGACGAGCCGCTGCGGCGCTTCCTGCAGCGGCAGATGCAGCGCTCGCGAGCCGTGGCTTAGATAGAAGACAAATGATTATCTGCCCGTGGGGGCCCAGGCTAGCTGTCCTGGAAACGTCGGGCCGAGCCTCAGACCGCCGCCGTCATGCGCCGGCCTGCCGGCTTCTGCTCCTCGACAGGCATCGGTGCCCGCAGCCGGCGGGCGGCCGGCACCGGCTTCAGCGTGAACAGTCCGTAGTAGACGATGAAGGAGGCCATGAAATAGGGGCCGAGCATCTCGACCTCGAAGAAGGAGCGGATCAGCATCAGCCCGATCGCGCCTGCAAGCACCACCGAATCGGCGTTCCAATGACCGAACACGACCTTCGATACATGGCCATAGAAGGAGCGCAGGATGATCAGCGCCAGCATCGTCACACCGACGAAGCCGAGCTCGACCAGGGTTTCGACATAGGTGTTGTGGAAATGGAAGCCGGTGCGGGTCGAGATGTAGAACTCCGCCCACAGCCTTTCGGGATCGGCAAAGCCCTGGAGCCAATAGGCGGCATAGCCGTAGCCAAGCCAGGGACGCTCCATCGCCGCCGCCCAGCCCTGTTCCCAGAGATAGGTGCGGCCCGTCAAGGTCGAGTCCTTGCCGAAGATGCCGAGCACGGCGTCCAGTAGACCGAGGTTCAAGGCGGCCGCCACGCCGGCGACCAGCGCGCCGGCCCCAACCACGAACAGCACGCGACGGTAGCGACGCGACAGCACCTTGCTCATGGTCAGCAAGGCAACGATGCCAAGAACCACCGGGAGAGAGGCCACGGATGTCGCGGAATGGGCGATCGCCAGCATATAGACCGACAACAGGATGATCGGGGCGGTCCAGATGAAACTCAGCCAGTTGCGGCGATAGAAGACAAGGAAAACGAGGCAAAAGAAGATGCCCAGCGAGGAAAAGAGGCCGACCTGGTTCTTGGAGCCGAAAGCGCCGACGAAATTGACGGTGCCGTCGATCGTGTCGAGGGCGTAAGCGCCGACTTTCAGCGAATAGAGGAGGACTACGAATGTGCCGATCAGCACGCCAACCACCAGCGTTCGGACGCTGATGGTGCGAGCAGCGATATAAGCGCAGAGAATATGCGAGAAATACTGCACGCCCGCCCGGGCGCTGATGCCGGCCGCCTGCGACCAGAATACCGAAAAACAGACATAGGCAGCGAAGAGCAGCGGCAGCCACGCGCCAGAGAGGTTGCGGGAGAAGCGCCGGTAATCGACGAAGAGAAGAGGCAGCCAGACGGCGTAATAGGCCAGGATCAGGATCTGGCCGAAATTGGACGAGTAGGCGAAGGCAAAGACCGAAACCATTACGGCAAAGACGCCGTAGGTTTCGTTCCGGTCCGGATCGATCAGAATGGATTTCGGAATCTTCATGCCGGATTTTTTGTCCGTTGAGCCTTCTATACCGGCGCCAGCCAATGTGCGGCTTGGCCGGAATACATTGTGCACTGCAGCATAACCTATCGCCCTATCGCCGGCGGCTCAACCGGAAATGTTGTCACGGGCGAAAGGGGCGGCCATCGAGCGCTTTGTTGCATGGCGAGAAGGCTGGAATGGGGCGACGGCCCTCAGGCGGCTGCCGACCGCGCGACAGCGGCCTGGATCAGGCGGTCGGCCAGAATGGCGAGGAAGGCAATCGACAGGCCGGCAATCAGGCCCATGCCGGCATCCGCCTTGCCCAGCGCGACATAGACCGCCTGCCCGAGATCGCGGGTGCCCACAAGCGCCGCTATGGCCAGCATGGACAGCGCCGCCATGATCGTCTGGTTGAGGCCGAGCATCACCACGGGGAGCGCCAGCGGCAGTTTGGCCTGCAGCAGCGTCTGTGTTCGTGTCGCCCCCATCTGCTCGACAGCCTCCACCACGTCGGCGCGCACATGCCTCAGTCCATGCTCGACATAGCGGATGGGCGGCACAATGGCGTAGAGCATGATGGCTATCAGCGCGGTGAACTCGCCGACCTTGAAGAACATCAACGCAGGTATCAGGAATACGAATTGCGGCATTGTCTGCAGCGCGTCGCATATAGGCTTCAGGATGCGCGACACACGGTCGCTGTGCGCCGCCCACACACCGAGCGCGCCGCCGACAAGCAGGCAAAGCAGCACCGCCACCGTGCAGAGATAGAGCGACTGGACCAGTTGCGGCCACAATCCGTTGACGAGGATCAAGGCGAAACCGACGAGTGCGAAAATACCGAGCCGGACGCCGGAGACCTGCCCGGCAAGCAAGGCAAAGGCGAGAATGAAGACTGGCCAGGGCAGATCGAGAAAACCGGTGTAGAGGATGAAGCCGGCGGCGAGAGCAGCCAAGCCTGCCCGCCAACCGAAGCGGTGTAACAGAAGCCCGGCAGCCACCAGAACCAGGACGCAATAGCCGGTGACCACCGACGGCGAGAGCGCAAAGCCCCAGATGGCTGGCGCCGCGGCCCCCGAAATTCCGATCCGCATCGGCAAAAGCAGGCAATAGAGGACCGCATTGCGGACACCGTCAAAGAACCAGGCGTAGTCGCGCACAAGGCCAAGGAGCCATTGATTGACGGGGCCCATCTGTGTGCGCAGCGCCGTGTCAGGCAACAGGGTTGCATCCGGGGCGGCAAGGTGAATGACGACCGCAAGGGCGAACGCGGCCGCGAGCGACATCACGAGCCGGCGCTGCGTCATCCATTGCATGGCAGGTGTCGGCCCGGTTGCCGGCTCCCTGGCAAAGCCGATGGTCAGCCGGTCGATAAGGATGGCGAGCAGCGCAATCACGAGGCCCGAAAGAATGCTCTGGCCGAATTCGGCCTTGCGCATTGAGGACAACACCTCCCAGCCGATGTCCTCGAAGCCGCCGATGATGGCGGCGACGATGACCATCGACAGCGCCGCCATGGTCGTCTGGTTGAAGCCGACGAGAAGCTGCGGCAACGCCGTCGGCACCTCGACCTGCCAGAACTGCTGGCGGCGCGTGCAGCCGCTCATCAGGCCGGCCTCGCTGATGGCGGCCGGCACCCGGTCGAGGCCCAGCATCGTGTTGCGCACCATCGGCGGCGTCGCATAGATGGCGCTTGCGATCAGCCCCACCACCGGACCGAAGCCGAAGAGCAGCAACAGCGGGATGAGGTAAGCGAAAGCCGGCACGGTCTGCATCAGATCGAGCAAGCCGAGCAGAGCCGGGCGCAAGCGCGGAAAAGCATAGCCGAGAACGCCGAGCAGGAAGCCCAGAACGGTCGAGATCGGGACCGCCAGCAGCACCAGCGCAAGCGTGTTCATGCTCTGCGGCCAATAGCCGGCGAGAATGATGTAAGCAAGCGCTAACATTGCAAAGATGGCCAACCTGCCACCGCTGGACTTCACCGCGAGCGCGGTCGTGGCGAGCATCACGGCCGGCCAGGGCAGCCAGGCCAGGGCTACCCGCACACCACGCATCGGCGCGTCGAGCAGCGCCGACAGCGCCCGGAATGCCGGCTGGACGACAGCGACGACGGCATCGGTCACCGCGTTGAGGTAGGCTGCCATCGGCAGCGTCCATTCCTTCGGGAACGTGACCAGCCAGGGAAAGTCCGTCTTCAAAAGCAGGCAAAGCGCGGCAAGCACGGCCAGCCCGCACCAGGGGAGAAGCGCCGGCTCGACCGCGAACCTGGGTGAAGATCGTAGCGTGGCGGCCGGCGCGGCGGTCATTGTCGCGTACGCCTTGCCTGTTCGCGCTCCAGCACGGCGAGCACCGCGCTGGCACTGAGAAGCGCCGGCGGGGTGTCGCCGGCGCCCGGCACGCTGAAAGCCGTGGCGCCGGAAGCCAGCCGCGGGATCAGCGCCTCGAGGCTCGTGTCGGCGGCGATGCTCTGCTCCGGTAGCGCCGCGCCGTTGGCGGCGACGGCGATGTCGCCAGCGGTGATGACGCGCAGCAGCGGCATGTCCTCGGTGAACTGCGCGACATACTCGTCGGCAGGGTTGAGCACGATGTCGGCCGGACGCCCGATCTGGACGATCTTGCCGGCCCGCATGATGGCCAGCCTGTCGGCCAGCCGGAACGCCTCAGCGATGTCATGGGTGATGAAGATGATGGTCTTCTTCAGCATCTTCTGCAGGCGCAGGAATTCGTCCTGCATCTGGCGGCGGATCAGCGGATCGAGCGCGGAGAAGGGCTCGTCGAGGAACCAGAGTTCCGGTCCGACGGCGAGCGAGCGGGCAATGCCGACCCGCTGCTGCTGGCCGCCGGAAAGCTGGTGGGGGTAGGAAGCCTCGCGGCCCTCGAGCCCGACGAGGGCGACCATCTCGCGGGCGCGGGCCTCGCGTTCCTTTGCCGGCTTGCCCTGGATCTTCAGTGGGAAGGCGACATTGTCGAGCACGCTGAGATGCGGCAGCAGGCCGAAATTCTGGAAGACCATGCCCATGGCGTGCCGGCGCAGCTCGATGAGCTTCTTGCCGCTGGCCTTGAGCAGGTTCTTCCCGTCGAGAAGGATCTCGCCGGCGCTCGGCTCGACCAGGCGAGACAGGCAGCGCACCAGGGTCGACTTGCCGGAACCGGACAGGCCCATGATGACGAAGATTTCGCCGGTCGCCACTTCGAAGCTGGCGTCGACCACGGCCGGCAGATGCGCTTCCGCGCGCAGGCGGTCGGCCAGCGCATCGGGATCGATCACATAGCCGCGCGAGTCGAAGTAATAGGCCGGACGCCGGCCATAGACCTTCCAGACATTGCGGCAGGCAAGTTTTATCGGGCGTGGGGCGGTGTTCATGGGCAGCCATCCGCGCCGGTCGAGTGCCCGGTCCCGCGCATAGCGGGAGCCGGGCCTTGATCGCCCTCAAATTTTCTCAGGCACATCGGCCGGATCAGCCCTTGGCGCCGTCGACCCAGGGCTTCCAGACGGCTTCGTTCTTGTCGATCCATTCCTTGACGACGGCGTCGAGATCCTTGCCCTGCTTGTCGACGGCAAGCATCAGCTTCTGTTGTTCGCCCGCATCCATCTTGATCGCCTTCAGGAAGGTATAGGCGGCCGGCCATTTGGCGCCGAAGCCGGACCAGACGATCTTGTCGACATCGGGCGGGGTGATGCAGTGATCGTTGGTCTGCTGCTTGCAGGGCGGCATCGTCACCCAGCCGACATCGTTCTCAGCCAGCGCGTAGTGCGGACCCCAGAACATCATCACCAGCGGCGTCTTGGCGGCCTCGGACGCCTCCAGCTCGGCGACCAGCGCACCTTCCGAACCGGCGGGAACGGCCGTGTATTGCATGGAATTGTCGGCAAGGATGGTCGCGGCGCGCGAGCCCCAGTCGGCCGGATAGTCGAGGAAGCGCGCGTTGGGCGCCGTCTCCGGCGTCGCCAGCGCCTTGATGCAGTCCGGCTTGTTGAGCGCGTTCCAGTCGGGCAGGCCAGGGCAGACCGTCTCCATGAACTTGGGATAGATCCAGCCTTCCTGCGTCTTCAGGTCGAGCTTGCCGATGTCCTCGATCTGCTTGGCGGCAAGCACCTTGGGATAGATGTCGCCGACATTGTTCAGCCAGATCTCGACCGAGGCGCTGAGCGAGCCGTCCGCCAGACCGGAGAATTGCGGGAAGTTGCCGGCGGTGACGTATTCGACCTTGTAGCCGAGCTTCTGAAGAAGCTGGCCGGCTATGTGGGTGGTGACGTGCTGGCCGGTCCATTCGAGCATGGCGAGCTTGATCGGCTCGTCCTTGGCGCCGAGATCGGCGCTTTGCGCCATCGTCGTACCGGCAAGCATCAGCGCAAGGCCAAGGCCGGCATTAATGAAACTGGTTGAATTCGGCATGATTGTTCCCCTGTTTTGGATTTTATCGTTTGACCTGAATTCGGTACTTGCGGCGGAAAGGCTACCGCAAACCTGTTTTCGCGCGCCACTCCATTTGCCGGTGTAAACGTTTTGTTGATCAGCCGGCGAAACGTATGACGAACCTGCCCTTCGACTGGCCTTTCTCAAGGACGGCCAGCGCGTTCGACACCTCCTCCAACTTTATTGTTTCTACTGTCGTTTCAAGCGGCTTGCGGACGTGCATGTCCACCAGCTCACGCATCTCCTGCCTGGTGCCGACGCTGGTGCCGGTGATGACGACACCGGTGGCCGTCAGCCATTCCTGGATGAGGGGAACCGGCTGGAACACCATCGCCGCGGCGACGATCCTGCCGCGCGGACGGATGCCGGCGACCATCGCCTCCCAGGTGGCGGCGGTCGGCGCGAAATTGATGCAGGCGTGATATTTCTCGCCCCTGGCCGCCAGCCGTGACGACAGACCGCTATCGGCGATCTCGGTTTCGGCCGCGCCGTAAATGCGGGCAATCTCCAGTTTCACCGGATCGCGATCGACCGCGAGCACTCTCACCCCGAGTCGGCTGGCGATCTGCACGGCGTAGAGGCCAAGCCCGCCGCACCCGAACACGATGGCGCTCTCCCCGGCCTTCAACCCGGCCCGCTTCACCGCGCCATAGGCGGTAATGCCGGCGCACATCAGCGGGGCGGTCGTCACGGGATCGATTGTTTCAGGCAACGCGACCGCGAACCTCGCGTCGCAGACCACATACTCGGCAAAGGCGCCGGGCACGTTCAAGCCGTGCGCTCGATGGTGCTGGCAGAACGATTCGTAGCCGTCCAGGCATTCGTCGCAACGGCAGCAGGTATCGTGGATCCATGGCACGCCGACGCCGTCGCCGACCGCCCAGCCGCTCACGCCCTCGCCCAGCGCCTCGACGCGACCGACGCCCTCATGACCCATGACGAAAGGCGATGGAGCGTGAGGCGGCACGCTCTCGCCGCGCCAGATATGCACGTCGGTGTGGCAGACGCCGCAGGCTTGCAGCCGCACCAGAATCTGGCCTGGACCGGCCATGGGACGAGGAACGCCGGTGACGGCGAGTGGCTCGCCATATCCGCCCAGAACCGCGGCCCGCATCGTTTGAGTGTGTGACGTCATCGATTGCCTGCCTGGCCGATGCTTGCCTCCGCAGCGTAGGCTTGCCAAAATTATATGACAATAGAAAAATTTGTTAGAGCGTACAAAAATTTCCTCGGATATACGAACCTCATGGCGACCAGGGCGAGAAGACAGAAGACCCGCATCCAAGACATCAGGCGGATCGAACTCATCGAGGCGGCGCATCGCATCTTCCTGCGCGATGGCCTGAAAGGCCTGACAACCACGAGGATCTGCCACGAAGCCGGTATGTCCCAGGGCATCCTGACCTATTACTTCAAGGACAAGGACCAGGTGCTTTTCGAGATGGTGCGCTATGCCAACCGGCTCATCATGGACGCCGTGGTGGTTAACCTGCGCTTGGCCGAGACCAGCTGGGAACGCTTGACGGCGATCATCGACGGCAATTTTCCGGAGGAGAAGTTCGAGCGCAACACGGCCAATGCCTGGATTTCCTTCTACGCGGAAGCAGCCCACAATCCGCGCTACGCACAGCTGCAGAATATCTTCTATCAGCGGCTGCGGTCGAACATAGGCTCGGCACTGTCGCCGCTCTGCTCGAAGGGCGAGATCGACCATTTCGTGCGCGGCTTTGCCGCCATGCTTGATGGCTTCTGGCTGCGGCGCGGGCATTCCGACGACGACATTTCGCATCTTGAGGCGAAAGCGCTGCTTGTCGAATATTCGGAACGGATGCTTGGTGCGGGTACGGTGTCGAAGCTGAAAAGACTTCAGCTGCGAGCGGCTTGAAGTTCTCGCCGGCAGCGAGCGGTTGAGGACGCTCCTTGCCGGCGTGGGTTTCACCACAAAGCCCCACCCGTTATCTGGATGTTTTCCATGGTGATGCCCTTGGCGAGATCCGAGCAAAGGAAGACGGCGAGAGCCGCGATCTCCTCCGGCTGCATCATGCGCCCCTGAGGATTGGCCTTCCTGAACTCATCCATCGCGTCCTCGACGCTGCGACCCTTGCCTTCGCGCGCCACCACCTGCGCTACGTTGCGGCGCATCAGCTCGGTCTCGACCCAGGTCGGACTGATCATGACGCAGGTGACGCCGTGCGGCGCGCCTTCGAGCGCGACGCAACGGGTCAGGCCGAGCAGTCCGGCCTTGGAAGCGCAATAGGCGGGATTATCCCTCCAGCCGACCGAGGCCGCGGTCGAGCCGATGTTGACGATGCGGCCCCAGCCGCGCTCGATCATGCCGGGCAGCACAGCGCGCGTGATGCGGAAGGCGCCGGTGAGATTGGTGTCGACGATCTTGTCCCAGAGCTCGTCGGAATGGCCGCAGATCGGCTGCTCGGCAGTGGTGCCGGCGGCATTCACGAGGATATCTGCGCAACCAACGGCTGCCTCAGCCTCGGCAAAGAACAAATTGGTGAGCGCGGTGTCCCGGACATCGAGATGCGCCGCATGGACCTTGGTGCCATGCGCCGCAAGCGCCGAGCGGACGCGCTCGATCTCCTCCGCGCCCGGGTAATAGGCGGCATCCACCCTGCCCGCCTGCGGCGGTGCAACATAGGAGCCGACGGCGACATTGGCGCCGGCCTTGGCCAAAGCGGTTGCGATGGCGAAGCCCATTCCGGAAAAGCCGCCAGTGACGATCGCACTGCGGCCGGCGAGGTTGGTCATGGCAAGCAATCTCCGTCTTCACACCGCAAGATAGCCCCCGTCGACGACCATTTCGGCGCCGGTGACGAATTTGGATTCGTCGGAGGCGAGATAGAGGACCATGTAGGCGATGTCCCTGGGCTCGCCGAGAAAGCCGATCGGGTGACGGGACAGCGCCTTGGCTTTCTCCTGCTCGAGCCTGCCGAGGTCGCGCAGGTAATTCTCGGTCTGCGGCGTCCAGATGTAGCCGGGATGGATGGAATTGCAGCGGATAGCGTAGCGCTGCTCCGCGCAATGAACGGCGACCGCCTTGGTCAAGGTGCGCACGCCACCCTTGGAGGCGCAATAGGCCGCCAGTTCGGCCTCGCCGATGATGCCGTCGATCGAGGACAGGTTGATGATCGATCCGCCGCCGGATTTCTTCATCAGCCTGATGCCTTCCTGGCAGCCGAGGAAGACGCCGTCGAGATTGATCGCCATGGTGCGCCGCCACTCGGCCAAAGTCGTGTCCTCGACGTTTTTGGCTATCGCGATGCCGGCATTGTTGACCAGCACGTCGAGCCGCCCGAAGCGCTGCTCGACCGCCGCCATGACGGCGGGCCAGTCCTCGGGCTTCGACACATCGTGGCGCAACGCCAGCGCCTCGCCGCCAGCCTTGACGATCTCAGCCGCCGTGCTGGCCGCGAGGCTTTCGTCGATGTCGCTGACGACCAACCTGGCGCCTTCCGACGCCAGAAGAAGCGAAGACGCCCGGCCGAGGCCGAGCCCGGCCCCGGTAACGAACGCCACCTTGCCTGCGACGCGGCTCATTTTCGGCATCACCCTCCCTTGTTGGACGACTCCAGCGGCTTGCCCAGCCAATCGCGGTAGAAGCCCTCGAGATCCGGCTCGAAATCGTGCACGATCGGATAGCCGGGGGCGGCCGCCTCGACCTCATGCAGCGTGCCGCATTGCGGGCAGATGAATTCGCGGATCTCCATCCAGTCCGGGTCTGGCAGATCGCTGTTGGGATAAATCTCGCGCAGCGATACCTCGCTGTCACGCACGATGATCGCGGCCTTCAGCTTCCAGTTCTTGCGGTAGTCGCCGAAGGAGTGGCCGCATTCGCATTTCGTCACCCGCTCGCCGCCGCTCTGGCAGATGAAGAGATGGTCGCCGACAGGCAGCAGGATCGGGTCTTTCCAGCCGACGCGATCCTGCAGCACCGCGACATATTTCAAGAAACGATCGTCGTCCTTGTAGGCGCTCATGATGCGGCGCGTCTGCGGCCAGGGCAGCGTGCCGGCAACCAGATCGGCGATGACTTCCTTGCTGTATGAGGTCATGGTCCTTACTCCACGCCGAAGGTCGATTTGGCATCGACATCCCAGAAGGTCGAAAAGTCCTTGGTGAAGCGCGGCGACAGCTTGATCGCGCTGGCATACATCTTCTTCACCTCGGGCGCGAAATCGGCTGCCTTCACCCGCTCGCGCTCCTTGGCGATCCATTCGGAAACCGGCCTTGCGCGCGCTAGGCGCCTTGCCCGCATCTCGGCGCGGTGGCGTTTGGTGGCTTCTATATTGGCGACTGGGAAGCCTTCCTTGTCCTCGTCGAGCACGATGCCGAAGATGCCTTCCGCCGCTTCCTTGGTCAGGAAGCCGTTCTCGACGT
>NZ_JANINM010000372.1 GCF_024509055.1 Mesorhizobium sp. | reverse complement strand
AGATGGCCGACCTGATGATGGTCGCCGGCAAGGAGATCGAAGGCGCCATCCAGCGGCTGGCGCAGATGGCCCGCGCGGCCGGCATCCATCTCATCATGGCCACGCAGCGCCCTTCCGTCGACGTGATCACCGGCACCATCAAGGCCAATTTCCCGACTCGCATCTCCTTCCAGGTGACGTCGAAGATCGACAGCCGCACCATTCTGGGCGAGCAGGGCGCGGAACAGCTCCTGGGCCAGGGCGACATGCTGCACATGGCCGGCGGTGGGCGCATCGCCCGCGTGCACGGCCCCTTCGTTTCCGATGGCGAGGTCGAGCAGGTGGTGGCGCATCTGAAGGCGCAGGGACGGCCGGCCTATCTCGAGACGGTCACCGCCGACGAGGAAGACGAAGAGCCGGAGACCGAGGACAGCCCGGTGTTCGACAAGAGCGCGTTGGCGTCGGAGGACAGCGACGCCCTCTACGACGAGGCGGTGAAGGTCGTCGTGCGCGACAAGAAGTGCTCGACCTCCTATATCCAGCGACGGCTCGGCGTCGGCTACAACCGCGCCGCTTCGCTGGTCGAGCGCATGGAGAAGGAAGGCCTGGTCGGCGCGCCCAATCACGTCGGCAAGCGCGAGATCCTGCACGGCCGCCGCGACCTTTCCGCATCGGGCGAAGCCGGCTGAGCAGTCTCCGCCGGGGCTGCGATCAAGCCACGCGGGCCGCCATTTTAGCGGCCGCGTGGCTTCATGAGCATGTCACGTCGCGGTGCCTATCCTTCATCGAGCGCGGGGGCGCGAGACGAGGGATATCCAATGAAAACGCTGAAATCGGCATTGGCCGCGAGCACGATCGTCGCGGCTTCCATGGGAGCATTTTTCACGTCCAGTGCAGTCGCGGCACCCTACAAGCATGTGCTGCTCATAAGCGTCGACGGTCTGCATGCCCTGGACCTGGCGAACTACATGGCGGCAAATCCTGCCAGCGCGCTCGCAGCGCTTGCTCACACCGGGATATTCTACCCCAACGCCCTCACCAGCGCCCCGTCGGATTCCTTTCCCGGCATGGTGGCCCAGGTGACCGGAGGCACGCCGAAGTCGACGGGCGTCTTCTATGACGACAGCTACGATCGCACCTACTTTGCGCCCGCTTCGGACTGCAAGGGCGCGCCGGGCGCCGAGGTGGCTTTCGCTGAAAACATCGACGTGGATTCGACGCGCATCGACGGCGGCGGCAAGCCGGGCGATTTCCGCAGCCAGATCGACCCGGCCAAACTGCCGATGACATTGATCGGCGGCAAATGCACGGTCGTCTATCCGCATGATTTCGTGCGCGTGAACAATGTCTTCGAGATCGTCAAGGCGCATGGTGGCCGCACGGCCTGGTCCGACAAGCATCCCGCTTACGAATGGCTCAACGGGCCTTCGGGCACGGGCGTCGACGACCTCTACGCCCTCGAGCAGGACAGCCTGATCCCCGGCACCAAGGTGAAGACGACCGGCAGCTTCAAGGCCGAGCGCGATTTCGACGACGCCCGTCTCAAGGCCGTCATCAACGAGATCAAGGGCCTCGACAGCACGGGGTCGCATCCGGCCGCCGTGCCGACGCTGTTTGGGATGAACTTCCAGGCCGTCAGCGTCGGCCAGAAATTACCCAAGGCCGGACCCGGCGACGAGGCCGACCTTGTCGGCGGCTACAAGGACGCAGGCGGAACGCCCAACAGCGGCCTCGCCAAACAGCTGACCTATGTCGACGGCGCGCTCGGCGAACTGGTCAACGCGCTCAAGGACAACCACCTCGCCGATTCGACCCTCATCATCCTCGCCTCGAAGCACGGTCAATCGCCGATCGACCCGGCGACCTTCCAGGCGCTCGACGACGACCCGTACACGAAGACGCCCGGCTACGCTTTCCACATCGCCGACGATGCCGCGCTGATCTGGCTGAAGCCCGAGGAGAGGGCCAAGAACCTGGACGCCGCGCAGGACTATCTCGAGAAGTCGAGCAAGGCGGAAGGCATCGCGCAGATACAGCCGCCCAACGTGCTGGCGCTGGCCTACCAGGACCCGGCCACCGACAGCCGCACGCCCGACTTCATCGCAACCGTCAATCCGGGTGTCGTCTACACGTCCGGCTCGAAGATCGCCGAGCATGGCGGCGCCAACGCCAACGACCGCAACGTCGCCCTCCTGATCAGCAGCCCTTCCATCGAGCAGAGATCGGTGCCGGCGCTGGTGCAGACATCGCAGGTCGCGCCGACCATCCTGCACGCTCTCGGCTACGACGCGAACGAGCTCCAGGCGGTCAAGATCGAAGGCACCCAGGAACTGCCCGCCACGCCGTTCTGAAAACCTGGTTGCTTTAAGGCGGCGCCGCGTATCAGCGGCGCCGCATTGCACGCCAGTTGTTGATATCCTCGGCCGTAGCCTTGCCGCCGCGCGGCCCGTGGATCGTGACCGAGCGCGACGCGGCCGCCACCGAGAAATCGAGCGCGTCCGCGAAGGACCGCCCTTGCGACAGGCACCAGGTCAGCGTGCCGCCGAAAGTATCGCCCGCTCCGGTCACATCGACGACCTCGACCGGATAGCCAGGGGTGTGCACGATGTCCTCGCCATTGCTCGCCTCGGCGCCATCGGCCGCCATGGTGCGGACCACCCAGGCGATCTTCGCGGCGCGCATCCAGTCGCCGATGCGCGAGATGTCGTCATGGCCGAAGCTTGCGCGGAAGCCCACCTGATTGAAGATGACGACCTTGGCCCCGGTCAGATATGGCAGATCCTCTTGCGTGCAGCCGCCGACGTCCAGGTCGAAGATGGCGCGGCGGCCATGTGCGCGCAGGTCGGCCAGCAAGGCGGCCTGTCCGAGTACTTGGTCGCCGTTTTTGCTACGCAGGCGTCGGGCCCGATAGAGCGTCAGGTAGAGAAAGCCCGGTGAACGCAGCGCCGCCAGCGTCTCCGACCGCAGCCACATTGGCTGCTGGCCCATCTCCACGGTCAGCACGATGTGCTCGCCGCCGACAAGGAAGATCAGGTTGCGCGATTCCGCGATCGCCGGATCGGCGAGCATATGCGCCACGCCGACGCCATTGGCGCGCAAATCCGCTATGAGTCGCCTCGATAGCTCGCTTTCGTTGAGCAGCGAGATGAATTCGGTCTCGCCGCCGAGCGACGCATGCACGACGGCGGCGTTGGCGATCGAGCCGCCGATTTCCGCCGGCAACTCGTTCACCATGCCCTTGTCGGCCGGACCCGGCCAACGCTCGGCGGTGTAGTATTCGTCGAGCGCGACGTCGCCGATGAAGAAGGCACTCACGCGGCCGATCCTTGGCTCGCATCGGCGAGAACAAGCAGCGGTCCGCCATCGACCGCAACCCAGGGACTGGCGCCGAGCCCGCAGATCGCCATCCAGAAATAGGCTGTCGGCCGCGCCTGGCCCCGGCAGGCGTCGTGCCAGACGCCCCGGTCCATGACCACCGCCTGTCCCGGCGAGATTATGAAGGCCTCGATCTGGTCGCGGCGGGGCGCCGGCGCCGCGGAAGCCGGAGCCACAGCCAGCACGACCGGCGCATCCGCGCAGAAGATCGCTTCTTCCGTGCCGAGGTGCCGCTCCATCTCCGCGCAATGCCAGGGCGCGGCCCCGCCGCTGGTCATGCCGAGATGGCCGCTGCCGCCGATCAGCGGCTTCTGGGTGAAACCGTCCCGCCAGCCATTGCCGGACGTCCAGACGACCTTCTCGTCGTCGCCTGACGCGAAGTCATAGACCGTGCCGAAACGGGCGAACGCCTCGGCTGTCGCATGGCGGGCGACGATATGATCCGGCGCGGTCATGCCGCGATCCGCGCGGAGCGCACGGCCCGCATCAGGCGCGCCACGTGATCGGCCTCCACCGGGCCGGTGTCACGGTGATCGCGCTTGAGCCAGCTTCCGACGATGGCTCCGTCGGCCATGGCCAGCTGTTCGGCGGCGTTGGCTTCCGTCATGCCGGCGCCGATCACCAGCGGCACCGCTCCGCCCGTCGCGGCGCGGAACCGCGCCACCTTGTCGAGGTCGGTCGGCTCGGCCGTGGCGTTTGAGGTCACCACCAGCGCGTCGCAGCGCGCGGCGCCGATACCGACATCCTCGGCCTCGGGCCGGCCGGAAAGGACCGGCTTGTATTTGAAGCGCACGCCGCCGAGCAACAGCACGGGAATGGCGGCCCGGCGCGCCGCCAGTTCGGCGGCGAAGGGTTCATCGTCCGCCGGCGGCAGATGGCCGGCGACGGAATCGATCTGGATGAAATCCACTGGATAGCGGCCAGCCAATGCGAAAGCGGTCGCATCGTCGCGCAGCACGTTGACGCCGATCCTGCTGCCGAGGCTGAGGCCGCTGATACGCTCGAGCGCGCGCTCGACGTCCTCGGCATCGCCGAAATAGTTCTCGATCACCAGTCCGTCCACGCCTTCGCCGGCAAGGATGCGCGCCTCTTCCTCGACCTGCGCGAGCTTTGCCTGGCGCCCCTCGCCGGCGAGATGCAGCATCGCCAGGATCGGCTTGGGGTTGGTGAAGGTTTCGCCGAAGCGGCTCATGTCTGTTCTCCTGCGTCACGCCCAGACGGAAGCTGCGCGGTGCTGCGCCCCCAGCGGGTCGCGAATTTCATCTGGACCGCGGGCGAGTAGACGATCGACGTCCGCTCGACCAAACGGTCGTCGCCATCCAGCACGTCGCCGCTGGCGCAAAGGTAGCCGGGCACGTGCGCGCCGGCGAAGACGTCCCTCAGGCGTTCCGAGGGCGGCACGACCGTCAAAAGAAGCTCCGAGCGCATCGGATGGCGGCCATAGTCGCGGCGCAGCGTCTCGTAGAGCGACTGTTCCGCGAAATCATAGCGTTCGAGGCCGGGATAGAGCTCGAGGCTCAGCCACGACGTATCCATGTTCAGCCAAGTGACGGCCTCGCCATTGGCGAGGCCGCGCGCTCGGACGAGATGCAGCTCACCGTGCTCGACCTGGTGTTCCAGCACCCGCGTCACCGGACGCTGGCCCTGCCTGCGGGCCAGTTCCGTGAAGCTGCCGAAGTTCCAGATGCTATGGCTGATCGGCCTGTGAGAGACGATCGTTCCACGGCCCCGGACCTGCTGCACCAGCCCTTCGGACACCAGCAGCGACATCGCGTTGCGCACCGTGGTTCGCGCTATGCCGAACTGGTCGCGCAGCTGGTTTTCCGACGGGATGGCCTCGCCCTCGGCGAGGTCTCCGCTCAGGATCGCCGCCCGCAGCATCCGGTAAAGCTGCCGATAGAGCTGCTCGCCCGAATAGGCGTCGAGCTGCAGCCGCGACAGGCCGAAATCCGGGCGCCCCGTTTCGAGGCGCGGCTCGTCGACGGGCGGGTTGGTGCGATCAGGCCGGGGCATGGTCCCTCTGCTTATTTTGTGCCGTTCACCGTGAAGTCCTCGACGCCTGCCTCCTTCAGGCCGTAGCGGTCGAGAATCTGGACATAGGTACCATCTGCCTTCAAACCGTTAAGAGCCGCCAGCACCGCGTCGCGCAACTGGGTGTTCTGCTTGGCGAAGGCGATGCCGTAGTGGTTGATCTCGCCGACGGCGCCGATCTGGTAGAACTTGCCGGGTTCCTGCTTCATCAGGTCGAGCAGTCCTTCGAGACCGATGATCGAGGCCTGCGCGCGACCCTGCTTGATCTGCATGATGTGCTCGGCCTGGGTCGGGATCTGGATGACGTTCATCTGCTTGTCCGCGGCGCAGCTGGACTTGCTCAGGTCCTCGGCCCAGGTGACCCAGCTGGTGCCGGTCGCGACCGCGATCGTCTTGCCGCACAGATCGGCTTCGGTCTTGATGGAATCCTTCAGCTCGGCGGCGGAATAGAAGACATTGCCGGTCTTGAAGTAGTCGATGAAATCCAGCTGTGTCTGGCGTTCGACCTTGTCCGAGAAGGCCGTCATGATCAGGTCGGAACGGCCCGTGACCACCTGCGGGATGAGCTGCGGAAAGTCGACGTTCTGGAAGTCGGCCTTCAGGCCGAGCCGGTCGGCGATCGCCTTCGCCAGATCGATATCGAAGCCCTTGAGGTCGGTCGAGCCGGCGTCGTTGAACTCCATTGGCGGGTAGGCCAGGCTGATGGTGACATTGAGCTTGCCGCCGGCGCGCACGGCGTCCGGCAGCTTCGCGGCAGCTGCGTCATCGGTCGCGGCGTGGGCGGTACCGCCGATTGCCAGGCCGACAAGTGCCGCCGCGGCAAGGCGCTGCGAGATAGAAAGCGTTAGTTTCATTTTTGGTCTTCTCCCATTTTGAATGATGCGCGGCCTGATCTTCAGGACAGCACGCGGCTAAGAAATGTTCTGACCCGCGGATCGCCGGGGTTGCTGAGAACCTGCTCGGGTTTCCCGGTCTCGCGGATTTCGCCGTCGATCATCACCAGCACGCGGTCGGCGACCTCGCGGGCGAAGCCGATTTCATGGGTGACGACGACCATGGTGGTGCCGCCCTTGGCGAGGCCGCGCATGACCTCCAGCACCTCGCCCACCAGCTCGGGGTCGAGCGCGCTGGTCGGCTCGTCGAACAGCATTACGCGCGGCTCCATCGCCAGCGCACGGGCGATGGCGACGCGCTGCTTCTGGCCGCCGGAAAGCTGCGCGGGATAGCTGGACGCGCGCCCGGCCATGCCGACCTGGTCGAGCAGCTCCATGGCGCGTTTCTCCGCCTCGGCGCGGCGCAGGCCGCGCACGACCATCGGGCCCTCGATGACATTGCCCAGCACCGTGCGGTGGGCGAAGAGATTGAAGTGCTGGAAAACCATTCCGAGCTGGCTTTGCTGGGCGCGCAGGCGTCGAACCGGCAGTTCCTGCAGGACGCCGGAGCGCAGCTCGTAACCCATGATTGCGCCGTCCACCCAGACATAGCCCGCATTGGGGATCTCAAGATGGTTTATGCAGCGCAGGAACGTGCTCTTGCCGCTGCCCGATGGACCGAGGATGCACAGCACCTCGCCATAGGCGACCTCGAGATCGAGGCCCTTCAGCACCTCATGGCCGCCGAAACTTTTGCGGACGCCGACCGCCTTGACCGCGAGACTCATGCTTCCCCCGAAGCCATGGCGCGCCACGTGCTTATCTTGAACCATTGCTTGCGGTTTCCCGCCGTGGCGGCGCCGCGCCCGAAATGCTGCTCGAGGTAGAATTGACCGATCGACAGCATGGTGGTTCCGGCCAGGTACCAGATGGCGCAGACGAAAAGCAGTTCGATGACCGCGCCGTTGATGAAGTAGATCCGCTGCGCCGCGTTCAGCATCTCGCCCATGGCGATGGTTGCGGCGAGCGATGAGAATTTGAGCATGCCGACGGCGCTGTTGCCGAGCACCGGAAGGATGAGCCGCAAGGTCTGCGGCAGGACGATCCTGCGCATCGTCTGACCGGGCGTCATGCCCAACGTATGCGCTGCCTCGACCTGGCCGCGATCCACGGACGCGATGCCCCCGCGCACCACTTCGGTGAGATAGGAGCCTTCGTTGACGCCGAGCCCCAGGACGGCGGCGACGAAAGGCGTCACCACATCGACCATCCGCTCGTCGACCAGGCCCGGAATATAAAGCCGCGGGAAGACCAGCCCGATGTTGAACCAGATCAGAAGCTGCAGCAGCACCGGCGTGCCGCGAAAGATCCAGACATAGAGCCAGGAGGCAAACCGCAAGGTCGGGTTGGCGGCGGTGCGCATGATGCCGAACGCGAAGCCAAGGGCGACGCCCAGCGCCAGCGCGCAGGCCGAGATCAGCAGTGTCCAGCCGAACCCGACGACGATGACGCGGGCGGTGAGGAACTGCCCGACAACATCCCACCTTATTTGTCCCATGGCGAAAGCGCGGACGATCAGCGCCAGCAGCGCGAGCCCGACGATGGCGCTGATCCAGCGCCCTGGGTGTGTCAATCCACGGCGCGGAGCGTCGGGACCGGGAAGGTCCGAGATTTGCAGCGACTGGATCGGCGAGGTTGGTTTTGCAGCGTTCATGGTCTAGTTGTACGGTTAGGCCTACAACTTACTAAGCGAGGCATATGAGCCTGTCAAGCGGGGCCTGCGAGGTTCGACGTGCGGGGTTACGCATGCGGCCGGTACGCCGCTGATCGGCGAATGGAGCAGGCCCGACCGCAACATTGCGGTGGCCCTTCCTTCTGCCTGTACTTGAACCTGTGGGATAAGGCTCGGACTTACGCGCCGGTCCGGTGCGCCTCGATCGTGGCGAGGAAAATCTCGCCGAATTCCTTCAGCTTGGCCGCGCCGACGCCGTTCACTTCCGCGAATGCATCGAGGTCGAGCGGCTTGCGCTCCGCCATATCGATCAGCGTCCGGTCGGAGAAGACGACATAGGCCGGCACCTGCCGCTCCTTGGCCAGGCGCAGCCGCAGCGCCTTGAGCGCGGCCAGGAGTCCCGTGTCGACATTGTCCGCGCTGGCGGCTCCGTCGGTGGAGCGCGTCCTGCCGCGCGCGCCACGGCTGCGTGTCTCGACCCGATATTCGAACGGCAGCTGACCGCGACCAAGCGCAAGGCCCTGTTCTGAGATGGCAAGTCCGCCATGGCCGTTCGGATCCGGGACCAGGAACCCGCCGGCGACGAGCTGGCGGATGAGCGACAGCCAAACGTCCCGCTTGTGCGAGGCGCCCGAGCCGAAACTGCCGAGCCTTTCGTGACCCCTCGCCAGCACCTTCTCGGTCTCATGGCCAAGCAGGATGTCGATGACATGCGCGGCGCCGAAACGCTCTCCCGTTTGCGCGACCGCCGTCAGGATGATCCGCGCCTCCTCCCTGCCGTCGGCGCGCGGCGCCTGGTTCCGGCAGTTGTCGCAATTGCCGCAGGCTGATGCCGTCTCGCCGAAATAGCCGAGCAGCACCTGGCGACGGCACTGCGCCGTCTCGCAATAGCCGATCAGCATGTCCAGCCGGCCATGCGAGCGGCGCTTGTGCTCGGGCGAGGCATCCTCGTCGTCGATGAACAGGCGGCGCGTGCGGATGTCGCCGAGACCGTAGAGCATATGCGCTTCCGCCGAGCGGCCATCGCGGCCGGCGCGGCCGATCTCCTGGTAATAGGCCTCCAGGCTGCTCGGCAGATCGGTGTGGAACACATAGGCGACATCCGGCTTGTCGATGCCCATGCCGAAGGCGATGGTCGCCACCATCACCACGCCCGAAAGGGTCATGAAGGCGTTCTGGTTCGCCTCGCGCGCCTCCTTGCTCATGCCTGCATGGTAGGGCAGCGCGGTGATGCCGTTCTTTTCGAGGAAGGCGGCCATCTCCTCTGTCTTGCGGCGCGACAGGCAATAGACGATGCCGCTGCGGCCGGCATGGCGCTCGACGAAGCGCAGCAGCTGGCGCTTGCTGTCCTGCTTCGGCTCGATGGCGAGGCTTATGTTCGGCCGGTCGAAGCCCAGCACCTGGGTTTCGACGCGATCGGCGAACAACCGCGACACGATGTCGGTGCGCGTGGTTTCGTCCGCGGTCGCCGTCACCGCGATGATCGGCACGTTCGGGAAAATGTCGCGCAGCTGCGACAGGTCTTCATATTCGCGCCGGAACGCCGGCCCCCATTGCGAAATGCAATGCGCTTCGTCGATGGCGATCAGGCGTATGTCGAGCCTGGATAGCGCGTCCAGCATCCGCTCGGTCATGAGTCGCTCCGGCGCAAGATAGAGCAGACGGGTTTGGCCCGACGCGACGCGGCGCCACGCCGCGACATTGGCGTCGCGGTCGAGCGAGGAATTGATCGTGTCGGCGGCGACGCCCGCAAGCCGAAGTGCTGCAACCTGATCCTGCATCAGCGCCACCAGCGGCGAGACGACGATGGTGAGCCCGCCGAGCACGAGCGCCGGAACCTGGTAGCAGAGCGACTTGCCGGCGCCTGTCGGCATGACCGCGAGCACATGGCGCCCGGAAAGCAGCGTGTCCATGACGGCGGCCTGGCCAGGGCGAAAATCGTCGAAGCCGAACACGTCCTTCAGCACGCGCCGCTTTGGATCGCGCCCCTCTGACGGGACGCCGGCCGTCGATGTCCGCATTGAAAGTGATTCCCGGCTTCGGCTCAGGCCAGAAGTCTTACGGGGAAGATCGACGGAAGGCTACCGGTCCTGGCCCTTGCTCCACCGCGAGGCAAACGCGAACCGGGGCCGTCCGGCGATTCACATCCCACCTCGATTCCACAACGCTGCGATCCGGCTCAGCAAACCCCTCGGACTGACTTGCCCCCGGCGGAGCTCGGCCAAGGCTATGCCGCTTTCACCCGCATAGGCATAAAGCAGCCAGGTCCGGCCATCCTCCTCGAAAATGGCCGGATCACGCAGTGCGTTCTCCTTGCCTGTAGCAGCGCCCGCCCGGCTGCGGCGGATCGGCAGGCCTGCTCCTTCATATTCGGTTTCCGGCCTCAGCAATTCGGTCCGGCCGCGCACGGCCCAGCCCCGCCAATCTTTTGAAAGATCGATGCTGCCATAGAACATGCGTTCGGGCGCGTCGCCCTTGCGCGTATAGTAGACGATCAGCGAATTGCTGCTTTTCTGCACCGCCACGTGCCTCGGCCGGATCCGGCGCGTGCCTGGCATCACCACTGGCCCTTCCTCGAAGTCGGCAAGACCGTCGCTTGATCGGCAAAGCCTGATGTTGGCCGTGCCGAAGAGCCCATACCACCAGCCGTCATGCCGGAAGATCCGCGCATAGAACGGACCGAGCGGCTGCGGCTTGGGGCTGAAATGCAGACCATCGGCGGACGTCGCCGCGAAGGTTGTCTGTTCCGCGCCATTCTGCTCCGGGCCGTGGAAATACATGACGATACGCCGGTTGTCCTCGTCGACATGCACATCGGGCGACGCGATATGGCCCTTGAGGAACGGACACTCGGCAAGCGAAAGCACGCCGCCGGGATAGATCCGCCAAGGCCCCTGCACGGCATCGGAATAGGCAAGCCGGATATAGGCGCCGTTGTGATGCGCGAAATAGAGATGGTAGGCCCCGAGCCGGCCCGTCGCCCAGGCAGGCATCCTTACCAACGATGGGCCGTTGATGTTGGCGCCTTCATCGCCTGGCAGCATGTCGGGCGTGATAATTGGCCCGCGCCGCTCGGCGAGAAGACCGATCGTCGGCATCAGCTGTTGGCCCAGACAGGCATATCGTAGCCGAACTCGTTGCAGAACCCTCTCAGGCGGGCGAGGAACACTGGCGGCAGACCTTGGAGATAGGCGAGATATTCCTCGTTCTGCTCCCATTTCCTAATCGAGGTCGCGCGGATCGGATTCTTGGGATCCTCGCTGAACCGGATGATGGGCTTCAGGCCGAATTGGCGCGCGATACGCTGCTGCACAAGGTTCGGCTCGCCGATCATATCCTCATAGCGGACGTAGAGAATGTCCCGGCCCGCCTGCACCTTTCTCAGTTTCAAGAGGGCATTGTGTTCCAGTAGCCAGCGGTCGGGCATGACATGGAACCGCCGTTCCATCCTCGTCTGTGGGTGAGAGCTGGTGAGGACGTCGAAGGGATGACGGACACAATAGATGAGGCCGATTGCCGCCGACAGTTTCGCCAGATCTTCGTGACTCCTGGCGTCGCGTTTGACGACAAGGTTGGTCTCCTGGCGATCCAGCAGGTAAAGCATCGTGTGCCGGGCTTCGGGCGGATGCACGAAAATATCCTCGAAACACCACATCAGGCTCTGCATCAGCGTCGTGCCGCTGCGGGCGCAACCGGCGATGAACACCTTGTTGGCACGTGAGGCCTTCGTGTTCGGCCTGGCTCGCCAGCGGAGTTGCAAAGGTGTGATGAGACGCTTGAACTCCCTGGTGGAGCGGCTGGCGAGCGCGCCCACGGTCTTTAACTTCCCCATTTGTCGACCCCGTTCCCCCGAACCTGCTGGCGCTACCCGGTTTTGGGGCGACAGCGTGCCGGTCGACTGAAGCGGCTCCAAATTACCCGCCAAGCGCCGGCTCATAAAATCATTTACTGATTGGCCGATGTGGACCTGCAATTCAAGACCGCAGATGACAAACTCCCGGTTTCATTAAGTCTATCTTCACCATGTTGCCGCACAGTTGTCGTCCTGCGGCAATGTTTGAGTACCGCGGCGGCGCCACAGGCGCCCAGACAACAAGCCCGCGCCTCACGGCGCGGGTTTTTTGCTTGTCGCATAGAGAAGAAAGCTGCCGAACACGCCGACAGCGGGCCGCCGGCCCGGGTGAGACGCAGTCGAGCCGACGACGTCAGAGACGGTAGGCCTTCTTGGCTAGCGCATAGGCAAGGTCCCGCGCCAGCTCGTGCGCTTCATCCTCGCGCAGCCGATGCTCGGCCACCAGCCTCGCCAGGAACGCGCAGTCGACGCGGCGGGCGACGTCGTGGCGCGCCGGAATCGACGGAAAGGCGCGTGTGTCGTCGTTGAAGCCGACGGTGTTGTAGAATCCGGCGGTCTCGGTGGTCATCTCGCGGAAGCGGCGCATGCCTTCCGGGCTGTCATGGAACCACCACGCAGGGCCGAGCTTCAGCGCCGGATAGACGCCGGCAAGCGGCGCCAGCTCGCGCGCATAGCTCGTCTCATCGAGCGTGAACAAGATGACGCTGAGGTCGCGCTCCAGCCCGACGCAATCGAGCAGCGGCTTCAGCGCCGTCACGTAATCGGTCCGGGTCGGGATATCGAAACCCTTGTCCCGCCCGAATTTCTGGAAGATAGCCGGCGAATGATTGCGCGACGAACCGGGATGGATCTGCATCACCAGCCCGTCGTCGCGGCTCATCTTGGCCATTTCGGTCAGCATCTGCGCCCGGAACAGCCGCCGCTCGCGCTGGTCGTCAGAACCGCGGCGGACGCGATTGAAAAGCTCCTCGGCCGCGGCGTCGGAAAGATTGGCGGTCTCCGCCGTCGGATGGCCGTGATCTGACGATGTCGCGCCGAACCCCTTGAAATAGGCGCGCCGCTGGCGGTGCGCGTCGAGATAGCCGGCCCAGGTGCCAGTGTCGCAGCCGGTGATCTCGCCCAGCCGGTCGAGATTGGCGAGGAAACCTTCGAAGTCGGGATCGATCACGGCATCCGGCCGATAGGCTGTGACGACGCGCCCCTTCCACCCGCTTTCGCGGATCATCTGGTGCCATTTGAGGTCGTCGAGCGCGCCCTCGGTCGTCGCGATGACCTCGATGTTGAACCGCTCGAACAGTGCGCGCGGGCGGTAGACGTCGCCCGCGAGTTGGGCCGCGATCGTATCGTAATGGCGGTCGGCGCTCTCGGCGCCGAGCGGCTCGTCGATGCCGAACAGATGTTTCAGCACATGGTCGAACCAGAGACGGGTCGGCGTTCCGCGGAACAGGTAGTAATGCTCGGCAAAGCGCAGCCAGATCGCCCGGCCGTCGGTCTCGACCGGTGCGCCATCGAGCGTCGGCACGCCGAGGTCTTCGAGGCGGATGCCCTGGCTGAACAGCATGCGGAAAATATAGTGATCGGGCACGATGAGCAACTGCGCCGGGTCGGGGAACGGCTCGTCGAGCGCATACCAGCGCGGGTCGGTGTGGCCGTGCGGGCTGACGATCGGCAGGTCCTTCACGCCGGCGTAAAGGGCGCGTGCAAGCGAGCGCGAAGCCGCTTCGGGCGGAAAGAGCAGATCTGGATCGGTGAGCGCGATCATGGACATAGCGGCTCCTCCGGGACAGGTATGGGTACGGTCGAGGAGGGGTGATGTCAACGCGGCCGGCGTTTCGTTGTTCCTTGCGGCGGTGCCTCGGGGGTGCTACGCCCGCATCTGACCCGCCGCGCAGGACCATCGACATGCCGCTCCGCCGGAAGCTCCCAGCCGCATCGATGCCATGACCGGCGCTCGTCTCTCCGGCAGCACGCTGCCCTCGTTGCCCAGACATGTTTCGGTTCCGGGCTACGACCGCCGCAAAGTCACACCGGGCATCGTCCATCTCGGCGTCGGCGCCTTTCATCGCGCGCACCAGGCGGCCTATGTCGACGCCTGCCTGGCGAGTGGAGGAATGGATTGGGGCATCGTCGGCGTCTCGCTGCGCAGCCCCGACACGCGCGACGGGCTGACCCCGCAGGACGGCCTCTACACGCTGGCAATCCGCGATAGCGCCGGCGAAAAATTGGAGGTCGTCGGCTCGATCCTGTCACTGCTGGTCGCGCCCGAAGATCCAGGCGCGGTACTAGATGCGCTCGCCGACCCGCGCATACGCATCGTCACGCTGACGATCACCGAGAAGGCCTATCTCAGGGCCGCCGACGGCAGTCTCGACCAGAGCCATCCCGACATCGCGCATGATCTGGCGAACCCCGGATCGCCAAGAACAGCGCATGGTTTTCTCGCCGAGGCGCTGGCACGCCTGCGTACGGCCGACACGCCACCCTTCACCATTCTCTGTTGCGACAACCTCCCGGCCAACGGCGCGACCTTGCACCGGCTGCTGATCGAGTTCGCGGCGTTGCGCGATGCGAAACTTGCGGGCGACGCAGCGCTTGCGGATCACATCGCAGAAGATGTCGCCTTCCCGTCGAGCATGGTCGACCGCATCGTGCCGGCGACGACCGATGCCGACAGGACGCGCGTCGCATCCGCGCTCGGCATGGCGGACGCCTGGCCGGTTATGACCGAACCGTTCCGCCAATGGGTGATCGAGGACAATTTCCCAGCAGGCCGGCCTGCCTGGGAAGAATTCGGCGTCACCATGGTCGAGGACGTTCGGCCCTTCGAGGACATGAAGCTGAGGCTGCTCAACGGCGCGCATTCCGGCATTGCCTATCTTGGCCTGCTTAGTGGCCACGCTACGGTCGACCAGGCTTTCGGCGATCCGGCAATAAGGCAGTTCGTGGACAGGCTCTGGGCCGAGGCCATTCCGACCCTGCCGCAAGGTGCCGGGCTCGACCCGATCCCCTACACGGCCGAGCTCGCCCAGCGCTTTTCCAACACGGCACTCGCCCATCGCACCGCGCAGATCGCCAATGACGGCAGCCAGAAGCTGCCGCAGCGCATCGTTGCGTCCGCGCTGGCGAGGCTTGAGGTCGAGTTGCTGCCCGAATACCTGTCGCTGGTCATTGCCGCCTGGATCGCCGCATGCGAAGCGCGTGGCAAGACCTTGCCGGAAGGCCATTTTACCGACCCGCTGGACGCTGCCCTCGCCGAGGTTTTCGGTCGGTCACTGCCGACAGCGGAAATGGCAGCCGCCGTCTTCGATCTCGCTGGTTTCGCCAAGGGCCATCTCAAGCGGGAGACATTGATCGAATTCGTCGCCACCCACCTGGTGCACCTCCGGCAGGGCGGCCCGGCGCTTGCCTTCGCTGGACTTGGGATCGGTAGCTGACGCCAGTCCCGATCGATTTTCCTAATCGGCCAGTCAAAAACAAAAAAGCGGGGCAAGCCCCGCTTTTCATTCTATAGCCGGCCGGTTTTCAGGCCGGGATAAGCGCGCCTTCCAGCGTGGTAAGCTGGCTAAGGAACTGCTCCGCCTTGCTGCGGCCCTCGTCGTCCTTGGCGTCGGCCGCGTCTTCCTTGGCCTCCTGGATGCGGCGGGCAAGGTCAGCGCGGTCGATGTCGTTCACATGCGTCGCCGATTCGGCGAGCAGCGTGCAGCCGGAAGGCAGGATGTCGGCGAAACCGCCGAACACGACGAAGCGCTCTTCCGAGCCGCCCGCCGTCTTCACCGTGACGACGCCCGGCTTGATCGTGGTCATGACCGGAGCGTGCTGCGCCATCACGGTCATCTCGCCTTCGGCGCCCGGAATGACGACCGACTCGACCTGCTCGGAAAGCAGCAGCCGCTCCGGCGAGACCAATTCGAACTTGAAAGCTTCAGCCATGGTGTCTCACAAACGCTTGCATCGAAACGGCGCGGGCTGAACCGCCCGCGCCATCGAATGGTGGATTAAGCAGCTTCAGCCGCCAGGCGCTGTGCCTTCTCGACCGCTTCCTCGATGCCGCCGACCATGTAGAAGGCGGCTTCCGGCAGGTGGTCGTAATCGCCGGCGCAAAGGCCCTTGAAGCCCTTGATGGTGTCGGCGAGATCGACCAGCTTGCCCGGCGAGCCCGTGAACACTTCGGCGACGAAGAACGGCTGCGACAGGAAGCGCTCGATCTTGCGGGCGCGGGCAACGGTCTGCTTGTCCTCTTCCGAGAGCTCGTCCATGCCCAAGATGGCGATGATGTCCTGGAGCGACTTGTAACGCTGCAGGATCGACTGAACCTGGCGGGCGACCTGGTAGTGCTCCTCGCCGACGACCATCGGGTCGAGCATGCGCGAGGTCGAGTCGAGCGGATCGACGGCCGGGTAGATGCCCTTTTCCGAGATCGCGCGGTTCAGAACGGTCGTGGCGTCGAGGTGGGCGAACGAGGTCGCCGGCGCCGGGTCGGTCAAGTCGTCGGCCGGAACGTAGATGGCCTGCACCGAGGTGATCGAGCCCTTGGTCGTCGTCGTGATGCGCTCCTGCAGCGCGCCCATGTCGGTAGCCAGCGTCGGCTGGTAGCCCACGGCCGAAGGAATACGGCCGAGCAGCGCCGACACTTCCGAACCCGCCTGCGTGAAGCGGAAGATGTTGTCGACGAAGAACAGCACGTCCTGGCCCTGGTCGCGGAAGTACTCGGCGACCGTCAGGCCCGTTAGGCCGACGCGGGCGCGGGCGCCCGGCGGCTCGTTCATCTGGCCGTACACGAGCGCTGCCTTCGAACCCTGGCCGCCGCCCTTCTTGTTGACGCCCGATTCGATGAACTCGTGGTAGAGGTCGTTGCCTTCGCGGGTGCGCTCGCCGACGCCGGCGAACACCGAGAAGCCGCCGTGAGCCTTGGCGACGTTGTTGATCAGTTCCTGGATCAGCACGGTCTTGCCGACGCCGGCGCCGCCGAACAGGCCGATCTTGCCGCCGCGGGCATAAGGCGCGAGCAGGTCGAGAACCTTGATGCCGGTGACCAGGATCTGCGCTTCCGTCGACTGGTCGATATAGGCCGGAGCCGGCTGGTGGATGGCGCGCAGCTCGACGCCGTCAACCGGACCGGCCTCGTCGACCGGCTCGCCGATGACGTTGATGATGCGGCCGAGCATGCCCGGGCCGACCGGGACCGAGATCGGCGCGCCGGTGTCAAAGACATCCTGGCCGCGAACCAGGCCTTCGGTCGAGTCCATGGCGATGCAGCGAACGGTGTTCTCGCCGAGGTGCTGGGCGACCTCGAGAACCAGGCGGTTGCCGACGTTCTCGGTTTCCAGCGCGTTCAGAATGGCCGGCAGATGGTCTTCGAACTGCACGTCGACGACGGCGCCGATGACCTGGCGGACCTTGCCGGCGGCGCCGACGCGCTTGGCCGCGAAGGCCGGCGCCTTGGCAGTCGCTTCCGCCTTGGCCGGAGCTGCTGCCTTGGCCGGAGCGGCCGCCTTCTTGGCCGGAGCTGCCTTCGCGGCTGCTGCCGGAGCCTCTGCCGCCTTGGCGGCTGGTGCCGCCTTGGCGGTCTTCGGGGTAGCTGCTTTCGCCATCGTCTTTGCCCTTTTCGTCTATCTGTTGCTCACGCTGTCCGCCGGGAGGCTATCCCGCGCGGCGCGCGACTAGAGCGCCTCAGCGCCCGAAATGATCTCGATCAGTTCCTTGGTGATCTGCGCCTGCCGCTGGCGGTTGTAGGTGATCGACAGCCTGTTGATCATGTCGCCGGCATTGCGCGTCGCATTGTCCATCGCGCTCATCTTGGCGCCCATCTCGCCGGCTGCGTTTTCCAGCAGCGCGCGGAAGATCTGCACGGCGATGTTGCGCGGGATGAGGTCGGAGAGGATCTCGCCCGGCTCCGGCTCGTATTCGTAGACGGCGCCGCCGTTGCCGGCCTCGCCTGCCGGCGCGGCCTGCGCCGCGGGAATGAGCTGCTGCGCCGTCGGAATCTGGCTGATCACCGACTTGAACTGCGAATAGAACAGCGTGCAGACATCGAAACCGCCCTCGTTGAAGAGGTGGATCACCTTGCGGGCGATGGCGTCGGCATTCACGAAGCCGAGCGTCTTGACCTCGCGCAGGTCGACGCGCTCGAGGATCAGCGATGCATAGTCGCGACGCAGGATATCGAAGCCCTTCTTGCCGACGCAGATGATCTTCACCTGCTTGCCGTCGGCGAGAAGCCTGCGGATGTGATCGCGGGCAAAGCGCGCGATCTGCGAATTGAAGCCGCCGCAGAGGCCGCGCTCGGCGGTGCAGACGACGAGCAGGTGCACGTCGTCCCTCCCGGTGCCGGTCATCAGCGCCGGAGCATCGCCGCCGCCGCCGACTGCCTGGGTGATGTTGGCCAGCACCGCGCCCATGCGCTCGGAATAGGGACGCGCCGCTTCCGCCGCTTCCTGCGCGCGACGCAGCTTCGCCGCGGCGACCATCTGCATCGCCTTGGTGATCTTCTGCGTCGCCTTGACCGAGGCGATACGGTTACGAAGGTCTTTTAATGAAGGCATGCTTCAAACCTGATCCCGTGCGTCCGGCTTTGTCTCAAGCGAAGGTCTTGGCGAAGGCGTCGATCTCGGCCTTGAGCTTGGCGCGCAGGTCGTCCGACAGCGCCTTTTCCTTGCGGATGGCGTCGAGCACGTCCTTGCCGGCCGAGCGCATATGGGCGAGCAGCCCATGCTCGAACTTGCCGACCTGGTTCAGCGCCAGCTTGTCGAGGTAGCCGTTGACGCCGGCGAAGATCACCGCGACCTGCTCTTCGGTCTTGAGCGGCGAGAACTGCGGCTGCTTGAGCAACTCGGTCAGGCGCGAACCGCGGTTAAGCAGACGCTGCGTGGCGGCGTCGAGGTCGGAACCGAACTGCGCGAAGGCCGCCATTTCGCGGTACTGCGCGAGCTCGCCCTTGATCGAGCCGGCGACCTGCTTCATCGCCTTGACCTGGGCCGACGAGCCGACGCGCGACACCGACAGGCCGACGTTGACCGCCGGGCGGATACCCTGGAAGAACAGGTTGGTTTCCAGGAAGATCTGGCCGTCGGTGATCGAGATCACGTTGGTCGGGATGTAGGCCGACACGTCGTTGGCCTGCGTCTCGATGATCGGCAGCGCGGTCAGAGAGCCGTTGCCGTTGTCGTCGTTGAGCTTGGCGGCGCGCTCGAGCAGGCGCGAATGCAGGTAGAAGACGTCGCCGGGATAGGCTTCGCGGCCCGGCGGGCGGCGCAGCAGGAGCGACATCTGGCGATAGGCGACGGCCTGCTTCGACAGGTCGTCATAGCTGATCAGCGCATGCATGCCGTTGTCGCGGAAATATTCGCCCATCGTGCAGCCGGCGAACGGGGCCAGGAACTGCATCGGCGCCGGATCGGACGCGGTGGCGGCGATGATGATGGAGTAGTCGAGCGCGCCGCGCTCTTCCAGCACCTTGACGAACTGCGCGACGGTCGAGCGCTTCTGGCCGACGGCGACGTAGACGCAGTAGAGCTTCTCCTTCTCGGGGCCGTTGTCGTGCACCGACTTCTGGTTCAGCATCGTGTCGAGGATGATGGCGGTCTTGCCGGTCTGGCGGTCGCCGATGACCAGCTCGCGCTGGCCGCGGCCGACCGGGATCAGCGCGTCGATAGCCTTGAGACCGGTCGACATCGGCTCATGCACCGACTTGCGCGGAATGATGCCGGGCGCCTTGACGTCGACGCGGCGGCGCTCGGTCGCCTTGATCGGGCCCTTGCCGTCGATCGGGTTGCCGAGCGCGTCGACGACGCGGCCGAGCAGGCCCGGACCGACAGGAACGTCGACGATGGCGCCGGTGCGCTTGACGGTGTCGCCTTCCTTGATGTCGCGGTCGGCGCCGAAGATGACGACGCCGACATTGTCGGCTTCGAGGTTCAGCGCCATGCCGCGGATGCCGCCGGGGAATTCGACCATTTCACCGGCCTGGACATTGTCGAGGCCGTAGACGCGGGCGATGCCGTCGCCGACGGACAGAACCTGACCGACTTCGGAGACTTCTGCCTCCTTGCCGAAATTCTTGATCTGGTCTTTCAGAATTGCGGAAATTTCCGCGGCGCGGATGTCCATCAGCCGACCTCTTTCAGTGCAAGCTTGAGCGAATTGAGTTTGGTTTTGAGCGACGTATCGATCTGGCGCGAGCCCATCTTGACGATCAGCCCGCCGAGCAGCGACGGGTCGACGGTCATGGCGATGGCCACATCCTTGCCGGCGATGCCCTTGAGCGTCGCCTTGAGTTCGGTCTGCTGCGCCGCCGTCAGCGCGTGCGCCGAGGTGACTTCGGCGGAGGCTTCACCGCGATGGTCGGCAGCGATCTGGCGGAATGCCCTGATCATGCCCGGCACCGCGAACAGGCGACGGTTGCGCGCCACGACGCGCAGGAAGTTGCCGACCAGGCCGGTGATGCCAGCCTTGTCGGCGATCGCCGCGATGGCCTTCGCCTGATCCTCGCTGGAGAACACCGGGCTATTGATGAGCCGGGAGAGATCGGCGCTGTCGTTGAGCAGCACCTCGAAACCGTTGAGATCGGCCTCGACCTTGGCGACCGAATTATCCTGCAAAGCGAGCTCGAACAGCGAGCTTGCGTAGCGTTCTGCGACAGTTGAGATTGGCGATGACGATTGGGCCACGGACCGTCTTTTCTCTTGTCTGACAGGCCGCAGATTGTTGGCGCGAGCAAAAACTCTGGCTAAATCTTTGACCTTACTGCAATTTTTCCAAGCGCAGAGATGCGGCTTCCGCTATCCCCGGCCGAAAGTCGATTGCCGTCTAGCACAGGCCTTTTAAGACCGCAATGCGTCGTCCGGCATGGTTTTCAGGCACTTTTGTCGCATCCAGCGACGGAGTCCCACCCCGAGCGCCGGATTAGTCGCGGATTCACGGCAGAAAGCCGAAAGCAAAGGCCAACGGCAACGCCGCCAGCACCAATTCAATCACGATGGAGACCCAGTTGAAAGGGGTGTTGGCGCCGTCCGACATCATCGACAGCAGGCGACCGAAAGCGGTGAACAGCCATGAGAAGCCGAGCGCCATGTAGAGCAGCGGCTGCGCGAGCAGAATGCAGCACAGGCTGACGCCCAGATAGAAACCCGACATGCGGCCGCGACCCTCGGCTATCGCCGCAGCCTTCTCGGGCTTGGCCTGCAGGCGCAGGATGCGGAAGGCAAGGCTGGGCGCCAGGAACAGGAGCAGCCCAATGGCCAGCGTGACGACGGCGCTCGACCAAGCAAGCCATTCGCCCTGGCTCGCCGGCCATGGAAAAGCGAATTCCATAGGATCCCCCTCGTAATTCTTATCTTGAAATCACAGACATTCTAGCCGGGGAAAATCACTGCGCCAGATGCGGCGGGCACATTAGAGTGCTCTGCATCAGGAGAGCGCGAACTGCACTGCCGCTTGGGCATGGATTCGCGTGGTGTCGAACACCGGAATGTCGAAATCGGATTGACCGATCAGCATGGTGATCTCGGTGCAGCCCATGATGACGCTGTCGATCTTGTCATCACGCCGCATGCGGCCGACCTCGGCGATATAGGTCGCCTTCGAACCGTCCTTGATGACGCCCTGGCAAAGCTCGTCGTAGATCACCTTATGCACCATGTCGCGCCCGGCCTGGTCGGGGACGACGGGCTGCAACCCATATTTGTCCGCGAGCCGGCCCTTGTAGAAATCCTGCTCCATGGTGAAGCGCGTCGCAAGCAGCGCCGGGCGCATGAGGCCGGCCTTGACGACTGCCTGCGCCGTGGCATCGGCAATGTGGATGAGCGGTATCGACACGGCCGCCTGCACCTGGTCGGCCAGCTTGTGCATTGTGTTCGTGCAGATCACCAGCCCCTGCGCGCCGGCCGCCTCCAGTCCTCGTCCGGCTTCGACCAGGAGGTCGCCGGCGCCCTGCCAGTCGCCCGCATGCTGCCGCTCGGCGATCTCGGCGAAATCAAACGACCACAAGAGCAGCTTCGCCGAATGCAGCCCGCCGAGCCGCTCGCGCACGATCTCGTTGAGCAGGCGGTAGTAGATGGCCGTCGATTCCCAGCTCATGCCGCCGATGAGGCCAAGGGTTTTCACAAGCGAACGCTCCAACAAGATCGAAAGACATCTTTCACAGAAAGCTCTGCGGGTCGATGTCGACCTGCACACGCACCGAGCCGCGCAGCTTCGGCCCCTCCGCCAGCATGGCGCGGATAAAGCCTTGCATGTCCGCGCGCCGCTCGCCCTGGATCAGCAGGCGGAAGCGGTGGCGGCCGCCGAGCAGCGACAGCGGCGCCTCCGCCGGCCCAAGCACGAAAAGATCGGAAGCCTGCGGGGCCGAGCGCCGCAAGCCTCTGGCATGGCCTTCCGCTTCAGCGCGCGTCGCCGCGCTCACGATGATGCCGGCCAGCCGGCCAAAAGGCGGCAGCGCCGCCCGTTCGCGCTCGGCGATCTCGCGCTCGTAGAAAGCTTCCGAATCGCCCGACACGATCGCCCGCATCACCGGATGGTCCGGCTGATAGGTCTGCAGCAGCCCTAGGCTCTTCTTGCCGGTGCGGCCCGCGCGTCCCGTCACCTGGCTGAGCAGCTGGAAGGTGCGCTCGGCGGCGCGCGGATCGCCGTTCGCGAGGCCAAGATCGGCGTCGACCACGCCGACCAGCGTCATGCCTGGAAAATTGTGCCCCTTGGCGACCAGCTGCGTGCCGATGACGATGTCGGCCTCGCCATTGGCTACGGCCTCCAGTTCGAGCCGCAGCCGGCGCACCCCGCCCAGGAGATCGGACGACAGGACAATGGTGCGCGCCTCCGGGAAATGCGCGACCACTTCCTCGGCAATGCGCTCTACGCCTGGTCCGCAGGCCACAAGGTGATCCAGCGTGCCGCATTCCGGGCAGGCTTCCGGCCGCCGCTCATTGTGACCGCAATGGTGGCAGACGAGCTGGCCGCGAAAGCGGTGCTCCACCAGCCAGGCCGAGCAGACCGGGCAGCCGAAGCGATGGCCGCAGACGCGGCAGAGCGTCAGCGGCGCGTAGCCGCGCCGGTTGAGGAAAAGCAGCGACTGCTCCTTCCTCTCAAGCGTGCGCCGCATCTGGTCGATAAGGACCGGAGACAGGAAACCGCCGCGCGCCGGCGGCGAGCGGCGCATGTCGATCGACTTCAGGTCGGGCAGCGCCGCCTCGGCAAAGCGCGCCGACAGCACCGCCCTGCCATAACGGCCCTGGCTGGCGTTGACCCGGCTTTCCACCGACGGCGTCGCCGAGGCGAGCACCACCGGGAAGCCGCCGATATGACCGCGCACGACTGCCATGTCGCGGGCGTTGTAGAAGACGCGGTCTTCCTGTTTGTAGGCGGGGTCGTGCTCCTCGTCGACGACGATCAGGCCGAGGTCCTTGAACGGCAGGAAAAGCGCGGAGCGCGCGCCGGCGACGACGCGCACGCCGCCTTCCGCCACCTGCCGCCAGACACGTTCGCGCATCCGGGGCGGCAGGTCCGAATGCCACTCCGCCGGCTTGGCGCCGAAGCGATCCTGGAAGCGTTCGAGGAAGGCGTGGGTGAGCGCGATTTCCGGCAGCAGGATCAGCACCTGCTTGCCCTTGTCGAGCGCCGCCGCCACCGCCTCGAAATAGACCTCCGTCTTGCCCGATCCGGTGACGCCGTCGAGCAGGGTGACGTTGAAGGCATCGGCGTCGACCGCGGCCCGGAGCTTATCCGCCGCCGCCTTCTGGTCCGGCATCAGGTCCGGTATGGCGTGATCCGGATCGGGTGTCGCGACCACGGGGCGTGGCGGGATCATCACCGTCTCGAACACGCCCTGCGCCCTCAACCCGTCAATGACGGTCGATGAAACGCCCGCAGCATGCGCGAGACCCGAGCGGGTCCAGGCCAGCCCGCCTTCGGCCGTCTCCAGCACGCGCCGCCGCGCGTCGGTCAACCGGTCAGGCTCGGCAAGCGTGCGTTGCAGCCCTTCGGTCCACGGCTCCGGGTCGAAGGCCTCCGGCGCGCGAAGCAACATGCGCGCCACCATGCCGGGGGCCGACAGCGTGTATTGCGCGATCCAGTCGACGAAACGGCGCATCGCGCGATCGATCGGCGGGCAGTCGAAGACCTGCTCGATCGGCCGCAGCTTTTTCGCATCGACCGCCTCGACCGTCCCGTCCCAGACGATTCCCGCGACTTGCCGTGGCCCGAGCGGCACGCGCACGATCGAGCCCGGCACCACGCGCATGCCGGCAGGCACGGCATAGGTGTAGGGCCGCTCGGCCGGCATCGGCACAAGCACGGGCGCGGCCGCGACAAAGGGCGAATCTTCCATCATGAGGCGTGACCTTGCATCGACTTTGCTCTAGATCAAAGAGCGACCCTCGAACGTGCCTGGCTGCCGCCAGGCAATCCCCAAGGAGACAGCCATGAAGTTTTTTGTCGATACCGCTGACATCAAGGAAATCAAGGAACTGCACGATCTGGGGCTGGTCGACGGCGTCACCACCAATCCCTCGCTGATCCTGAAATCGGGCGGCAAGATCGCCGAAGTCACCAAGCAGATCTGCGACATCGTCGAAGGCCCGGTCTCGGCCGAGGTCGTGGCGACCGAATACAAGAACATGATGGCCGAGGCCGAGATCCTGGCCAAGATCGCGCCCAACGTGACGATCAAGGTGCCGCTGACGCTGGACGGCCTGAAGGCCTGCAAGACGATCCGCACCGAAATGAAGCGCATGGTCAACGTGACGCTCTGCTTCTCGGCCAACCAGGCGCTCCTCGCCGCCAAGGCTGGCGCCTCCTTCATCTCGCCCTTCGTCGGCCGCATCGACGACACCGGCTCCGACGGCATGGAGCTGATCTCCGAGATCCGCACCATCTACGACAATTACGATTACAAGACCGAGATCCTGACCGCTTCGGTGCGCACCGTGAACCACGTCAAGCAGGCCGCGCTCATCGGCGCCGATGTCATCACCGCTCCGCCCGCGACG
The DNA here is from genome assembly GCF_024509055.1 of Mesorhizobium sp. Taxonomy (GTDB): domain Bacteria; phylum Pseudomonadota; class Alphaproteobacteria; order Rhizobiales; family Rhizobiaceae; genus Mesorhizobium. The sequence continues at coordinate 931 of NZ_JANINM010000372.1, read as the reverse complement.
CTGAAGGCGCTGGTCAACCATCCGCTGACCGACAAGGGCCTTGCCGCCTTCCTCGCCGACTGGGCCAAGACCGGCCAGAAGATCGGCTGAGGGCAAGATACGGCACTCAACAAAAAAGGCCGGGAAACCGGCCTTTTCCTTTTTATGCCGGGCGGTCGGTGCTTAAACCTTCTTGCCGTGCTTGATCAGATCCTGGGCGACCGCCAGCCGCAAAAGGTCGGCCAGCTCGCGAGCCGCCCGGTTCTCGGCATCGATCTGCGCGCGATAGGCCGCAAATTCCTGGCGCGGCTTGTCGAAGGATGACGGGATCGACCGTTTGCCGGTCGCGATCACCGTGCCGGTCGCGGCATCCCTCAGCGTGTAATTGGCGGTGAGCGTCACGGTGCCCGCCGTCGGCTCGTCCTCATCGGTCTGCACCTGGACGATGGCCGCCGACTCGACCAGCTCGGTGACGCCGAGATCGAGCGAGTAGACGGGCGAGGCCGGCTCACCCGAGCCCTGGCCGAAGCCGAAGATCAGGTTGTTGCGCACCTGCTGCGCGTAGCGGGTGCTGACCGGCTTTATCGAGATCGAAGCCAGTTCAGCGGATGCGCTCACCGTCGATCCGGGCGTCAGCGGCTGGTTGGAATAGAGCGGCCGCACTGTGCAGGCCGAGACCAGCGCCAGCGCACCGACCATGCCGCAAACCGCCAAGCGGCCGCGCAGGCGCGCCGCTTCTGACTTCACCGGATCAGGCAACGACATTGACGATCCTCTGCGGGACGATGATCACCTTGCGCGGGGCTTTACCTTCCAGTGCTTTCTGCACGAAGTCGAGGGCCAGCACCGCTTTTTCGACGGCACCTTGATCCGCGTCGCGGGCAATTGTCAAATCCCCGCGCTTCTTGCCGTTGACCTGCACCGGCAGCACGATCTCGTTGTCGACGACCAG
>NZ_JANINM010000371.1 GCF_024509055.1 Mesorhizobium sp. | reverse complement strand
CGATGTTGCGGGTGGCGTGGCCGACCTTCAGCCCCATGTCCCACAGCATGTAGAGAATGTATTCGACGATCTGCTCGCCCCAGGGCGTCTGCTTGTAGGGCAGCAGGAAGAGCAGGTCGATGTCGGAGCCCGGCGCCAGCGTGCCACGGCCGTAGCCGCCAACCGCGACCACGGCCATGCGCTCGGCGGCCGAGCGGTTCTTGACGCGGTAGACATGCGTGGCCGCGAAATCGTAGAGCGCCCTGATCAGCTCGTCCATCAGATGCGAAAGCCGCTCGGCGCAGGCATTGCCGCCGCCGTCTTGCTTCAGCATGGCCTCGGCGATCTTTCGCCCCTCCGCCAGCCGTCCCTTGAGCAGTTGCAGAACGGCCGCGCGCGTGGTCTTGGCGGAGCCGTCGCCGGCGCTCGCCGCCGTCAGCGCGGTCATCTCGCGGCGCAAGGCGTCGCCGTCGATGATTTCGTCGAGTTTCAGGGAGATCTTTGCCATTCGGCGGCGTCTATAGCGCGTTTTGTCGGTGCTGTGTATGGGGCGTGGAGGCCTGCCCGCCGCGCTGCCCGAGCGGAATGATCGTCCTTTGCCTTAGGCGCCAGATGTTGACGATCTGTATGACGAGCCGCCTGATCTCGGTTCGCGCTTTCGTGACCGCGTTCTTCATTCCTCTTTCGCTGGCTCTGGTGGCCATGGATCGACGCATACGATCCGGTTTGAGCAGGCTCGGCAGCATGCTTCCTTCCTTGCCGAGAAGCCGATCCTGCATGCATATCGCGGGAATGAGCTGGTAGATCACCTTGCTGGAGGAAGTCGGAAAAAGCGGATTGAAAATCAGCTGGTCCACCGGCGTGTCGGCGTTTTCAGTCGCGTCGAAAAGATCGCGCGCGGCCTGTTTCGAAAGTATATAGCCGGCGGCGCCGATATGCGCGCTAAGGAGCCGGCTGGCCGCAAAGCTGCTGCCGCAGGAAATGCGCTTGCGCTTCAAGGAAATTTTCTGGCGGAAGGTCTCGATTTTGACGATGTCGGCGTCGGCCGGGATCCAGCCTGCATCGCCAAGCAAGTCGCCGGCCCCGGCGGAAAGAACGACATCGTCCTCAAAAACGGCGCCATGGCTGTCGTCGCCCGCGGCGATGATGGCCCAGCAAGCCCTGTGACTGAGCAGGCAAGCGACCTCGACGCTGGACATGCGCTTGGTCGCCAAACGCGAGAGATCGGGTCGGTCGATCACGTCGATCGCCGCGACCCGTTCAAATGCCACGCCGATGCGGGCGAACTCCGCCGTCACATGGTCGAGGCGGTCGCGGGACCTGTCGAGATTGATGACCAAGCATTTCATGCGGATGGATTGCGCGCTGACTAAATCAGCAAAGCCCTTAGCATGACGTGCTTGGTCTGACGCGGATTTTTCAAACTGGCCCCGCCTTGCCGGACGCTGCGCCGAAAACTTGAAGATAGGCCCTTGACCTTCCAGTTACTGGAAGGACTACCTCCGCCTCAATTCGAGAATTTCGAGGCGTTGCTCATGACCCATTCCGACCACCACCATCATCATTCGCATGGTGCCTCCTGCTGCTCCGCGAAGGGCGCCGCACCTGTCGCAGAAGCGGTGATTCGCGACCCGGTCTGTGGCATGACGGTCGATCCCAAGGCTGGCAAGCCAGCAGCCGAGCATGGCGGCCGGACGTTTCATTTCTGCAGCGAGCGCTGCCGCGCGAAGTTCGCGGCCGAGCCGGAAAGCTATCAGACGGCGACCGATCCGGTCTGTGGCATGAGCGTCGACCGCGCCAGCGCGAAGCACTTCGCTCGCCACGAAGGGCAGGGCTTCTATTTCTGCTCGACCGGCTGCAAGGGCAAGTTCGAGGCCGACCCGCAAAAGTACCTCGCAGGCCGGCCGGAGCCGCAGCCGATGCCGAAGGGCACACAATACACATGCCCGATGCATCCAGAGATCATCCGCGACAAGCCCGGTTCCTGCCCGATCTGCGGCATGGCCCTGGAGCCGATGGGCGTGCCCACCGGCGAGGAGGGGCCTAATCCGGAACTCGTCGATTTCACGCGCCGGTTCTCGGTCAGCGCGGTGCTTTCGCTGCCGCTTCTCGTCATCGCCATGGCGCCGATGCTGGGCTTCAGCTTCGAGAGTTTCATGGATGGCCGCTCCAAGACATGGGTTGAACTGGCGCTGGCAAGCCCGGTGGTGTTGTGGGCGGCGTTTCCGTTCTTCCATCGCGGCTGGGAGTCAGTCCTCAACCGCAGCCCGAACATGTGGACGCTGATTTCGTTGGGCGTCGGCGCCGCCTATCTGTTCAGCCTCGTGGCGACGCTGTTCCCGGACGTTTTCCCGCACCAATTCCGTGGCCATGACGGCGCCGTGCCGGTCTATTTCGAGGCAGCGGCCGTCATCGTCGCGTTGGTGTTCCTGGGGCAGGTGCTGGAACTGAGGGCCCGCGAACGCACCGGCTCTGCCATCCGCGCGTTGCTCGACCTCGCGCCGAAGACGGCTCGCCTGATCGGCGCCGACGGCTCCGAAAGCGACGTGCCGCTCGACGGCGTCAAGGCCGGAGACCGGCTGCGCGTCCGCCCCGGCGATGCCGTGCCGGTCGACGGCATCGTGCTGGAAGGCCGTTCGGCGATCGACGAATCGATGATCACCGGCGAGCCGCTGCCGGTCGAGAAGACCGAAGGCGACAACCTGACCGGGGGCACGCTCAACAAGAACGGCTCACTGATCATGCGCGCCGAAAAGGTCGGTGCCGAGACCACGCTGTCGCGCATCGTCGAGCTGGTCGCGAAAGCGCAGCGTTCACGCGCCCCGATCCAGGGGCTGGCCGACCGCGTATCCTTCTATTTCGTCCCCGCCGTCGTGCTGGTGGCAGTCATCGCCTTCATCGCCTGGGCCATGTTGGGCCCAGCGCCCAGCCTGATCTTCGCCATCGTCTCGGCGGTCTCGGTGCTGATCATCGCCTGCCCCTGCGCGCTCGGCCTCGCCACGCCGATGTCGATCATGACGGCAACCGGTCGCGGCGCGCATGCCGGCGTGCTGATCAAGGACGCGGAAGCGCTGGAACGCTTCGCTTCCGTCGACACCCTGATCGTCGACAAGACCGGCACCCTGACCGAAGGCCGGCCGCGTCTTACCGATCTCGTTGCCACGGACGGAACGGACGAAGATGAATTGCTGTCGCTTGCCGCCGCGCTCGAAAAAGGCTCGGAGCATCCGCTCGCCGAGGCAATCGTCGAGGGCGCCGCCGAGCGCGGAATGAAGGTCGGCGACGCACAGGACTTCGAAGCCGTCACCGGCAAGGGCGTTTCCGGAACGGTGTCGGGCAGGACAGTGGCGCTCGGCAATGCGGCGATGATGGCCGACCTCGGCATCGGTGCGTCAGCGCTCGCCGCCAGGACCGAGGCGATGCAGGCAGAAGGCAAGACGGTGATGTTCGTGGCGGTCGACGGCAGGCTCGTCGGCCTCGTCGCCGTCGCCGATCCCGTCAAGGCGACCACCGCTGAGGCGATCAGGGCGCTGCACGACAAGGGCTTGAGGATCATCATGGCGACCGGCGACAATGAACGCACCGCGAGCGCGATCGCCGCCAGGCTCGGCATCGACGAGGTGCGCGCCGGACTGCTGCCGGACGACAAGGCTGCGCTCGTCGAAGCGCTGCGCGCCAAGGGGGCCGGCGTCGCCATGGCCGGCGACGGCGTCAACGACGCCCCGGCGCTGGCCGGTGCCGATGTCGGCATCGCCATGGGCACCGGCGCCGATGTCGCTGTCGAAAGCGCCGGCATCACGCTGGTCAAGGGCGATCTCAACGGCATCGTCAGGGCGCGCACGCTCGCCCAGGCAACGCTGCGCAACATCCGCCAGAACCTGTTCTTCGCCTTCCTCTACAACGTGCTCGGCGTGCCGGTCGCGGCTGGCGTCCTCTACCCGCTCACCGGCACGCTTTTGTCGCCGATGATCGCGGCGGCCGCGATGAGCCTGTCGTCCGTTTCCGTCATCACGAATGCCTTGCGGCTGAGAACGTTGAAACTCTGAACGAAGTCCCCAAATACGAAACCCAACCCACAAGGAGAACTGAATGACCCTGGCCAAGAAAATCGTGCTGTTGCTGATGGCGGCTGGAATGCTGCTTGCGGTATTCCTCGAAAGCGTTCCCGCTCAGTCAGAAGAAATGAAGCACGACATGTCCTCGATGGCGGTGGGCGCCGAGAGTCCGTCGACCGCTGGCTATGCCGCGGCGATGGACAGGATGCACAAGGACATGATGATCAAGTACACCGGCGATGCCGATGTCGATTTCGTCCGCGGCATGATCCCGCATCATCAGGGCGCCATAGACATGGCCAAGGTCGTGATCGCCAATGGCAAGGATCCGGAAATCCGCAAGCTCGCCGAAGGCGTCGTCAAGGCGCAGGAAGCCGAGATCAAGGAAATGCAGGACTGGCTCGCCAAGCATCCGGTGGACTGACGACACACGCCTGAAATACGGACCGGGGCCATGGCTTCGGTCTGGATTTCCGGCCACGGCTGTGCTGCGATCCGGCTTTGCACGGAGACAGCCATGCCCTCTCGGATCAGAACCACAACCTTGCCTTCCGGTGAAGCCGTTCCGGTGCTGGGTCAAGGCACCTGGAAGATGGGCGAGGACCGGCGTCGTCGCGCCGACGAGGTCCCGGCGCTGAGGCTTGGCCTCGACCTCGGCATCACGCTGATCGACACGGCGGAAATGTATGCAAGCGGCGGCGCCGAGGAGGTGGTGGCGGAGGCCATCGCGGGCCGCCGCGACGAGACCTTCCTGGTGTCGAAGGTGCTGCCGTCCAACGCCTCGCGAGCAGGCGTGATGCGCGCCTGCGAGAGCAGCCTGAAACGGCTCGCCACCGACCGCATTGATCTCTATCTGCTTCACTGGCCAGGCACCGTGCCGCTGTCGGAAACCGTGGAGGCTTTCGAGGCTTTGAAAGTTGCCGGCAAGATCCGCCATTGGGGCGTCAGCAACTTCGACACCGACGAGATGGAAGACCTAGTCGGCCTGCCGTCCGGTGGCAATGTCCAGACCAATCAGGTTCTCTACAATCTCTCGCGCCGAGGCCCGGATTTTGATCTGGCGCCCTGGTGCCGCAAGCGCGGCATCCCATTGATGGCCTATTCGCCGGTCGAGCAGGGCGCGCTGGCGCGCAACGCCAGGCTGGAAGCCGTCGCCGTCCGGCACAACGCAACGGCCGCGCAGATCGCGCTTGCCTGGGCGATGGCGCAAGACGGCGTCATCGCCATCCCGAAAGCAAGCCGGCAGGAGCATGTCCGCCAGAACACAGCCGCGCTCGATATACGGCTGACTTCGGAAGATTTCGTGGAGCTGGACCGCGCCTTCCCGCCGCCTACGCGCAAGCGTGGCCTGGAGATGATCTGAGGCGACGTTGAAAGAACGGGCCGGGCTATTTCCCTATGGTCAGCCCCTTAAGCCGGTAGAGCGCCTCAAGCGCTTCCCTTGGCGTCATCTCGTCAGGATTGATGGCGCCCAGCGCTTCGCCTAGCGCGTCGTTCTTCACCGGCTTCGGTGCGTCCCGCTTCATCGCCACGGAAAACAGCGGCAGGTCGTCGACCAGCCGGTTGGCCTTGCCCGAGACTTCGCCTTCCTCGAGTTGGTGCAGCACCTCCTTGGCGCGGGCCACGACCGCTTCCGGCAGGCCGGCGAGCCGTGCCACCTGCACGCCGTAGGAGCGGTCGGCGGCGCCCTTGCCGACCTCGTGCAGGAAGACGACATCGCCTTCCCATTCCTTGACGCGCATGGTGACGTTGGAGAGCCGGGCCAGCTTGCCGGCCAGCGCCGTCATCTCGTGGAAGTGCGTGGCGAAGATTGCCCGGCAGCGGTTCTTCTCGTGCAGGTATTCGACCGCCGCCCAGGCGATCGACAGGCCGTCGAAGGTCGCCGTGCCGCGGCCGATCTCGTCGAGGATGACCAGCGCCCGCTCGCCGGCCTGGTTGAGGATCGCGGCCGTCTCAACCATCTCGACCATGAAGGTCGAGCGTCCGCGCGCGAGATCGTCCGATGCGCCGACGCGTGAGAACAGCCGGTCGACGACGCCTATATGGGCGTTTTGCGCCGGCACGAAGGAGCCGGTCTGGGCCAGGATCGCGATCAGCGCGTTCTGCCTGAGGAAGGTCGATTTACCGCCCATGTTGGGGCCGGTGAGCAGCCAGATCGCGCCCGCCTTGGCCCCGCCTTCGGGCGAGAGATCGCAGTCATTGGCCACGAACGGCCCTTCGCCGGTACGCCTCAGCGCCTGTTCGACGACCGGGTGGCGCCCGCCGGAAATCTCGAAGGCGAGGCTGGAATCGACCACGGGCCGGCACCAGCCCTCGCTTTCGGACAGCAGGGCAAGCGCCGACGACACGTCGAGAGCAGCGAGCGCCTCGGCGCCGGCGCGGATGCTCTCGGCCTCGCCGACCACCTCCGCCGTGAGGCGATCGAAGGCGGCGAGCTCGATGCTCAGCGCCCGGTCGGCGGCGTTGGCGATCTTCGATTCCAGCTCGGCCAGTTCCGTCGTGGTGAAGCGCATGGCATTGGCCATGGTCTGGCGATGGATGAAGCGCGCCTTGGCCTCGTCGCTGCCGGTCATGATCGAGTGATGGTTGGCGGTGACCTCGATATAGTAGCCGAGCACATTGTTGTGCCGGATCTTCAGCGAGCGGATGCCGGTTTCCTCGATAAGGGAGCGCTCCAGCCCGGCGATCACCTTGCGCGATTCGTCGCGCAGCGCCCGCATCTCGTCGAGCTCGGCGTTGTAGCCGTTCCGCACGAAGCCACCGTCACGCTTGATGAGCGGCAATTCGTCGTCGAGCGCCTCGCTGAGATGGTGGGCCAGTGCCTCGGGCAATGCCTTGATTGCTAAGAGCGCTGCAGCCAATTCGGAGGGGAGGGCAATGCCCCCAAAAAGCTCCGTGATCGCGCCGGCTGCCTCGAAGCCGGCGCGCAGCGCGCCGAGATCGCGCGGGCCGCCGCGGTTGAGCGCCAGCCGCGACAGCGCGCGCGGCATGTCTGCGACGCTCTTCAGGCTGCTCCGCAAGCCTTGGCAAAGGCGTGTCTCGGCGCGGAAAAATGACACCGAATCCAGCCTCGCGGTGATCGCTGCCGGATCGGTCAGCGGCGCCATCAGCCGGTCGGCGAGCAGCCTCGCGCCGCCGCCTGTCACCGTGCGGTCGATCGCCTTGAACAGCGAGCCCTCGCGGCTGCCGGAAAGCGTACGCAAGAGTTCCAGGTTGGCGCGCGTCGCCGGGTCGATGAACAGCGTCGACCCCTGTTTCTCGCGCTCCGGTCGCGACAGCGGCGGGCGCTCCGCCTTCTGCGTCTTCTCGACATAAGCGATGGCGCCGGAGATGGCCGACAGCTCCGCGCGCGAGAACGTGCCGAAACTGTCCGGCGTCGCCACGTCGAAGAAACGGGCGATGCGGCCAGCGGCGGACGCCGAATCGAACAGCGAAGGCGGCTGCGGGTTGGCGACCCGGCCAAGCACGTCGAAGACCGGCCGCAATTCTGGATCGTGGAACGCCGGCTCGGCCACGATCAGCTCGCGCGGATCGACGCGGAAGATGTCGGCGAGCAGCCGGTCGGCCGTGGTCTCGGCGACCCGGAACGCGCCGGTCGAGATGTCGATCCAGGCCAGCGCGAAGCTGCCCTGGTTGCCTGGAACCGCACCGCCCTTCACGCGCCCCAGCGCCATCAGGAAGCTCGCTTCAGAGGGCGCGAGCAGTTTGTCCTCGGTGATGGTGCCGGGCGTGACCAGCCGCACCACGTCGCGGCGAACCACTGATTTCGAACCGCGCTTCTTGGCTTCGGCCGGATCCTCGATCTGCTCGCAGACGGCGACGCGGAAACCCTGCGCGATCAGCTTCTGCAGATAGTCGTCCGCCGCGTGCACAGGCACGCCGCACATCGGGATGTCGTGGCCCTGATGCTTGCCGCGCTTGGTGAGCACGATGCCGAGCGCCTGGCTCGCCTTCTCGGCGTCGTCGAAGAACAGCTCGTAGAAATCGCCCATGCGATAGAAGAGCAGCGAATCCGGGTTCGCGGCCTTGATCTCGATGAACTGTTCCATCATCGGCGTGACGCCGCCCATGGCGGGCGCCGGCGTCGTCGTCTCCGGGGCGTCGGGGTCAGTCTGCATGTGCATATTCATGCCGGGACGCTAGCAGATGTGGCAGCGCGGTTTAATGCCAGACCCTCGAAAACCAGGGGAAAGCCTGAGGCATGATGCCATCTGCGTCATCGGATTGCCTGACGTCTTGATCGGGATTACTGCTCGGTTAGTGGGAGGGGCTCTTGGACAGTGACGGACATGAAACTGTCGAGGAGATGGTAGGGCCCGTCGGCTCGCCGTTCGAGCGCCTTTGGTTCAAAACGACATTGCAAGCCAGCCGGACGGCGAACAGTCTGAAGCTCTTGGCAAGCAAACGGCTTCCCTTCATGCTTCCCGTCAACGGACCATTTTCCGATCTCGACGGCGGCACGAAGGTCGCCATCCACGTGCTGAGCCATCATCCACTGGTGATCTACACACCGGTCGGTGGGCCACGGCCGCTCAGCTCCGTGGTGGTAATCGGTCGCCATCTGGCCGCGCGGCGCGCTGTTTTCTTGCTGATGCCGAACTGGACGCTCGAGCGGCCGCGCGTCGTCCAGAAGCTTGGCCGCGATCTCGCCTGGTATCGCGGGCGTTTCCCGCTCCATGAGTTGATCTTTCTCTGCAATACCGAGGAAGAGCGACGTCTCGTTACCGGTATCGGCGGCACCGCTATCGTCTCCAATCACAATTTGATGGTTTCCGAGGACATCTTTCGGCCATTGAACGACGTGCCGGTCGAATTCGACGCTGTCTACAATGCTCGGATCTCGCGCACGAAGCGGCACCATCTCGCCTTCGGCGTGGAAAAACTTCTCCATATTGTCGTCTCGATCGGCGAACTCCCGCGGGCCGGCGATCGTGCGTTCATCCGGCGCTTGCAGACGCAGTCGCCCCAGCATCGCATCGCCAATCCTGTCGTCCACGGTCTGACAGGATGGCTAGGCCCACAGGACGTCAATCGTGCCTACAACCAGGCTGCCGTTGGTCTCTGCCTGTCCGCTGCTGAAGGCGCAATGCGTGCCAGCATCGAGTATCTAATGGCTGGGCTACCGGTTGTGAGCACGCCAAGCCTCGGCGGCCGTGATGTCTTTTTCGATCCGGATTATTGCATCATTGCCGAGCCCGAACCGACGGCGATTAGGCGCGCCGTCGAAACGCTACGCGACCGCGCCATTCCCAGGGAGGAGATCCGTAGGCGCACGGTTGCGAAGATATGGCCACGTCGGCGCGAGCTGATGGATTTCCTATCGGCGCTCTACGCTCGAATGGGAAGCAAGGAGCCGCCATTGTCCGAATGGCCTTTCCCAGAAGTCAGCATCTTGAGGAGATGGGCTCCGGTGCGCCAACACACACGTGAGATTGCTAAATTCAGTACCGTGAAGAACACGCGTTATCCGCCTTTTCCGTCTTGAAGCAGCTTTGCCGGGCTTGGCGGTTTACAGGGCTCGCGTGTAGCCTTAATCCGGAAGTTCAAAAGAAATGGCGTCCATCTCAAGGGCGCCGCGCATGGCGAGGAAATCAAAAGCATCATGGCCAGGAAAACCGAAAACAGCGGGCCCTCCGTCAGTTCCGAGGAGGCGCTGGAGTTCCACGCCATGGGGCGCCCCGGAAAGCTGGAAATCGTCGCCACCAAGCCGATGGCGACTCAGCGCGACCTCAGCCTCGCTTACTCGCCGGGCGTCGCCGTTCCGGTGCGCGCCATCGCGGAAGATCCCAGCCGCGCCTTCGATTACACGACGCGCGGCAACATGGTCGCGGTCATCTCCAACGGCACCGCAATCCTTGGCCTCGGCAATCTCGGCGCGCTCGCCTCGAAGCCCGTGATGGAAGGCAAGGCCGTGCTGTTCAAGCGCTTCGCCGACGTCGATTCCATCGACCTCGAAGTGGCGACCGAGGATGCCGACGAGTTCATCAATTGCGTGCGCTTCCTCGGCCCTTCCTTTGGTGGCATCAATCTTGAGGATATCAAGGCGCCGGAATGCTTCATCATCGAGCAGCGCCTGCGCGAATTGATGGACATCCCGGTCTTCCACGACGACCAGCACGGCACAGCCATCATCTCGGCCGCCGGCCTGATCAACGCGCTGGAGATCACCGGCCGCGACATGAAGACCACGAAGATGGTCTGCAATGGCGCGGGCGCAGCCGGCATCGCTTGCATCGAATTGATGAAGGCGGTGGGCTTTGCGCCGGAAAACATCATCCTGTGCGACACCAAGGGTGTGGTCTTCCAAGGACGCACCGAGGGCATGAACCAGTGGAAGTCGGCGCATGCCGTGAAGACCGAGGCGCGCAGCCTCGCTGAGGCGCTGGACGGCGCCGACGTCTTCCTCGGTCTGTCCGCCAAGGGCGCGCTGACCACGGCCATGGTGCAGTCGATGGCCAAGAACCCGATCATCTTCGCCATGGCCAATCCCGATCCGGAGATCACGCCGGAGGAAGTGGCCGAAATCCGCACCGACGCCATCATGGCCACCGGCCGCTCGGATTACCCGAACCAGGTCAACAATGTTCTAGGCTTCCCCTATATCTTCCGCGGCGCATTGGATGTGCGGGCCACGACGATCAATGACGAGATGAAGATCGCCGCCGCCCGGGCGCTTGCCGAACTGGCGCGCCAGGATGTGCCGGACGACGTCGCCGCCGCTTACCAGGGCAACCGGCCGAAATTCGGCCCCAACTACATCATCCCGGTGCCGTTCGACCCGCGCCTGATCTCGGCGATCCCGCTGGCGGTCGCCAAGGCGGCGATGGAATCGGGTGTCGCGCGCAAGCCGATCCTCGATCTCGATCGTTACGCGCAGGAGCTTTCCGCCCGCCGCGACCCGATCGCCTCGACCCTGCAGCGTATCTACGACCGTGTGCGCCGCCAGCCAAAGCGCATCGTCTTCGCCGAGGGCGAGGAGGAGCAGGTGATGCGCGCCGCCGTCTCCTATGTTAACCAGAAGCTCGGCACGGCAATCTTGCTCGGCCGCGACGACGTCATCAAGGAGAATGCCAGGCACGCCGGCATCGATCTCAACAAGCAGGGCCTCGAGATCATCAACGCCCGGCTGTCGCGCCGCAACGGCATCTACACCGACTATCTCTACGAGCGCATGCAGCGGAAGGGTTTCCTGTTCCGCGACTGCCAGCGGCTCATCAACAACGACCGCAATCATTTCGCCGCTTGCATGGTGGCGCTTGGCGATGCCGACGGCATCGTCACCGGCGTGACCCGCAACTATTCCACCGCGCTTGACGACGTGCGCCGCCTCATCGACGCCAAGCCAGGCCACCGTGTGATCGGCGTCTCTATCGTGCTCGCGCGTGGCCGCACCGTGCTCGTCGCGGACACGGCGGTGCACGACATGCCGAACGCCGAGCAGATCGCCGACATCGCCGAGGAGGCCGCCGGCTTTGCCCGCCGCATGGGCTACGAGCCGAGGCTCGCGATGCTCGCCTACTCAACTTTCGGCCATCCGCAGGGCGAGCGCTCGGAGCGCGTGCAGGAAGCGGTGCGCATCCTCGACAAGCGCCGCGTCGATTTTGAGTATGACGGCGAAATGGCCGCGGACGTCGCGCTCAACCCGCGCGCCATGGCGCAATATCCGTTCATCCGTCTGACCGGTCCGGCCAATGTGCTGGTCATGCCGGCGTTCCACTCGGCCTCGATCTCGACCAAGATGCTGCAGGAGCTCGGTGGTTCGACCGTCATCGGTCCGCTGCTGGTCGGCTTGAACAAGCCGGTCCAGATCGTCTCGCTCAACGCCAAGGACTCGGACATCGTCAACATGGCGGCGATCGCCGCCTATACGGCCGGCAACTGACGCGCCGTCTCACGCGCGGCAACAACACGGAAACAGCAAAGGCCCGCGGCGATGCCGCGGGCCTTTCCGTTAAGATGGCCGTCTCGATTAGAACGAGCGCTGGAAGCGAACGATGCCGCCGACGCTGTCCTTCTTGTCGGCCTTGGTCCAGTTGCCGAAGGAGGTGCCGTCGTCGAAGTGACCGAAATGATCGTAGTTGACTTCGGTCGTGATCGTGAAGCCGGGAACGATGGTGTAGGCGACATTGGCAGCCACGCCATAGTTCTTGTCCTGATCGCCAGATACCTGAAGGTTGAAGGCGGTCTTGTTGTTGAACTTGTAGGTGCCGCCGGTCCAGAAAGCCCAATGACCCGCCCAAGGCTTGTAGAAGCCGCGGCCGTTCGAATGTTCGACCAGGTTCTTGTCGGTGCCGTAGCCGAACATGCCGAACAGCGACAGTTCCTTGGATACGTTGACGTCCAGGCGAACCTTGCCGGCCACTTCCTCATAAGCGCTGTCATAGGCGACGACGCCCGTGATCGCACCCCAGTCCTGCTTGTACTTCAGGCCGCCGACGACATGCGGGACATAGCTGTCGATGGTGCCGGAAATAACGGATGTGTCGGAGCCTTCTTCGAGCGAGACGAAGCCCGTGACGCCACTGCCGGCATCGAAGTAGTAGCTGATGAGGTTGGTGTCCTTGATGCCGTACGGGATGATCGTGTCCTGCACCACGTTGCCGGCGTAGCCGATGAAATTGTCATAGGGCGTTTCGTCCTTACCGATGCGAAGCCCACCGAGCTGAATCCAGGCGAAATTCAGCGTCATGTTGGAGGGGCCACCGTTCGGAAAGTTGAAGCGCGTCTCGGTATAGGTCTTGAGGGTGCCGAGTTCGGTCTCCTGGCCAGTCCAGGTCTTCAATGCGAAACGGGTGTTCTTCTTCCAGGTGTTCTGCGTCTTGCCATTCAGAACGTCCTTGGTCGTGCGACCGTCGAGGGTGCCGATGTCACCGAAGCCGGCGTCATAGCGGATGTAGCCGCCGATGCGCAGGCAGGTCTCGGTGCCCGGGATGTAGAAGTAACCTGCGCCGTAGACGTCGCAGATCTTGACGTATTGGGCCGGTTCCGGCTCGGCGACGGTAACCGCGTCGGCGGCGCGGGCACCGGAAACTGCGATCAGGGCCGCAGCGGAGCCGAGAAGAAGGCTCTTGATGTTCATTTTCTTGAATCTCCAGTCAAAGGTTCAAGACAGGCCTGACAGCCATTCGGCTTTGCCACCCCCGTCCCCATCGGTGAAAAAGCCGCGCAGCGGCGCTGCTTCTTCGCCGTCGACATGGCTCAATCGGCAGTCTTCCACAACAGTGATTGTGTCGGAAAAGTGCCTTTTCGACTCTTCAAAAGGTCTTGTTGCGCAAATATCACGTCATATATTTGAAAGAATGGCACATATAGCACAATATACGCAATATATACGAAAATTGACGTGCAAAATGTGCTATTTGTGCCAAATGTGCCATTTATTACCGTTAAATGACAAAATCTTAGCCGAATAATATTTTGGGAAAAAGCATGTCAAAGACGCGCAGAGCCACGTCGGAATATCAATGATCAGGATAAGGTGCGCGCCACGCCGACCACGTCCTCGATCATGTCCTCCCGGAGCATTTCGAGGGGTATGCGGCCGCCCAGTTCGGCGCAGGGGCGGGTCAGCCAGAACCACGCGAGCCTCGGATTGGTGATCGCCGTCAGCACTTCGCTTATGCCGGGGACCGGCCTGCCGTCGATGAACTGGGCGACCGGGAAGACATGCTTGCGGCCGCCTTTGCGGAGCGCGACGACTTCGCCCCGCCGTTGCCAGCGATGCAGCGTCGAGCGCGGGATGCGGAACTTCTCCTCCAGATAGGTCGAGCCGGCGACTTCGCCCGCCCAGTCCTCGATCAGCATCGACTGCAGGTCGGACGCCTGCTCGGGCACGCTCCGTGAAGCAGGCTTCCCGGTTCCATCTGCGCGTGCTTCATCCGCGCTGTCGGCGCCGGCCGAATCGGCTTGGTCGACCTTGTCCGTCATTGCGCGGAAGAACTCGGACGCGAGCACGGGCCATTCGCCTCTGGCGGAGTTGATCGCAAGCCGCTGTGCCCGCGGCAGGAAGGGAAGGGCCGCGGCAACGCTGCCGGCGATCGCACTGGCGGAAATCAGGGCCTCTGCGTCCAATAAGACGCCATGCCGCTTCAATGCCTGTTGCACCGCCTCGGCCACCAAGCCTGCCAGGGCCTCTTGCGAAATCCTATCAGTCGAATTCTCAAATCTGGTCATGCATCTGTCTTGCTGGCCGCACTCCTCCCCTGACTGCGGCCGGTTATTGGACGGCTACAGCGGAAAAACGCGGCAAAAACAGATGCAGCGACCCGACAGGTTGCTGCCTTGCATCTTCACACCCCTGGACGGGCGCCCGGAATGTCAGTCACGAGCACCTCACGTTTTCGTGTATGGGCGGTCTGTGACAGAGGCGCGACAGTCGGGCTCGCTTTGGCGCCCGAAAGCGGTTATCCGGCGGAACTAAAGCAGTCCGACCTGCTGGGCTTCCTGGCGCAGGTTTTGGCGCGGCCGAGGACCGATCTGCTGGATCACCAGGCCGGCGGCCAGCGAACCGAGATCGCCGCAATCCTTGAGGCTGCGTCCGGTCGTGTAGCCGTACAGGAAGCCCGCGGCATACAGGTCGCCGGCACCCGTCGTGTCGACCAGTTCCTTGATCGCCGTCGCGTTGATGGTGACGGTCTCGTCGCCGCGCACGATCACAGAACCCTTTTCCGAGCGTGTGACGGCGGCGATCTTGCAGTCCTTGCGGATGGCGGCGAGCGCTTCCTCGAAGGACGCGGTCTGGTAGAGCGACTTGATCTCGTGGCTATTGGCGAAGACGATGTCGACGGTGCCCGATCGCATCAGCTCGAGGAATTCGTCGCGGTAGCGGTCGACGCAGAAGGAATCGGACAGCGTCATCGACACCTCGCGCCCGGCCGCATGCGCGAGCCGCGCGGTCTGCCGGATCGCTTCCTTGGCGCGCGGCGGATCCCACAGATAGCCTTCGAAATAGGTGACCTTGGCGCCGGCGGCCTTGTCGGCTTCGACATCTTCCGGGCCGAGCTCGACGCAGGCGCCGAGATAGGTGTTCATTGAACGCTCCCCGTCCGGCGTGACGAAGATCATCGAGCGCGCGGTGGGCGGCTCGCCCAGGAGCGGCTTGGTGTCGAAGGCGACGCCTTGGGCATGGATGTCATGCGCGTAGATTTCTCCGAGCGCATCGTTCGACACCTTGCCGAAGAAGGCGGCGCGACCGCCGAAGCTTGCGACGCCCGCCGCCGTGTTGCCGGCGCTGCCGCCGGAAGCCTCGATCGCCGGTCCCATGCGGCTGTAGAGCAGTTCGGCGCGCCCGGTGTCGATGAGGTTCATCGCGCCTTTGATGATGCCGTTGGTTTCGAGGAAGGCCTCGTCGCATTGCGCGATGATGTCGACAATGGCATTGCCGATGCAAAGCACGTCATATTCCGGCATCAATGTCTCCGCCAGCGAACCACCGGCTTTCTGCCATGCCGGCCGGGCGCGGGTCTAGCGAGTTGCGACAGTTTTGCCTACCCCGAAAATCCGCAACGTTTTCAGGCTTCGCCGTCTTTTGGTCGGCTACGGTTGTCTGCTGCGGCAGCGTTCGCGCCCGGCTGGCCCATATCAGCTGCAACTCTGACGACTATGGTTTCACGGTGATCGAAACATTTCCGCCTCGCCGCCAGCTAGAAGCGGGCTGTTCCGGCAACAGTCCGAAGGCACGAACCGATGTCTGAAAAGACCGACATGACCACCGAATTGGCGCTGCTAGCCGTGCTGGCGGTGTTGTGGGGCGCGTCCTACACCTTCATCAAGATCGGCGTCGAGACCATCCCGCCGGTGACCTTCATCGCCGGCCGCACGCTGATCGCGGGCGGCATCCTGCTGGGCCTCATCCGCTGGCGCGGCCTTGAGATGCCCCGGGATTCGGTCAATTGGCGCCGCTTCATGTTCCAGGCCTGCCTGAACAGCGTCATCCCGTTCACGCTGATCGCCGCCGCCGAACGCTCGATCGATGCCGGCCTTGCCACCATCCTCAACGCGACGTCGCCGATCTTCACCTTTCTTCTGACCGCGTTGATCACCCGCCACGAGCCGGTGACGGCGCGCAAGCTGGTCGGCGTCGGCGCCGGCATTGCCGGCATCTGCCTCATCGTCGGCATGGAGGCCCTTGGCGGCATCGGCCATCAGCTGTGGGCGCAGGTCGCGGTCGTCGCCGCCACCATATGCTATGCCGGGGCCGCGATCTTCGGCCGAAATTTCAGGGGACTCGACCCGATGGTTCCGGCGGCGGGCTCCATGATCTGCGGCGCCCTGATCCTGATACCCCTGAGCATCGTTTTCGACCGGCCCTGGACATTGACGCCGTCGGCGGCGTCGATCCTGGCTCTCCTCGGGCTCTCGGTCTTCTCAACCGCGCTTGCCTTCTCCATCTACTTCCGGCTCATCCATACGCTGGGCTCCGTCGGCACCACCTCGCAGGCCTATCTACGCGTGCCGATCGGCGTCGGCATCGGCGCCATCTTCCTCGGCGAGAACCTGGGTCCGACAGCCTGGCTCGGCATGGGCTTCGTTGTCCTCGGCGTCGCCGCCATGACTATTCCGGCAAGGCGGGCCAGGCTTGCGCAGTAGTTGCGCTGGCGACCGGGCCCGCCTATCTCCGAGGCATCTTTCTCGAAAAAGGCCTGGAACATCGTGATCCTCGACGCCGCCCGCGCCGCCGCCAGCCAACTGTTCCTGCCGGAATTTCGCGCCGTCTTCCTGAAGACGCTTGGACTGACCCTGCTGGCACTGGTTGCGCTGTGGTTCGGCCTTGAGAGCCTGCTCGGCTGGCTGGCCTGGCCGTGGCTACTGGCGCTCTTGCCCGGGCTGCCGGCCTGGGCCGGATGGCTGGGCGGCCTCATTGCCGGCGTCTTCCTGGCGATCGGCATGGCGCTGCTCGTCGCTCCGGCCACGGCGATCGTCGCCGGCCTCTTCCTCGACGACGTCGCCGAGGTGGTCGAGCGCACCGACTATCCGGGCGATCCGCCCGGCCGCGCCGTGGCGGCGCTTCATTCGCTGGCGCTGGCGATAAAGTTCTTCGGCGTTGTCATTCTGGGCAACATCGTCGCCTTGCTGCTGCTGCTCGTGCCGGGCGTAAACATCGCCGCCTTCTTCATCGTCAACGGCTATCTGCTGGGGCGTGAATTCTTCGAATTCGCCGCCATGCGCTTCCGCTCCGAGCCCGAGGCCAAGGCGCTGCGCAGGAAATATGCCGGCACTGTTTTCACCGCCGGCCTGGTTATCGCTGCCTTCCTTGCGGTGCCGCTGCTCAACCTTTTGACGCCGCTCTTCGCGGCCGCCATGATGGTGCATTTGCACAAGGCGGTCTCCACCCGGGAGGCGGGCCGAGCAGCCTGATTGCTTCCGCGCGGCACGAAGCCGCGCTCGGCTTCGCTCAAGTTGAAGACTTGCCGAACAGCGCCTGAAGCTTGCCGAAGGGCATCGCCGTGCGGGTGAAGCCGAACGTGCCGTCCTGCTGGATTTCGCGCGCCGCCGTCTCCAGCATGCCATAGGCGAAATTCGTCAGCCATGGCCCGAGTGAGATGCGCTTGACGCCGGCCATTGCCAGGTCGGCGATGGTGAAGCCTGGCCTGGCCATGACATTGACCGGCTTCGTCACCGATGAGCAAACGGTCCGGATCGTCTCGACGTCGCTCAGTCCCGGCGCGTAGAGCACATCGGCTCCGGCTTTCTCAAAGGCCTGTAGCCGCTTGATCGTGTCGTCGCAATCAGCCTTGCCCCAGAGGAAATTCTCGGCGCGCGCCGTGAAGACGAAGTCGTGCTTCAACGCCCGAGCCGCCTCGGCTGCTGCCGCGACACGTTCGACAGCAAGCGAGAAATCGTAGATCGGATTGTCCGCGTCGCCTGTGTGATCCTCGATCGAGCAGCCGGCAAGGCCGGCGGCTTCGGCCGCGAAGATGGTTTCGGCGGCCTGCTCAGGGCTGTCGCCCTTGCCGCGTTCGAGATCGGCCGAAACCGGCAGGTCGGTCGCCGCCGTCACCTCGCGGCAATGATGGATCATTGCTTCGAAAGTCACGGCGCCGTCCGGCAGGCCGCGCGAGAAGGCGAAGCCGGCGCTCGTCGTCGCCAGCGCCTTGAAGCCGAAGGAAGCCAGAAGCTTGGTCGTGCCGACATCCCAGGGATTGGGCATGACGAAGGTGGAGGCATGCAGGTCGCGAAAGGTCTTGCCCTTGTCCATGGCGGATCCTCAATCGTGATCGGGATTGTGAGGGGAATTTATCGCGCCCGAACCGGCCGGGCAAACGATAGCAATTGGCTCAGAAGCGTTTGGCGCTCCCTGCTGACAGTTTCTCGAACGCATGCGGAGCGGCAGCAGGCAAGCAAGCCTGAGATTGGATACGCTGGAAACCATGGGAAACGCCCCGGATGCCCTACGCTAGCACGGAGGGCTGAAGCACGCAGCCGGGAATCAGTGGATCGGCACGAGCCCGGCCAGTTCGCGCATGTCGTCGAACAGGATGCCGCCGGCTTCCGCCAGGCCGTCTCGGTCGGAGAATGGATCGGCATGGTAGGAGAACACGCGCATGCCGGCGGCAATGCCGGCCTGCGTGCCGGCGACGCTGTCCTCGATGACGATGCAGTCCGCTGCCGCGAACCCCATCGTTGTTGCGGCATGGAGGAACAGGTCCGGGAAAGGCTTGCCGCGCCCGACCATGGTGGAGGAGAACATCGCATGCTCGAACAGCGGCAGCAGTCCGGTCTGGCCGAGCGTGATGTGCATCTTCGAGACTCGCGCCGACGAGGCGACGCAATAGGCAATGCCTGCAGCCCGCACCTTCTCGATGAAGTCGCGAACGTGAGGGATAGCCTCGACGCCATGGGCGAACAAATCCGGCAGACCGGCGTTCCATCGGTCGACAAAATCGGCTCCGAGCCGCACCTCGGTCTCCGCTTCGATCTCCTTCTGCACCGAGACCATGCTGCGGCCGGAAAAATTCTTGCGGCAATATTCGAAGGTGGTGGCGAAACCCGCGTTGCTCAGCCATTCGGCAAGGCGCCGGTTGGCAAGGTTCTCCGTGTCGACCAGAACCCCATCGCAGTCGAAAATGACCAGTTTTGGAACTTGCATCAGGCCGTGCCGGTCGATCCGAAGCCGCCGGCGCCGCGTGCCGTGCCGCCGGCCAGTGAGCGCTCTTCGGTCGTAACCTGCGTCACCGCCGCAAACACGATCTGGGCGATACGCATGCCGCGTGTCACCGCGAAATCCTCGTCGCCGAGATTGACCAGCAGCACCTTCACCTCGCCGCGATAGTCGCTGTCAACGGTGCCGGGCGAGTTGAGGACGGTGAGGCCGTGCTTGAAGGCGAGGCCGGAGCGCGGCCGCACCTGGCCTTCCATGCCTTCCGGAATTTCGAGGATCAGCCCGGTCGGCACCAGCGCGCGCTTTCCCGGCAGGATGAGCAGCGGCCGGTCTTCCGGCACCGCGGCGCGCAGGTCCATGCCTGCGGCGCCCGCGCTTTCATAGGCGGGCAGCGGCAAGCCTTCGCCGTGCGGCAGCCGAACGAAGCCGACAGCCGGACCGATGACGGAGGAAGGAGAGACAGCCATGCGCATGAGCCCATCCCTATCGGTCCGAATGCCGATTCGGTCAACTCGCAGCCAAGCCTATCAACGTTTTTCTTTCAGCGCGATTCCGGCGTGCGTGTTCGCAACTCTACCGGAATGACCGTCGTTTCCTTGATTTCTTCCATCACGAACGAAGCCGAGACATCCGACAGCGCCACCTTGGCGATCAGCCGCTGGTAGAGACGGTCATAGGCTTTCACGTCGGCAACCCGGGCTCTCAGCACATAATCGAGGTCGCCCGACATGCGGTAGACGCCGGTGATCTCGGCAAAGCTGGTCACCGCCGCGCGAAATTTCTGCAGCCAGTCTGGATCGTGATTCGACGTGCGGATCAGGATGAAGACCGAGAGGCCTAGCCCGAGCTTGTCGGCATCGACGAGCGCCACGCGCCCGGTGATGACGCCGTCCTCCTCCAATCGCTTGACGCGCCGCCAGCAGGCATTGCGCGACAACGCCACCCGCTCCGACAACTGGTCGACCGAAAGCGTGCCGTCGCGCTGTAGTTCGGCAAGCAATCTTCGATCAATTTCGTCGATTTCGAGCGTCATATTGGGATAAATGTCCCAAAATGAGGGAGAGTACAAGGATCTTTTGGGACCGATGAACCTTCGGCCCATGGCACGATACCCATCATCGGGACTTATCCCGGCAGGAGGGAACACCATGACAAATCGGCTTGCGACGCTCTTCACCGCTCATCCGGCCAAGGTGGGTGAGACCTATTTCGGCCACATGGCTTTCGCGGCCTGGTTCTGTTCCCGCCTGTCGATGGCCGCCGGTGCCGCCCTCGTTCACGCTTTCTTGCCGTTTCTCTTCGAGACTACCGCGAGCCGAATCGTTCGCGAGCTTTATGAGCGCACGCACAACCGAGGCTCGCATGCGGTCAAGGAGCCGGCGGCTCTGATGGATCGCGCCTAGAGCCGGATGATTTCAGGTCGAACTGACCTGAAATCTGAATCCGTCTCTAAATCAAAGAAGCGGAGCATGATGTCGTCCGAAAACCGCTTCACGCTTTTCGGCATCATGCTCTAGAGATGGTGGAATGGGATGTGCCGGTGGGCGGCCTATCTTGGTGAAGCGGTCTTCCTCGAAGACATCATCACCGCGCCTTGCCATTCGCTGATCGCCCAAAGCCATTGCGCCCAGGAAGCCAAGTCGCCGACCAACGGTGACGGCTTCGGCCTTGCCTGGTATGGCGACCGGCCCGAGCCCGGCCTGTACCGGGATATCCTGCCGGCCTGGTCCGATCCCAATCTGAAGAGCCTTTGCCGTCAGATCAGGTCCGGCCTGTTCCTCGCCCATGTCCGCGCCTCGACAGGGGGCGCCACCAGCCGCATGAACTGCCATCCCTTCGTTTCCGGCCGCTGGTCGTTCATGCACAACGGCCAGATCGGCGGCTTCGAAAAGATCCGCCGCGCGCTGGAGAACTCGCTCTCCGACGAGGTCTTCGACCAGCGCGAGGGCACCACTGATTCCGAACTCTTCTTCCTGCTGATGATCGACCAGGGGCTGTCGGTCGATCCGCAGGGGGCCGTGTCGCGGGCCACCGGCCGCGTCATCGAGGCCTCGCACAACGCCGGCATCGAACCCTCGTTGAAACTGACGGCGGCATTTTCCGATGGCGAGGCGCTCTATGCCGTGCGCTACACGACCGACGGCCATGCGCCGACGCTCTATACCGGCGGTTTCGCCAAGCATGCCGGCCGCTCGATCGTTTCCGAACCTTTCGATCGCGACGGCGGCGACTGGCAGGCGATCCCGCCGTCCAGCTTCGTCACCATGACGAAGGAAGGCACAAGCATCCGACCGTTCGCGCCTGCCGCCGTACAGTTGGCGCTCGTCGGCTGAAGCTCGCCCTTTCGCCGCAATTTCGATCAAGCGCCACCGTCTCGCCAATGCTGAACTCGGCTTGAAGCCGCGTTGCGATCCGCCACGTTGATCGAGGCGCGCGACAGCCGCCGGAGCATTCGCATGGACATTGCCTTCACATCCGTCACTGAACTCTCGACCGCGATTGCCGCGCGCAAGATATCGGCCGTGGATGCGCTCGAAGGACATCTTGCGCAAATCGACAGCCATAACGAAGCGGTCAATGCAGTCGTCATCCTCGACAGGGAGAGTGCCCGCCAAGCCGCCTTGCAAGCCGATGCGGCGGTGGCGCGCGGGGACGCGCTCGGTCCGCTGCACGGTGTGCCTTTCACGTTGAAAGACACGCACGACACCGCCGGCTTGAAGACCACCGTAGGCTTTCCGCCATTCGCCGACCATGTCGCGAGACTGGACAGCCCGGTCGTCTCCCGGCTCAGGGCCGCAGGCGGCATACTGATCGGCAAGACCAATGTCCCTGCCATGCTGGGCGACTGGCAGTCGGACAATCCCTTGTTCGGGCGCACGAGCAATCCGTGGGACCTGTCACGCACCGCGGGCGGCTCGAGCGGCGGTGCGGCAGCCGCGCTCGCGACCGGCATGACGCCTTTCGAACTCGGCACCGACATGCAAGCCTCGATCCGCCTGCCTGTGGCCTTCTGCGGCGTTTATGGCCTGAAGCCGACCGAGCATCGCGTTTCCCTGGCCGGCGCCTTTCCCGACCCGGGCGGAACTGCGCGCAGCGTCCGTCTCATGTCCTGCGTTGGTCCATTGGCGCGCAACCCCGAGGATCTGGCGTTGATTTATCGGATCGTCGCCGGGCCGGATGCGATTGATACAGACTTGCCGCCGCTGCCGGTCGAGCCCATGCCGAAGCTTGAGCTGAAATCGCTGCGCATTGCTGTAGCCAACGCGTTTCCCGGCTTTCCCGTGGCCGCTGAAATCATTTCAGCCGTCGAAAGGTTGGCTGCTCAGCTCGCGTCCGCAGGAGTGCGTATCGAGGAGGCTAAATTGCCGAAGCTCGACCTGTACGACGACCTCGCCGAAGGCGGTAAGCTGATCGGGATGATGCTGGAGGCCGCACAACCGAACCCGCCAGAGCAGCCGGCAACGGTATCGCACTGGTTCGCAGCGCTTGCCCGCCGTGACCGATCGATCCTCGCCTGGGAACGCTTCTTCGAAACTTGCGATGCCTTGCTCTGTCCTGTCGCGATGACCGGGGCCTTCCCGCATTGCGAACCGGGCAGCCCGCTTCAGGTCAACGGCAAGAACGAGAGTTATTGGATGCTGCCGGCCCACGGCGCGGTCTTCAACTATTCCGGCCACCCGGCGCTCACCTTCCCATACGGGCAGGACAGCAGCGGCTTGCCGATCGGCCTGCAGCTTGTTGGCCGGCGGTGGTCGGAGTCACGGTTGCTTGGAATCGTTGCTGCGATAGCCTCGATTTCCGGTGGATACAGGCGGCCGCCAGGCTATTGAGCGAAACGCGACAGCGCGTAAGGCGCCAGGAGCGGATCGCGCTGGCCTTCCAGAATCTCGCGGGCCGCGAACAAGCCGATCGCGGGCGCCAGCGTGATGCCGGAATGCGTCACGGCGATGTAGAGGCCTCCGACACCGTCGGCGCGGCTGACGATCGGAAAGCCGTCCACCGGTGTCGGCCTGTAGCCGACTGTGTGGAAGTCAAGCTCGAGCTGATCCGCGCCCCGCAGCATCGCTTTCATCGTTTCGAACAGCTCACGCGCGCTGGCCTCGGCGTTTTCGCCCGGGTCGCCACCACCAAAATCCGAGCCGGCGATAATGCGTCCCTCCGCGGTCTGGCGCATATGCAGCCTGTCGGCCAGCACCAGCCCATTGAGCAGCTTGCTGTGGCGGCGCGAGTGCACGATCAGGCCCGGCGGCGTCTCGATCGGCAGCTTGATGCCGGCTGTCGCCGCGATCGCCGGCGCCCCGACGCCGGCGGCGACCACGACCTCGTCAGCTGCGATGGTTTCGCCCGAAACGACAACGCCTGTGACCTTGCCGTTGGAAAGAGTCAGCCTCTCGACAACTCCCGTCACGATCC
The DNA here is from genome assembly GCF_024509055.1 of Mesorhizobium sp. Lineage (GTDB taxonomy): Bacteria > Pseudomonadota > Alphaproteobacteria > Rhizobiales > Rhizobiaceae > Mesorhizobium. The sequence continues at coordinate 2,581 of NZ_JANINM010000371.1, read as the reverse complement.
GCGCGCCGCGCTGCTCGGCATCTGCGAACAGTGCGTTGATGGTTGCGATCGGTTCAGCCACTCCTTCGCTTGCCACGTAAAGCGCGAGTTCGGGCGGTTCCGACAGATTTGGCTCGATGCGCGATGCCTGTTCGCGTCCAACGCGCTCAATGCCGTAGCCCCATGACGAATGCTCGGCGGCATAGGACTCGAGCCTGTCCGCCGACAGGTCCCAGCACAGGCCACCGCACCAGGTCAGCGGCAGGCCCGGCAGGTCCTTGGCCAGCCGTGTCCATTCCGCCATGGCGCGCGTGCGAAGCCGGAAATAGGTTTCCGGATTGCCCCAGCTGGCATTGATCCAGGCGAAGGTATTGGGCGTGGCGACCCCTCCGACGCCGCTCTCGGAGATGACTGTCACCTGCGCGCCGGCCTTGGTCAGGTGCCAGGCGATCGACGCGCCGATGATGCCGGCGCCTATGACGATGATTTGTTTTGTGCTGCTCATGATTTGCCTAATGACTGAACGGGAGGGGAAGATCGTGTTCCGTCAGCACGATCTTGTAGTGGTTCAAATAGGCCCACAAAGTGTTTCGCAATTCGTTGGCTTCTTCAAAACCTGGATGTCCTCTTCCGATCTCGGCGCAGGCGTCATCCGCTTTTCGGCAGAGGATGTAGAGCGTGTCTCCCTGGATGAGGAGCCCAGGGAAACGACGGCCCGGATGCCGCATGATGGCCGCGTTGGTTTGGTCCGAATAGATCTCCACCGGTTCGTTTCGCATTCGATCACGCAACCCCATCCTCTGTTGTCCTACCGACCTTACAGGCTGCCGGCCTGTCGACAAGCCACCAGTCGTGCCTCTGAAATCTTCGTTGTCTGGGAACGAATGAGAGCGTTCGTTTTGTTGGCCTTGACACAAATACGTACGTACGTATTATATTGGCATGGCTAGACAATCACTCCGCGAAAATCTCCTCGAGGCCGGCTTCCAGACAATCTGGAATTCTGGCTATGCGGCCGCCGGCGTGCGCGACATCGTCGCCGCCGCCGGCGCTCGTCCAGGCTCTTTCACCAACCATTTTGCCTCCAAGGAGGAGTTCGTCGGCGAGGTGCTGGAACGCTACTTCGCCTATGTCAGCGGTTTGGTCGAAAGTGCCCTGGCGCAGGACGGCACGCCGCCGGTCGGCCGGCTCCGCCGCTATCTCGATGTCGTCACCTTGAAGCTCGAGGCGCATGACTGGGCGCGCGGCTGCATGATCGGCAATCTCAGCCTGGAAACGGCCGTCTACAGCGAGCCGCTAAGGTTGCGGCTGGCCGACATTTTCGAGCGCTGGCGCCAGCCCTTCGCGGCCTGCATCGCCGAAGGCCAGTCGGCGGGCGACATCACCAAGGCCCTCGATGCAGAGGACCTCGCCGATTTCCTGTTGTCATCCTGGCAGGGCGCCATGCTGCGCATGAAGGTCGAGCGCAGCCCCGAGCCGCTCGAGCGGTTCAAGAAAATCATCTTCAGCACCGTTTTCGGAAGGGAGTGAGTCCGATGAATTCGACAACCGATCGGCCGCAACTGCGGCGCGCCGAGATTGCAGTCCTTGATTCAACGATGTCCTACCTGGAGGCCGGCGCGTCCGGTCCCATCGTGCTGTTCCTCCACGGCAATCCGACCTCTTCGTACATCTGGCGCAACATCATCCCGCATGTCGCGCCGTTCGCTCGATGTATCGCGCCGGACCTGATCGGCTACGGTCAGTCGGGCAAGCCCGATATCGACTATCGCTTCTTCGATCAGGTCCGTTATCTCGATGCCTTCATCGAAGCCCTGGACCTCAAGGAATTGGTGATCGTCGCGCAGGACTGGGGCACGGCGCTGGCTTTCCATTTCGCCGCGCGGCGGGCGCGGCGCGTTCTGGGCCTCGCCTTCATGGAATTCATCCGGCCGTTCGAGCGCTGGGAGGATTTCCACCAGCGTCCGCAGGCGCGCGAACTTTTCAAGGCGCTGCGCACGCCGGGTACAGGGGAGAAGCTGGTGCTGGAAGACAATGTCTTCGTTGAGAAGATCCTGCCCGCGTCCGTTCTGCGCAAAATGAGCGAGGACGAGATGGCCGCTTACCGTGCGCCGTTCCCGACGCCGCAGTCGCGTAAGCCGGCGCTGCGCTTGCCGCGCGAACTGCCGATAGAGAACCAGCCGACGGATGTCGCGGCGATCAGTGCGCACGACCATCGCGCGCTCAGGCTTTCAACCTATCCAAAGCTGCTCTTCGCGGGCGATCCGGGCGCCCTCATTTCGGTGCAGGCGGCAAAGGAATTCGCAGCCGGGCTGAAGAACTGCAGCTTCATTGATCTCGGACCGGGCGCGCATTATCTGCAGGAAGATCATTCCGACGCGATCGGCAAGGCGATCGCCGGCTGGCTGCCGGAGATCGTCCTCGCGGAAAGCGCGGCCGGACTGGCTTGAGCCGGAGCATCGGGCGCGAGCATTGTCCGCCCCATGTCGACAGGCCGGCGCCGCACTGGTAGAAGCGCCGCCTGTCACACGGAACTCCTTTAAAGAAATGCCCGAAACGATACCTGAAGAGGTTGCGCGCCGCCGCACGTTCGCGATCATCG
>NZ_JANINM010000370.1 GCF_024509055.1 Mesorhizobium sp. | reverse complement strand
CGCGCATCAAGGCATGGATGGCGAAGAAGGAGGCGCGGATCGAATAGGCGGTGAGAACCACCGCAAGCGGTTTCGGCGTCAGGATCGAGCGGCAGAGGTCGGTGAGCGCCGGCAGGTCCTCGAACAATTGCCACACCTCGCCCTTGGGTCCGCGACCGTAGGCCGGCGGATCGAATAGCACGATGTCGTAGCGACTGCCGCGTCGCTCCTCGCGCTCGGCGAATTTCATGGCATCCTCGACGATCCAGCGGATCGGCTTGTCGGCGAGGCCGGCCATTTCCTGGTTCTCGCGCGCCCAGCCGATCGCCTTCTTCGACGCGTCGACATGCGTTACCTCGGCACCCGCGCGCGCCGCCACCAGCGACGCAAGGCCGGTATAGCCAAAGAGGTTCAGCACCTTGACCGGGCGCCTGGCAGCCTCAATCAGAGCAGCCATGTGATCCCAATGCGAGGCCTGCTCGGGGAAGACGCCGACATGGCGGAACGAGGTGAAGCGGCCGAGATAGTCGATGCCGTCATGCTTCATCGGCCAGGTTTCGCCGAGCGGTGCTTTCGGAAAACGCCAGCGGCCAATGCCTTCCTCGTCGGTGTCGCCGGTGAAGATAGCGTCGGCGCGCTCCCATTCCTTGGCCGGAAGGGCGCGTTGCCAGATCGCCTGGCCCTCGGGGCGCACGATGCGATAGGGGCCGTACTGCTCGAGTTTCTCGCCGGCGCCGCTGTCCAGCAGCGCATAGTCGGCGTTGGGCGCGACCTCGAGGATCAGCGGCAGCCGTTCCGCGGGCATCGGACCCTCGCGACGCGCAAGAATACGGGGCGCGGGTTTCGGCTCCTGGCGTTCCGCCGGCTTCGATTCGTGCCGCTCTGTGGGCTTCGCCAGAGGTCGTCCGGCCGGAGGCGCTTCGCGCTGGCGTGGCGGCTCCGCCCTGGCAGAGTGCGGGCGGCCGTCTCGGCGTTTATCCCGAAAAGATTTCAAGAAAGAGCATCTCCGGCGGTTCGGCCCGCTTCTGCCACAGCTCAACCCATCGGCGCAACAAAGGCTGACTAAACGCTGAGCCTTACCGCTGCCTTTGCCACGCAATGGCGCGGCTTCCGGCTGCGCCCCTGTGGCTCTATCCTGGATGGAGATGTCCCGCTCCGAACGCCTGCTCGACCTGATACAGATACTGCGCCGCCACCGCCGGCCGGTGAGCGGCCACATGCTTGCTGGCGAGATGGGTGTATCGATCCGCACGCTCTACCGCGACATCGCGACGCTGCAGGGGCAGGGCGCGCCGATCGAGGGCGAAGCGGGGCTCGGCTATGTGCTGAAGCCCGGCTTCATGTTGCCGCCGTTGATGTTCACGGATGAAGAGATCGAGGCGATCGTGCTCGGCTCGCGCTGGGTGGCAAAGCAGCCGGACAAACGACTGGCAGCCGCCGCGACGGATGCGCTGGCCAAGATCGCGGCGGTGCTGCCGGACGATCTGCGCGAGGACCTCGACGCCACCACTCTGCTCGTCGGGCCACAGTCGGGCAGCGTCGAGGCCATCGACCTTGGTGTGGTCAGGCAGGCGATCCGCGACGAGCGCAAGCTCGGCTTTCTCTACCGCGACGCGGATGGGGCGGCCTCTCAACGCCTGGTCTGGCCGTTCGCGCTCGGCTTCTTCGACAAGGTGCGGGTGATGGTGGCGTGGTGCGAGATGCGCCAGGATTTCCGTCATTTCCGCGCCGATCGTATGACCGATCTGACGGCGACGGACATTCGGTATCCTCGCCGCCGCCAGGCGATGCTCAAGGAATGGCGGGCGACTCTCGACAAGCCGGGGCAGAAGATTGCGAAGGATACCGCCGGCTGATTGCTGCTGCCAGAATCTGACAGCAGGGGCGGCTATGGTTTCCGAGGTTCAAACACCTTGGAGATCAGACATGACCACGCCCAATTTCGTCATCCTTTACGTCGACAGCCCGGAAAACAGCGGTGCCTTCTATGCCGAGCTGCTCGGACGCCAGCCGGTGGAGTCTTCGCCGACCTTCCAGATGTTCGTGCTCGACAAGGGCTTCAAGCTGGGCCTTTGGTCGCGCCACACCGTGCCGGCGGCCGGCGGAACGGCTGGCAGCGCCGAACTGGTGCTGGCTGTCGAGAACGCGGCCACGGTCGACGCCAATCATGCGGACTGGTCAAAGCGCGGCTTGAAGATCCTGCAGGCGCCGACGGACATGGATTTCGGGCGCACCTTCGTCGCGCTGGATCCCGACAACCATCGCCTGCGTGTCTACTGGCCCTTCGAGGGAGCGCAGGGATGAGCGCGTGTTGGATCGCGGTCGCATCGGCCGAGCATGTGCGGATCGGCCGCCGGGCCGGCTTCATGCAGGTCAACCATGGCAAGGCGGCGCCGCTCCGCCGCATCAGGCCCGGCGACGGCGTCTGCTACTACTCGCCCAGCATGAAGTTGGGCGAGAAGGACGGGCTCCAGGCCTTCACGGCCATCGGGACGGTCCGGCAGGGCCAGGTTTACCAGGGAGTCATGGGCGGCGGGTTCACGCCGGCGCGGCGCGATGTCGATTGGGCGGACGGCGAGGATGCACCGATCAAGCCATTGCTGGAGCGTTTGGACTTCACCGCCGGCAAGCCGAACTGGGGATACCAGCTCCGCTTCGGGTTGTTCGAGATCAGCGGGCACGACTTTCGCCTGATCGGCGAGGCGATGGGCGCGCCCCAGACCGCGGCAGCGGTTACTTGAGCGCCTTGTAGACCGCAATGCCGGCAGCAAGGTCTTCAAGCGCCGCGCCGACCGATTTGAAGAGAGTGATTTCGGTGTCGCTTCGCCGGCCGCTCTTCTCGCCACGGGCTAGTTCATGCAAGTCCGCGACGATGGCTTCAGGCTTGAGCAGACCGGAGGCCAGCGGCTGGACGATATCGCCGGCCTCTTTGGTCGCGCCGGCTCGCGTGTCGACATAGACGCGGGCGCGGGCAATCGCCTCGTCGTCGCTTTCGCGCATCGCCGGCGTGAAGCCGCCGACCAGGTCGACATGGGTGCCTGGCTTCAGCAGCGCGCCCTTGATCATCGGCGTGGCAGAAATCGTGGCGGACGAGATGATGTCGGCTTGGCCGAGCTCGGCATCGAGGTCGCCGGCGGTGCTCGCTGGAAGGCCCTCGGCGCGTAGCGCTGCCGCGACCTTCTCCGCGTTTTCCGGCGTGCGGTTCCAGATGCGGATCGACTTGACCGGCCTGACCGCCGAATGCGCCTTGGCAAGGAAGGGCGACAGCGCGCCGGCACCGATCACCAGCAACCGCGAAGCGTCCTCGCGAGCGAGATAGGACGCGGCAAGCGCCGAGGCGCAGGCCGTACGCCACTGCGTCAGCCGCTGCCCGTCTATCAATGCCTCCGGCTCGCCGGTCACGCCGTCCAGCAGAAGATAGAGACCCATGACCGCGGGCTTGCCGATGGCGTTGTTGTCCGGCGATACGGTGACGATCTTGACGCCGATATGGCCACCAGCCGAGGCCCCGGCTGCGTTGAAGTCGGTCCAGGCCGGCATCAGGAGCAGTGTCGAGGCCGCGCCGTCCGGCCGCTCGACGCCATGATGATGGCGAACAGGCTGCACGGCGCCTTCGCGGAACGCCGTGCGCAGCGTCTCGACCAATCCTGGAAAGGTGAGCGCCTTGTCGACCTCGGCGGCCGAAATGGTCAGCATGGAAGGCTCCGTGGAAGCGAGGCGCCGCGAGAGGTATCGTTCTTACGCAATTCCGGATGGGAAACCGCCAGTCGCTTTCCCTGGAATTGCATCAGTTGGTTGGCTTGGGCAGAACCGGTCCCTTCGGCGCCGCGGGCGCGCGGCTCACCGCCTGGCGCAGGTTCTCGACCTCGATGCCGTGCCGGCGCGCGAGCTTGCGGTAGCGCCCCTGTTTCACCCAGGTCGCCATGCTGCCTATCACCATACCGACGGCGAGCGCGATGAAGAGGTAGATGAAAAGCGGCAGCGTCAGCGTCAGCGCCGGATTGCCGGGATGGAACGGGTCCAGGGTGAAAGCGATCGGTCCGCGGTTGGCGACGGCGAGCGCGATCAGGATGACGGCCAGCGGCACAAAGACCACGACGAGCACGATGCGATTGAACATCAGATCTCCATGGAGAGTGAGTAGCGCGCCGGGATGTCGTTTTCCCGCCGACGCGGCGCCTATTTGCCGCCGTTCAGCCTTTCGCGCAACTCCTTGCCGGTCTTGAAGAACGGCACCCACTTCTCTTCGACATCGACGGATTCGCCGGTGCGCGGGTTGCGGCCGGTGCGGGCGGGGCGATTCTTCACCGAAAATGCACCGAAACCGCGCAGCTCAACCCTGTTGCCGTCGGCAAGGGCATCGGTGATCTCGTCGAAGATCGCGCCGACGATGTTCTCGACGTCGCGCAGGAAAAGGTGCGGGTTGCGCGCGGCAATGATCTGCACAAGCTCGGATTTGATCATGAGAACGTTCCCCGTAGACCGCTGCGGTCAAATTATCCGGATGATTTTATTGCCTTTTTCACTGGCCCCAAAAGGCGCATCAAGGGTGCCAGACCGAAACGAGACCGTCAAGGAACAAGCGGTCGGCTCCAAGCTCGTGAATGACGTCGCCGCCGGCGTCCGGCAAGCCCAGGGCTCCGGTGACGCCTTTCACCATCGTCTTGGAGAACAGGAAGCCACCGCGCCCTTCGGTATCTTTCCATTCGATCACCTTGAGCTTGCCGTCCACGCCCTTGGTCGCCAACCAGTCGATCGCTTCGGTTTCGCCGCCGACCGCGTCGACCAACCCGTTGGCAAGACCCTGGCGGCCGGTGAAGATCGAACCGTCGGCCAGCGCCAGCGCCTGCTCGTGCGTCATCTTGCGCCGCTCGGCGACGATGCCGACGAACCAGTCGTAGCTGTCGAGAATGAGCTTGCGCACCATGGCGCGCTCATCGTCGTTGGTGGGCTTGAAGGGCGAGGGCGAAGCCTTGAGCGGTGACGACTTCACCTCTTCCAGCTTGATGCCGAGCTTGTCCATGAGACCGCTGACGTCCGGGTATTGGATCAACACGCCGATCGAGCCGACGATCGAGGTCTTGCGAGCGACGATGTGGTCCGCGGCGCTGGCGATCATGTAGCCGGCGGACGCCGCCAGCGTGCCGACCTCGGCCACCACCGGCTTGTCGCCAGCCACCTTGCGCACTTCCTCATAGATCGACTCGCCGCCGACCGTGGTGCCGCCAGGCGAATCGATCGACAGGATGACGCCCTTCACCTGGGGCGACTTGCGGATCGTCTCCAGCCGTTTGATCAGTCCCTCGTCCTCGGTGATGGTGCCTTCGATCCTGACCTTGGCGATGTGGTCGACCGCTTGGCCGGTGAAGTCGCCGTTGTAGATCCAACTCGAGAAGCCGATCACCGCAGCCGCCAGAACCAGAAACACGGCCACGCGCCAGAACGTCAGCTTGCGGCGCAAGCGGCGTCGGTCGATCAGGTCGTCGGCTCTCATTGCCATTTTCAGCCTCGCAATCGGTGGAAGAGCAAGCTTTTAAAGCAAGCGCTCGCGCCGGGCTACCGTTTCCTGACGGTCTATCACCCAGCCTGGAGGTAAACGACAACCTCACGAAAAATTAACGCAGCCTGCCTGTATCTGCTATGAGTGCTGGCAATTCTACCGAATTCGTCCTAGTCGTGCGGTAGCAGCCGTCACAATTTTGCAGTTTTCCTCCGCTTGTGCTTGCGTGCGGGGGCCGGCATACCACCTATAGGCGGTGTTTGGCGGGCAAGGGCTCATTAGAAACAGTCATGTTAGCGCGATCTGACGAAACGAGCGGCGCCGGGAACGTGTTGTCTCCCGAGGTGCCGACCAGCACGCGGGGCGATGCTTTCGACCGCGCGCAAAGGCATTCGCGCCGTGTGCGTGTGCTGAAGTTTGCCCTGCCGCTGCTGGCAGCCGGCATAGCCATCGCCTTTCCGGTCTATTCTTATCTTGCCGCGCCGGTTTCGGTTTCGGTGCAGGCCGAGGGCAGCGCCTTCTCCAACGGCAAGCTGGTGATGGCCAATCCGAAGCTCAACGGCTTTACCAAGCTGAAACTGCCTTATTCGCTGACGGCGACCAGGGCGACCCAGGACGTCGGCCAGCAGGCGATCATCGACCTCGAAGGCATCGACGCCAAGTTGCCTGTCGCCGCCGACAATGTCGTGGCGGTCAATGCCGCGCACGGCATCTACAACCGTGACGCCAACACGATGGACTTGACCAGCGATGTCACGGTGACGACCACCGACGGGTTGGCGGCGAAGTTCAAATCGATCTTCCTAGACATGGGCAAAGGTTCTATGAAGACGGACAATCCGGTGGACGTCAGCCGTGGCGGATCACGCATCACCGCGGACTCGATGTCGGTCGAGGACAATGGCAAGGTCGTGGTCTTCGAAAACCGGGTGCGCGTCAACATCGAGCCGGCCGGCCTGAAGGCGGCAGAGGCAAAGAGCGGAGAGCAGAATGCGTCGCAGTAGTTCGGCAAGGCTTGCAGCGGCGGCCTCCATCATGCTGTTGCTGGGGGCGCCGGCATTTGCCCAGTCCGGCGCCAATAGCCAGATGTCCGGTCTGAAGCTGTCCGGCGACCAGCCGATCCAGATCGAAAGCGACAAGCTCGAGGTCCGGCAGGCCGAGAGCGCCGCGATCTTCAGCGGCAACGTCACCGTCAACCAGGGGCCGACTTTGCTCAAGGCCGGCAAGATGACGGTCTACTACGTCAAGGATGCCAATGCGCCCAAGGATGCCGCCGCCGGCGCTTCGGCGATGACGGGCGCCGCCAACATCGACCACCTGATCGTCGAGAACAAAGTCTATATCAAGTCGAACGACCAGATCGCCACCGGCGACACCGGCACTTTCGACATGAAGACGCAGGTGCTCGTGCTTTCCGGCAAGGAAGTCGTGTTGTCGCAGGGCGACAATGTGCTCAAGGGTTGCAAGCTCACCGTGCAGATGAAGAGCGGCCTCGCCAATGTGGAAGGCTGCGGCGGCCGCGTCATAATGTCGTTCACCCCTCAGAAGCAGGGAACGCCCCAGAAGCAGGGAGCGTCGAGCAACTAATGGCCGGCGTTACTTCGCTGCTTGCCCGTCTTCCGGGACGGGCGGCCGCAACGTCGGCTGCACCAGCCACAGTCGGCGCCGACAAATCCAAGTTCAAGGGCACCCTTATCGCCAAGGGCCTGACCAAGAGCTACAAGGGCCGCAAGGTTGTAAGCGGCGTGACGATCGGCGTCCGCGCCGGCGAGGCCGTCGGCCTGCTCGGTCCGAACGGCGCCGGCAAGACCACCTGCTTCTACATGGTGACCGGCCTCGTTCCCGTCGACGAGGGTTCGATCGAGATCGACGGCTTCGACGTTACCTCGATGCCGATGTACCGTCGCGCCCGCCTGGGCATCGGCTATCTGCCGCAGGAAGCGTCGATCTTCCGCGGCCTGAATGTCGAGCAGAACATCCGCGCCGTGCTGGAAGTGGTGGAAAAAAACCGCAAGGAGCGCGAGCGCACGCTCGACGAACTGCTCGAGGAATTCCACATCAGCCATCTGCGCAAGGCGCCCTCCATGTCGCTGTCGGGCGGCGAGCGGCGGCGTCTGGAGATCGCGCGGGCGCTGGCGACCAAACCGGCCTACATGCTGCTCGACGAGCCGTTCGCCGGCATCGACCCGATCGCCGTCGCCGATATCCAGCAGCTTGTGCGCCATCTCACGGCGCGCGGCATCGGCGTCCTGATCACCGACCATAATGTGCGCGAGACGCTCGGCCTCATCGACCGCGCCTATATCATCCACGCCGGCCAGGTGCTGACGCATGGCCGCGCTGACGAAATCGTCGCCAACGCCGATGTGCGGCGCCTCTATCTCGGCGAGGGCTTTACGCTCTGACGTGACATCTCCGCTTCTGCGGATTTTTCGCCCGATTTCTCGACATTCCCGGCAAAACCACCGCCAGCTAACGCTCCGGTAAGCCGGTGCTGCTAGCGTTTGCCTTGACAAGCAAAAGCCGGGCCAGTTTCTATGCCCGACCGAAAATTGTAATCCGATGCGTAGACGAGGCGTTTGAACCCCATCATGGCGCTGGCGGCCAAACTGCAGCTCAGACAGTCCCAGTCGCTGGTGATGACGCCCCAGCTGATGCAGTCGATCCGGCTGCTGCAGCTTACCCATGTCGAGCTCGAGCGTTTCATCGACGAGGAAATCGAGCGCAACCCGCTGCTGGAGCGGGCCGAGCCGTTAGACGACGCCGGAGGCGACCAGCCACAGAAGAGCGAGGTCTCTCCGGAGCCGGCACCGGAAGGCGACTGGTTCGAGGCCGAGACGCAATGGAGCGCCGAGGCGATTTCGGACAAGCTCGATTCTTCACTGGAAAACCTGTTTCCGGATGATCCCGGCACCAGCGAAAGGCTGGGTCCGGACCTTTCGGCGCAGTGGAAATCGGCAGCTGGCAGCGGTGGCGGGTCATCCTCGTCCGATGGTTTCGATGTTGGTGACATGGCTGCCACGGCGGTGACGCTGCGCGAGCATGTCGGCGAGCAGATCGCGCTTGCCTTCTCCAACTCCGCCGAGCGCCTGATCGCCGGTGAACTCGCCGACGGGCTCGACGAGGCCGGCTACCTGCGCGCCGATCTGGGCGAGATTGCCGCGCGGCTCGGCTCGGACGATGCCGCCGTGCAGCGTGTGCTCGGTGTCTGCCAGACTTTCGAGCCCGCCGGCCTGTTTGCCCGCGATCTCGCCGAATGCCTGTCGCTGCAGCTTGCCGTGCGCGACCGGCTCGACCCGGCGATGAAGGTTCTGGTCGCCAATCTCGAGCTGCTTGCGCGGCGCGATTTCCAGACGCTGAAGCGCCTCTGCGGTGTCGACGAGGAAGACCTTCTCGACATGCTGGCCGAAATACGGGCGCTCGATCCACGGCCAGGAACGGCTTTCTCAGGCGGTCCAAGCGATGCGATCGTGGCCGATGTCGAGGTGAGGGCAGCCAGCGACGGCAGCTGGGCGGTCGAACTCAACGCCGACACGTTGCCGCGCGTGCTTGTCGACAATGTCTATTTTGCCCGCATTTCCGGTCACGCTAAGGACCAGGCGGAAAAGGACTTTCTGGCCGAATGCCTGCAGAGCGCCAATTGGCTGACGCGCAGTCTCGACCAGCGGGCAAAGACCATCCTCAAGGTGGCTTCCGAAATCGTTCGCCAGCAGGATGCGTTCCTCGTCCATGGCGTGCGGCACCTCAAGCCGCTCAACCTGCGCACGGTGGCTGATGCCATCGGCATGCATGAATCGACCGTGAGCCGCGTCACCGCCAACAAATACATGCTGACGCCACGCGGCGTGTTCGAACTGCGCTACTTCTTCACGGCCTCGATCGCTTCGGCCGAAGGCGGCGAAGCGCATTCGTCGGAAGCCGTGCGCGACCGCATCAAGCAGTTGATCGACGAGGAAAGGCCTGTCGAGGTGCTGTCCGACGACGCCATCGTCGACATGCTGAGGGAGAGCGGCGTCGATATCGCCCGCCGCACTGTGGCCAAGTACCGTGAAGGCATGAACATTCCCTCATCGGTGCAGCGGCGGCGGGAGAAGCGGGCGCTCGCCAATGCTGGGCGCTAGGACGGGCCTCAATCCCCACCAGTGCGGCCTTTGACGAACTGGCGGATTTCCACAGTTTTCAAGCTTCATTGACAAGCCGCGGTGAAGTGTCTAGAAGCCCGCCCGCAAGAGCGGAGCGGTGATGCCCGCTTGCGAATGGGTCCGTCAAAGCAAGGCCACGGACGGCCAAGAAGGCGACTTGTGATCAACCGGAAAGTTCGGGTCTAAAATCGGCGCGCATGCCGCTGCGAAGCTTGTGCGCGCGCACCACGGGTATAAACTCGGGACAGTTTGAAGCCTGAGCAAGGAAGGTCAGTTTTCAGATGAATCTGCGCATTTCGGGAAAACATATGGATATCGGCGATGCGTTCCGCACGCGCATCAACGACCGTGTCGGTGAAGCGATCGAGAAATATTTCGATCGGGGTTTTTCAGGGCATGTCACCGTCATCAAATCGGGGTCGCGTTTTTCGGCCGATTGCATGGTCCGGCTCGATTCCGGCGCCTCTCTGCAGGCGACCGGCGACGCCCAGGACCCAACGCTCGCCTTCGAGGCCGCCGCCGATCGTCTCGAGACGCGGCTGCGCCGCTACAAGCGCCGGCTGAAGTCCCGCAATACCGGCAATGGCAATGGCGAGGAACCGACCGACATCGCCTATACGGTGATGGCGCCGCTCGCCGATGACGAGGAGGAGATCCCCGAGGATTTCGCCCCGGTCATCGTCGCCGAATCGACCATGACGCTGCGCACCATGTCGGTGGCGTCGGCCGTCATAGAGCTCGATACCAGCGACAGCCCGGTCTTCGTTTTCCGCAACGCCGGAACCGACCATCTCAACATCGTCTACCGCCGGCCTGATGGCAACATCGGCTGGATCGATCCGTCGACGACCAAGGTCGCTCAGGGATAAGAAAGCCAGCCGCGCGAGGGGACGACGACTGGCGCGGCAGGGCGAGCAAGGGATTTTTCAAGCATGGATCTCAGCGATCTCATCAGCGTTCCGGCGATCATGCCGGCGTTGAAGGCGAATTCCAAGAAACAGCTTCTGCAGCTGCTGTCGGAGAGGGCGGCGACGATATCGGGGATTCCGGAGCGGGAAGTGTTCGACACCATCCTGCAGCGCGAGCGGCTGGGCTCGACCGGTGTCGGCAACGGCATCGCCATCCCGCATGGCAAGCTCGCGGGCGTGAAGCGCATCGCGGGCGTGTTCGCCAGGCTGGAAACGCCGGTCGATTTCGAGGCGCTCGACGACCAGCCGGTCGATCTGGTGTTCCTGCTGCTCGCGCCGGAAGGCGCAGGCGCCGACCACCTCAAGGCGCTCTCGCGCATCGCGCGGGTCCTGCGCGATGCCGATACGGTGGCCAAGATCAGGGGAACGCGCGACGCGCTGGCAATCCACGCGCTCTTGTCGGACACGCAGGCCTCGCACGCGGCCTGAAGCTTTTCGGGATAAATCCTCCAAGGGCCGCCGCAAGCGGCCCTTTCCATTTCAGACACGTCCCGTCGAGGAAGACGGGATGCCAGGCTTAATGGATCGCGACCGTGGTCAGGTCGTTTTCCATTGCTCCGGCCAGCGCCCGGTCACGGGCATCGGAAAGCAGGATCGGCTGGCCGTTGGCGGCAAACAGCGCCCACAGTTCCAAGCCGGGGGCGATCTCGTCCAGGCCAGGGAAGCGGCCGCGCAGATCGTCGCTCGAGACTTTCCTCAGATATGCGACCGAACCTTCGCCGAGATGGGCGAGTTCGCCGCTGGTCATGGTCAGGGTTTCGTCAGTTCTGGTCATTTCAAGCCTCCTTGGCGCGAGGACGCCACATCCGGCCGTCCCGCATTAGAGCCATCGGCAAAGATCAGTCTTTCACCGATATGTTTATTTTCCGTACCAGCCTCTCGGCCTCCGGCCGGTCGAGATCGATCGACAAAAGGCCGTTCTTCAGCTCCGCGCCAATCACCCGCATGCCGTCGGCCAGCACGAAGCAGCGCTGGAACTGACGCGCGGCGATGCCGCGGTGCAGGAACTCGCGCTCGGTGTCGTCGGTCTGACGGCCGCGCACGACCAGCTGGTTTTCCTCCGTAGTGACATCGAGATCGCTTTCCGCGAAGCCCGCGACGGCCAGCGTGATGCGCAGCCTCTCGGCATTGCCGTCGGCCCCGCTCAGGCGTTCGATGTTGTAGGGAGGATAGCTGTCGCCCGACTTCGCCAGACGCTCAAGGGTCTTTTCCATGGCGTCAAAGCCCAAAAGAAGCGGGCTGGAGAAGGGCGTCATTCGGCTCATGTTACACTGTCCTCTCAAGAGCGACATAAAGTGGAAAAACCCGGCTGGCATTTTTCCCGATGGTCTTGATATGGTCCGCCGCGCGATCAAGTTCAAGCCGCTGAATCTGGATGACGTTTCGTTGAATCGCCATCCTTCTTAAGCTTCTTCGTTGGAGCATGAATCTTGTCCGAAAACCGGTTGCCACTTTTGCGGTCGCTGACCTTCGGTTCGGGATCATGCTCAAAAAATCCGCCCAAAAAGACTCCAAGAAGGAATTGAAATGCCCCAATCCCGTAAAATCATCATCGATACGGACCCCGGCCAGGACGATGCCGTCGCCATCCTCCTGGCGCTCGGCAGCTCTGAGCTGGAGATCCTCGGCATCACCGCCGTTGCCGGCAACGTGCCGCTGAAGCTGACCCAGAACAATGCGCGCAAAATTTGCGAGCTGGCCGGCCGGCCCGACATCAAGGTCTTTGCCGGCGCCATCCGCCCGCTGGCGCGCACGCTCGTCACCGCCGAGGAGGTGCACGGCAAGACCGGCCTCAACGGGCCGCAGTTGCCGGAGCCGACCATGCCCCTGCAGGAACAATATGCCGTCGACTTCATCGTCGAGACGCTGATGCGCGAGGAAAGCGGCACGGTCACGCTCTGCCCGCTCGGGCCGCTCACCAACATCGCGCTGGCGCTGATCCGCGAGCCGAGGATCGCGCCGCGCATCAAGGAAATCGTGCTGATGGGCGGCGGCTTCTTCGAGGGCGGCAACGTCACACCGGCCGCCGAATTCAACATCTATGTCGACCCGCAGGCCGCCGACCTGGTGTTCAAGTCGGGCATTCCGATTGTGATGATGCCGCTCGACGTCACCCACAAGGCGCTGACGACCTCCAAGCGCATCCAGGCCTTTCGCCAGCTCGGCACAAAGGTCGGCACGGCAACGGCCGAAATGCTGGAGTTCTTCGAGCGCTATGACGAGGAGAAATACGGCACCGACGGCGGGCCGCTGCACGACCCGTGCGTGATCGCCTATCTCATCAAGCCTGAACTGTTCAAGGGCCGCCACTGCAATGTCAGCATCGAGACGGCGTCGGAACTCACGATGGGCATGACCGTGATCGACTGGTGGGGCGTCACCAAGCGCGCCAAAAACGCCACGGTGATGCGCTTCATCGACCATGACGGGTTCTTCGCCCTGCTGGTGGAGAGGCTGGGACGACTCAACTAGTCGTCAGGACGAACCAGCTAGCGCCGGCATCTGTCGAGCAATCGATAGGTGTCGGCGCCTCGCTATGGTGCTGGCGCTCTATCAGAATGAGAGAACCGGCAGGGCTCATTCCGGAAATCGGTAGAAGATGAAACCGTTGTCTCGCGTGACACGCTCGAGCGTGACGGTTGAACCGACCAAGCGTGGACGATTGTCAGAAACCAGCACCGTCGAACCATTATCGAGGAACAGTAAATATTGGATCAGTTGACCCCTACCTTGACCGCTTCTAACCATCGCGCCGACATGCTCGACCGAGCGGATCGGGCTGGCGTCATTGGTCCATTTTTGTGGATCGATGAGCAACAAAACCGCGGACAACGCGACGATCAGCGCAACGCCGGCCGCGTGCACTTTCCTATTCTCGACAGTCCAAGACACCGGCACAAATCCCCAACTGCCAACTTCTAAGTGGTGGAGGGAAGGCCAACTTTCAATTTGGTTCCCGAGTTTCGTGCTGGTTGCGTATCGAGCCCCCGACCGCCGTCACTTCGCCTTCGAAAATGCCAGCCAAAGTCCGCCGCCGACGAGAAAACTGCCGCTGATGCGCGACATCAGCCTGACGCGGCTGGCCGACAGCAGCCGCCCGGCGCGGCCGGCGGCAAGAGCGTAGGTCGAGTCCGACATGGCGGCGAAGATCATCGCCGTCAGGCCCATGACCACGATCTGCAGCGTGTAGTTGCCCTGCGGGGCGATGAACTGCGGGAAGAAGGCGCCGAAGAAGACCAGCGTCTTGGGATTGCTGATCGCCACCAGGAAACCCTGCAGGAAGAAGCCGCCGCGCGGCTTGCGGACCGATCCGTCCGGGTTCAGCGCGCCTTTCGAGCGGAACATCTGCACGCCCATCCAGATCAGGTAGGCGGCGCCGATCAGCCTGACCCATTCGAACCAGTGGCCCATGCCCGCGATCAGCGTGTTGAGGCCGATGCCGACGATGGCGATCGTGATGGCAAGGCCGGCCTGGGTGCCGGCGACATTGGCGAGCCCGGCGCGCGAACCGTGGCGGATGCTGTTGGCGATGATGAGCGTGACCGTCGGTCCTGGCACCAGCATGATGACGACGCAGGCGACAACATAGGCGGCGTAAAGTTCGAGCGACATGATCTTCCTGGCTCCCTGCCTCGATCGACGGGGCAAGCGTAGAATGCACAGGTTTTGAAACAAGCCAACGAAAATAGTTGCAGCGCTGGCCTATACCACTTCGGCGGAAGTCTTTCCGAGGCGAATTCACCCCGTGATATGTTTGTACAATACCGATCGCTTCGCGAATGCTAGACCTTCACCATGCAGTGCAGGGAGAAGACCATGGACGCGCTGGGCCAGGACGAGAGGGCGACCTATTTCACCGCGCCGGTGGGCGGGGTCGAGTGCCTGTCCGCGACCTTCAAACGCCATCGCTATCAGCCGCATTCGCACGATACCTTCGTCGTCGGCACGCTATGGCGTGGCACGGGCACCATCTTCATCCGCGGGCGCAATCATGCGGTTCGCGCCGGCGATCTCACGCTCTACAACCCTTTCGAGGTTCATGACGGCGCGCCGGCCAATGACGGGTTCAGCTACCGCGTCAGCTATCCCACGGCCGCGCTGCTGCGCGAGATAGCTTCCGAAAGCACCTCGCTCGACCGAGCCGGCACGCCGACCTTCCGCGAACCGATCGTGCATGATCCGCGGGGTGCGGCGCTGTTCTTCGCCGTGCATCGCCTGTGGGAAGAAAAATGCACGCCCATGGAGGCTGAGGAAAAGCTGCTTGCCGCCTATGTCTACTGCCTGTCGGTGCATGCCGGGGTGCGGTTTCCGCATGCAGGAAGCGAACGCGGACCTGTCGCCCGCATCGTCGAGCTTCTGTCCGAGCGGTTCGCGGAGCGGCTGACGCTGGATGACCTGGCCGCCGAGGCGCGGCTGTCGCGGCAGCGGCTGATCCGCGCCTTCCACCGCCGGACCGGGATGTCGCCGCACGCCTTCCTCATCAATCGCCGGGTCGATGCGGCCAAGGCAATGCTGCGGAGCGGCCTCGACCCGCTGTCGGTGGCGATGGCCACGGGCTTCAGCGACCAGGCGCATCTGACGCGCATCTTCAAGGCGCGTGTCGGCGTGCCGCCCGGAGCCTATCGCGCGGCCTTCGCCGCCTGAACCGATCAACCAATCCTGCAACGAGCGCGGCGCTTCAGGCCGCAACGATGGAGCACGCCGATGGACAAGCGCATTCCCGAACCCTTCCGCATCAAGATGGTCGAGCCGATCCGCATGACCGACCGCGCCTTCCGCGAGGCGGCGCTCGCAGAGGCCGGGCTCAATCCGTTCCTGCTGAGGAGCGAGGATGTCTATATCGATCTTCTGACCGACAGCGGCACCGGCGCGATGAGCGATCGGCAATGGGCGGGTCTGCTGCTCGGCGACGAAGCCTATGCCGGCAGCCGCAACTTCTATCGTCTCGCCGAGACGATCGAGCGCCTGTTTGGTTACCCTTACACGATCCCCACCCATCAGGGCCGCGGCGCGGAGCAGATCGTGTTTCCCGAACTCGTCAAGCGCCGCGGTTCCAAGGCGCCGGTATTCCTGTCCAACTACCATTTCGACACGACCAAGGCGCATGTCGAACTCGCCGGCGCCAAGGCCGTCAACGTGCTCACGAAGGCCGCCAACGACACCGCCCGCCATGACGACTGGAAGGGCAATTTCGATCTTGATGCGCTGGCTCTCGCGATCGAAACGCATGGCGCGGCGAATGTGGCCGGCATCGTCGCGACGGTGACCTGCAACAGCGCCGGCGGCCAGCCGGTGTCGATGGCCAATTTGAGAGCAGCGTCGGAGCTGGCGCGGGATCAGGGCATCCCGATGGCGATCGATGCCACGCGGTTCGCCGAGAATGCCTGGTTCATCCAGCAGCGCGAGGACGGTTATGGCGATCGGTCGATCCGCGACATCGTGCGCGAGATGGCATGCTACGGCGACCTGATGACGCTTTCGGCCAAGAAGGACGGGCTGGTCAACATTGGCGGCTTCTGCGCCTTCCGCCAGGATGCCGACCTGTTCCGGGCAGTGCAGGTGCGCTGCGTGCCGATGGAAGGCTTCATCACCTATGGCGGACTTGCCGGCCGCGACATGGAGGCGATTGCCATCGGCCTGGAAGAGGCGGTCGAGACCGACTATCTCGCATATCGTATCGGGCAGGTTGCCTATCTTGGCGAGAGGTTGCGGCGGGCGGGTGTGCCGATCCAGTATCCGACCGGCGGGCACGCAGTCTTTGTCGATGGCGCCGCGCTGCTGCCGCACATTCCCGCCGACCGTTTCCCGGCGCATGCGCTGGCCTGCGAGCTTTACCTGGAGGCGGGCGTGCGTGCCGTCGAGATCGGCTCGCTGATGCTGGGCCGCGACCCCATCACCGGGAAGCAGGAGAAATCGCCGCTTGAACTCCTGCGCCTCACCATCCCGCGTCGCGTCTACACCAACGACCAGATGGACTATATCGCTGACGCGTTGATCGCGGTCGCCAGGCGGGCAAAGACCATCCGCGGCCTTGACTTCGTCTATGAGCCGCCGATCCTGCGGCACTTCACGGCGCGGTTCCACTGGGCCGAAACCCCAGCTCCTGTGCAATCGACGGAGATGGCCGAAGCATGAGCCCCGCGGTCAAGAGGTTCCTGGAAGAGCGCGGCGCGCGATATGCCGTCGAGACGCATGCGCCGCTCATCTCGTTCGAGGACGCCAGGACGATTCTGTCGTTGGATCCGGAAAAGATGGTCAAGGGCCTGACTTTCGCACGGCCCGGCGGCTTCGCCATCGTCGCGTTGAGGGCGGCGGATCGGGCCGATTACAAGAAGATCGCCGACGCGCTCGGATTGCGCCGGGCCGATCTGTGGCTCGCCGACGCGGAACTTGTGCGCAAGGAACTTGATATGGAACAGGGAGGCATCGTGCCCCTGCCCATCGCCAGCGCTCGCGTGTTGATCGACAGGGCGGTGCTCGGACTGGATGAGATCATCTGCGGAACGGGCCGCAACACGGCGACATTGATCATCGAGCGTGACGTGTGGCTCGGCGTCGCCGATGGCGAGGTCGGCGACTTCGCCAAGGCCACTCCGGCCACGGCGGCGTAAAGTTCAGTCTGCTCCCGCGGGCCAGGGCAGCGTCGCCTCATAGGCGGCGCCGGCCCTCAGCACGTCGAGGTCGCCGCGCGGACGGCCAATCAGTTGCATGCCCATCGGCCGGCCTTTTGCGTCGAAGCCGGCCGGCACGTTGAGCGCGGGACAGCCGCCGAGCGTGGCAAAAGCGGAGACTTGCATCCAGCGGTGGTAGCTGTCCATGGCACGCCCGGCCACCTCGCGCGGCCAGCGGGTCGAGACGTCGAACGGAAAAACCTGCGCGCTGGGCAAGGCGATCAGGTCGAAGCGCTCGAAAAGGGACAGCAGCGTCCGGTGCCATGAGGAGCGCCGGACGCTCGCGGCATGGACCTGCAGCGCCGTGAGGCGCATCGCCTGTTCCACTTCCCAAATGGCCTCCGGCTTCAGCAGCCCGCGCTTTGCCGGATCGTCGTAATGCGCCTTCAGCCCGCAGCCGCTGCTTGCCTGGCGCAGCGTCACGAAGGCCTGCCACAGTGCCTCGAAGTCGAATTCCGGCACTAGCGCTTCGGTTGCGAATGACGCATCCGCGAAACGGGCGAGGGCGGCCTCGCACAGGTCGAGAACGCCTGGCTCCATCGGCAGGTGGCCGCCGAGATCGCCCAGCCAGGCGATACGGCCGCCGGAAGCTTTGGTACGCAAGCCTTCGAGGAACGGGTCCTGCCTGTCATGCGACAGCGGCGCATGCGGATGATAGCCGGCCTGTTCGTCGAGCAGCAGCGCTATATCGCTTACACTCCTCCCCATAGGGCCTTCGACACCCATCTGGGCGTGGAAAACATCGAACATCGGCCCGGCGGGGACGAGTCCCTGCGAGGGACGAAAACCGTAGACGTTGTTGTAGGCGGCCGGGTTGCGCAACGAGCCGCCGAAGTCGCTGCCATCTGCGATGGGCACCATGTCGAGCGCCAGGGCCACAGCCGCGCCGCCGCTCGAGCCGCCGGCGGTAAGCGCGGGATCGAAGGCGTTCAGCGTCGGGCCGAAGACTGGATTGTAGGTGTTGGAGCCCAGGCCGAATTCCGGAACATTGGTTTTGCCGATGATGATGGCGCCGGCGTCTCGGATGCGCTCGACGAAGAAATCGTCCTCATCAGGAACGAAATCGGCGAAGATCGGCGAGCCGAAAGTGGTCCTCAGGCCCTTGGTCAAGGCCAGGTCCTTGATGGCGATCGGCAGGCCGAACAGCGATCCCGCTTCGCCGCCGCGCGCCAGATGCGCATCGGCACGGTCTGCTTCGGCCAGGACATCGTGGCGCTCGCGCAGCGAGACGATGGCGTTGACCAGCGGGTTCACGGCCTCGATGCGATCGAGGAAGGCGGTGATTACTTCACGCACCGACAGATGCCGTTGCCTGATCCTGGCGGCGAGCTCAACGGCGGAGAGGCGGCAGATGTCGCCCGCCGTGGGCACGACGTGCTTAGTGGAGGGGCGCATGGCTGTCACCGGGCAGCCGCCAGGGTTTCATCGACATCCCTGGCCAGTGGAATTGCCGGCTGCGCACCGGGCTTCAGGCAGGCGAGAGAGCCGGCCGCGGCGGCGCGGGTCAGCGCCTGCTGCAGCGAAAGGCCCGACGACAGGCCGGCCCCGAAATAGCCGCAGAAGGTGTCGCCGGCGCCGACCGTGTCGACCGGCGTGATCTTCAGCGCCGGAACGGCAAGCAGCTCATCCGGGGTCGCCGCCAGCACGCCATCGCCGCCGAGCGTGACGACGATGACCCGTCCAGTCTTGCGAGCGTAGTCGCGCATCCGCGCCTGCCGGTCGCGTCCGGAAAGCGACAGCGCCTCGCCATAGAGGTCGAACTCGGTTTCGTTGGCCACCGCATAGTCAGCCTTGCCTAGGAAGCCGGCAGCCTGGGCAAGGAAGGGCGCGGTGTTGAGCACGCTGACGGCACCCGCCGCGCGGGCGGCGTCGAGCGTGGCCTCGACCGTCCGCAGGGGAATCTCGTGCTGTAGAAGCACGACGTCGCCTTTTTTCAGGAAGGCTTTGGCGATGTCGGCAGGCAGGACCGAATCATTGGCGCCCGGCACCACGGCGATCACATTCTCGCCGTCGGCGCCGACAAGGATCAGCGCGGTGCCGGTCGAAGCGGCGCTCTGGCCTACGCCGGACAGATCGACATTGCCGGCCTTGAGCAAAGCCAGCGCGTCCGCGGCAAAGCTATCCTTGCCGACGGCGCCGACCATGCGGACCTGAGCGCCGGCGCGTGCCGCGGCCAGCGCCTGATTGGCGCCCTTGCCGCCCGGAGCGGTGACGAAGCCCGAGCCGCGCACGGTCTCCCCAGGCCCCGGCAAGCGGTCGACATTGGCGATAAGGTCGAGGTTGATCGAGCCGACAACGATAATCAAGAAAGGTCTCCTGCCGAACCGTCAGCTCCCGATTGTTTGCCGACGCGTCCCAAATATCTGCTTTTACACAAATCCACACGGAAATCGCGAGGCGTCTGTCGTGGAATTGACGGTCGCGCGGGAAGCTAGCCGCAAAGGCTGCCGGTTGCCAGATCATGCCGGCCGTTCGGGCCGTCGGCCCACAGCATCATTCGCAAAGGACCGTCACCGTCCCCTGATAGTTGCCCGCCGGGAAGATGCCGGACGATTTCGTGGCGGTGAGGTCGACCTGGAGTGAATGAGTTCCGTTGGAAACGCGCTGTGGCGAACTGCCGGGATTGTCGACGCCAGAGCCGTCGAGGCGGAAGACGCTGGCAAAGGTGACGTTGGTGTTGCCGCCGCTTGGCGCGGAGGTGAAGGCGGCCGGCGCGGGCGCAGAAACCGAGTAGCAATCCAAAAGGTCAAGCAATGTGCAAAGCAGCGAGCTCGCGGTGATCGTGGCAGTTGCGCTTGAGCCGCCCGACTGCTTGGACCCGAAGATGCTGATCGCAGGGTTCGCCGCCATCGTTCCCGTGCTGCCGACCATGATCGTGCAGGTGCCAACGATCGCCGCGCCCGCCGGCGAACAGAGGCCGCCAAGGACGGCGACGGCAAGCAGCGCGCTGCTACTGCTGGGTCTTCTTCTTTTTCTTGCCATCGTTTCCGCCCCGCAGGCTCCAGCCTTCGTCGGCCCATGCGGGCGATTTGGTCGAAGCCGTAGTTCCCGGGCTCGCGGTCTGGCCGTCAGGGGCCATGCCCATCTTCAAAAGCCGCAACTCCATCTGCAGTCGCTCGACCTCGAGCTCGTAGAGGCGGCTGCAATCCAGTCGCTTCGGCGTCCGCCCGATCGGGATGACGACGCGGCCATAGGTTGCGACGCTGTTGTTCGACTGGTCGTTGCCCCTGATAACGCCGAGATCGACATAGGCGCCGCTGCCCGATACGGCGGAGCGACAGGTGGTGCCGTCGGAGGCATGCACCTCGTCCTGCCCCTGGGGCAATGTGACGCCGGGCAAATTGAAACCGGTCTCATTCTGGTTGAGATTGTAGACATCCACCGCCTGCGCGGGGGCGCTGCCTGCCCAGGCGGCCGCAAGAGCGAGCGTCAGAACTTGCGATGCCCGAAAAACTTTCCGCATATCTGTGCCCTTATCTGCGTCTGCTCGCTTGGAAAGGGGATACTCTCGGTACAGATACGCACTTTACGATCAGTCGCGCCGTCGAACGGAACGATCACCAAAACGGGGCGTGATGCCTGGCCCGCCAGCAGAAAAACGCTCGGCGTGACCTTGGCCTCGACGGGCTGAAAGTCCTGATCGTAGACGTGAACCTCGACGCGAATTCGCTGGTCGTAAGGATTGCCGGGAAAGACCCGGACGGCGAAGGCGTCGGTGAAGGACCTGACCTCGCCCCGCATCGGCGTCATCGACTGGGCGGCGGCCGTGAGGGGAGCAAGACCGGTGGCAAGTGACGCGATGAGTATCCAAATCTTTGTCATCGACCGCTCCATCGACAATTATTCGCAGCGCAGCGTCACGGTTGCCTGATAGTTGCCGGCGGAAAAGCTGTTGGTGCCGCCTTTGGTGCCGCCAAGATTGACCGCGACCGTGGAAGTGCCGGGCACTGTGAGCGCCGTCGCGGTGCCTGTTTCTGCAATCGTCTGCGCTCCACTGGTGGCGAAGGTCGGCGTCCATGTGGTGGTTGTGGTGTCGCTCGTAGGCACGGTGGTGGTCGTGACCGGGTCAACGCTCAGCGTGACGCCACCAGTTGTGACAACCTGGACACTGCCGGCGGAGCCGCCGGCATTATGAGAGCTCAGCGATTGAAGATTGTTGCTGACGGTCATGGTGCCGTTGGAGTTGACCGTCAGCGTGCAGGTGGCGGTGATCGTGCCGTTGAAGAGGACATTTGCGGTGGTGGCCGATGCGGTCTGTGCGCCACCGGCGACCAGCAATACCGCTGCCATTGCGGCTCGCAGGAAATTCATTGGATACCCCTCTTTCGAACCGGACTGGACGGCTCAACATCGGGGCATCATCTCTTTATCATGGTTAATTTAGCGTTAAATTAAATAATATTGGCAAGCAACTATAAAGCAAAACCGGCGAAACCATAGGTTGTCGCCGGTTGCAAAGTCTAAAAGATAGGCCGGTTTGTTGAAGTAGTATTTGTGTATATTTCGATCTTCGGTTTTTTGCAACAAGCGGCTTAAAAAACGATGTTTCAGGAGGCCACCTGGCCGGCTTCCCAGCCGAGAATGGCGCGCTTGCGCGTCAGGCCCCAGTGGTAGCCGGTCAGCGCGCCGGACTTGCCGAGGGCGCGGTGGCAGGGCACGACGAAGGACATCGGGTTGGCGCCGACCGCCGCGCCGACCGCGCGGCTTGCGGTCGGATGGCCGATGCCCTCCGCGATCGAGGAATAGGTGCAGGCCCTGCCCATCGGGATGCGCAGCAGCGCTTCCCAGACGCGCACCTGGAAGTCGGTGCCGATCATCACGACGCGCAGCGGCTGGTCGGCGCGCCAGTGCTCCGGGTCGAACACGCGCGCCGCATAGGGCTGAGTGGCCGACATGTCCTCGACGTAATCGGCGTTCGGCCAGCGGCCGGACATGTCGGCGAGGGCTGCCCGCTCGCCGCCCGGATCGCAGAAGGCCAGGCCGGCAAGACCGCGGTCGGTGACCATGACCAGGGCGATCCCGAAGGGCGAGATGTGGTAGCCATAGCGGATAGTGAGGCCCGCGCCCCTGGTCTTGTAATCGCCCGGCGACATTGCCTCATGGGTGACGAAGAGGTCGTGCAGCCGGCCGGGGCCGGACATGCCGAGTTCGAACGACGTCTCGAGCAGCGGCATGCCGGAATCCAGCAGCTTGCGGGCATGGTCCAGCGTCACCGCCTGCAGGAAGGCCTTGGGCGAGAGGCCGGCCCAGCGGGTGAACAGCTTCTGCAGGCCCGTCGGGGTTTCGCCGACTTCCTCGGCCAGGACCTCGAGCGAGGGCTGATCTCGATAGTCGAGGCTGATCTTCTCGATGGCGCGACGCACGATCTCGTAGTCGCTGCCTTCGGGTGTGATGTCGTTCTGAAGGACTGCTGTGGTCTTGAGAGTCATTTGAGCGTTCATGGGTCTATCTCCTTGAGCGTGAATATCGTCCTTACGCATCGTGATCACCACCCGAAACTTGCCTTCTCAGCATCCTATTCCACATAGGATTGGCTTTGATGGAAGGAGAGCCAATGGCCGGCGAGAAAATACACCTCACCAAGGAAAAAGAGACACTGCTCATCACCCTCTACGGCAAGGCGCTGGAGAGCCGGCGGCCGCATTCGCGGCTCAAGGATCGCTTCGCGGAAGAGGCGGTGCGCACCGTCGACTATGATTTCTCCCGGCTCAAGGTCGACGACAACCTGGCGACCGGCCTCGCAATCCGCGCCAGCACACTGGACGAATGGACGCGGGCCTTCCTTGCCCGCCACGCGGACGCGGTGGTGCTGCATCTCGGCTGTGGGCTCGACACGCGTGTGTTGCGCGTCGATCCGCCGGCAGGCGTCGACTGGTTCGATCTGGACTATGCGGAAGTCATCGAGCCCAGGCGCAAGCTCTATCCCGCCCGTGACGGCTATCACCTGATTGCTTCGTCCGTCACCGCGCCGGGCTGGCTGGATGCGATACCGCGCGATCGGCCCACGATGATCGTGGCGGAAGGGCTGACGCCCTATCTTCCCGCCGAGGAAGGGCCACGGCTCTTCTCACGGCTTATCGGGCATCTGGCCGGGGGAGAGCTGGTCTTCGATGCCTACAGCCGTTTCGGCCTGAAGATACTCAGGCTCAACCCGTCCTTTCATGCAACAGGCGCGGAGGTGCATTGGAGCATCGAGGACCCGCGTGAACTGGAGCGTGCCGTGCCGGGTCTGCATCTGCAGGAAGATGTCTCCGCCTACCGTCCCGAGCACGCCGCCAACATGAGCTTGTTCGCGGGCCTCATCATCCGCATGTGGCAATATGTTCCGGCGCTGCGGAGGATCGGCCGGCTGCTACGGTATCGGTTCTGAAGAAAGCTCAGCGCGCCTTGGCGGTCGCCAGAGCGCGCGAAAAGGCGGTAGCGAAGCTTTCGCGGTCGTCGGGATTGAGGAAGCCGCCGATCGGAACACTCTCGCCCTGCGCCTCCACCGCCATCCTGGTGATGCCGATCTCGGAATGGCGCGCAATCGAAAACCGTGTCCAGAACGGGTTGAAGTGGTGGTCCTCGAAGCGACCGGAGGGCGCTGTCTTGCGGATGTCGAGGCTGGTGCGCGAGACCGAAATTTCCTCGCGGGCGCGCGCGGCCCGGTAATTGACGCGGAAAGCAATGTAGACGCCGATCACGTCCAACCCGAAGAAGCCGAAGACTGGCCAGGCGCCGTGCGCCAGGAAGATCGCGCCGGTCACGGCCCAGCCGAACATCAGCGCGCCCATGAGGATCAGAAAGCCGGTGCGGCCGAGGGACCGGTGAGGGGTCAGCAAGGCCTGGAAGAATGGCTCGTCAGCCTGGAACGAGGCATTTGTATCGCTCATGAGGGAATATTATAGGAAGGGAATGGCAGCTCCCAAGTCCAAAAAATCCCTACCCGTCAAAAAGCCATCCGCATCCGCCGCCAGCGATGCGAAACCGGCGGCGCGGCAGCGCAAGCGCGGACCGCGCTCGCTATACACTCCTGCCGAGGTGCACGAGATATTCCGGCGCTTTTCGGTGCAGCGGCCGGAGCCGAAAGGCGAACTCGACTACGTCAACGCCTTCACGCTGCTGGTCGCGGTGGTGTTGTCGGCGCAGGCGACCGATGCAGGCGTCAACAAGGCGACAAGGCCGCTGTTCGCGGTGGCCGACACGCCGCAGAAGATGCTGGCGCTCGGCGAGGCCAGGGTCGGCGACTATATCCGCACCATTGGGCTCTGGCGCAACAAGGCCAAGAATGTCATCGCGCTGTCGCGGGCATTGATCGACGACTATGGCGGCAGGGTGCCGGAAGACCGCGACGAACTGGTCAAGCTGCCCGGCGTCGGACGCAAGACCGCCAATGTCGTGCTCAACGTCGCCTTCGGCCTGCATACGATGGCCGTCGACACCCATATATTCCGCATCGGCAACCGGATCGGACTGGCGCCGGGCAAGACACCGGAGCAGGTGGAGCAGGCGTTGTTGAAGGTCATCCCGGTCGAATATATGCGCCACGCGCATCACTGGCTGATCCTGCACGGCCGTTACGTCTGCAAGGCGCGCAAGCCCGATTGCCCGGCCTGCGTCATCGCCGATATCTGCAAATCCAAGGAGAAGACGACCGACGTACCGGCGCCACTGGTGCCGATCTCGCCTTTGGAGGAAGCAGCGCTGGCTGAAGTTCAGTAGCCGCCATAGCCGCGCGCCATGGCGGCGGCGAAGACCGGGATCAGCAGGAAGATGATGCCCTCGGCGCGGACATAGTTCTTCACCGAGGCAAGCTCCCCCTGGGGCACCGAGAAAGCCGGATTGCCGTTCGCCTGCCTGCTCCAGGATATGAAGCGCACCGTCGGGATGATCGACAGCAGGCCGACGATGATGAACGCCACCATCTTGGCCCAGAACACCCAGTTGTAGACGTAGAACTCCCAGCCCTTCAGTCCGAAGAACACCCGGCAGATGCCGACAATGACGATCAGCGCGGCGATGATGCCATAGTGGCGATCGATGCCGGCAAGGCGCCTTAGCGTCGCCGCGGGCAAGTCGCCGCGCACCAGCACGAATTCGGCGCCGATGATGCCTGCGAGCGAGAACACCAACAGGTGATGAGCGATCGCCAACAGAAGGTCGGTGGTGTCCATGCTGTCTCCTTCAGCGCCTTGTCCGCACAGTAACATCGTCGGGTGAAAATCCCATAGGCCGGGCATCTCGACTCTGGAGGGTGGCGGCGGCTGTCCTGGCCCTTGTTCAAGCTTCCTCGTTTGCTAAATGCGCAGGACTTGAAAGGACAAATTCCATGAGCATTAAAACGGAAGCCGGCGTGCCGGTTTTTGAGACGGCGCGGACAATCCTGCGGCCGCACCGGCTGGGCGATTTCGAGACCTATGCCGCCATGTGGGCCGAGCCCGCCGTCACCCGCTTCATCGGCGGCAAGCCGCGCACCCGCGAGGAAAGCTGGATGCGCTTCCTGCGCCATGCCGGGCTCTGGTCGCTGCTCGGCTATGGTTTCTGGGCGATCGAGGATAAGGCAACAGGCCGGTTCATCGGCGAGGCCGGCTTCCACGATCTGAAGCGTGACATCCAGCCGTCGCTCGAGGGTGTGCCGGAAGCCGGCTGGGCGCTGGCTTCGGTCGCGCAAGGGAAGGGGCTCGCCAGCGAGGTCGTGGGCGGGGTCGTGGCCTGGGGCGACGAGGCTTTAGGGGAGGCGAGGACCGTCTGCATCATCGATCCCGAGAACGGCGCTTCGCTGAAGGTGGCCGAGAGGAACGGTTATCGCGAAATCCTGAGGACCACTTATCACGACAACCAAACGATCCTCCTGGAGCGCCAGGCGGGATCGCGGAGCGGAAGCGTTTAACCGGCCTTGCGGCGCAGGGTGTGCGCCACACTTTCCCAGGCATCGGCCGTTGCGCCTCGCGTGGCCCGGCCGCCGCGGAAGACCATCGTTTCGTCGAACGGCTGCGGTCTGGCAATCGCATAGCCCTGCGCGTGGTCGACGCCGATTGCCTTCAAGGCCTCGATGATGCCGTCGCTTTCGACGAATTCGGCGATGGTGCGTTTGCCCGTGACCTTGCCAATGTGATGGATCATCTCGACCATCGCCCGGTCGA
>NZ_JANINM010000369.1 GCF_024509055.1 Mesorhizobium sp. | reverse complement strand
GGCTCGTGTTCATGTCGGACACGCGCACCAATGCCGGCATGGATTCGATCTCGACATTCAAAAAGATGCATGTGTGGGAACAGCCTGGCGAGCGCGTCATCGTGCTGATGTCGGCGGGCAACCTCGCCACCACTCAAGCCGTGGTCAGCGTGCTCGACGAACGCAACAAGGCTGTCGGCGATCGTCACGAGAAGTTGCTCGAGACGCCATCCATGTACCAGACGGTGCGGTTGGTCGGCGACACGGTCAAGGAAGTGATCGCGCATTCATCGCCGGACGGTGAGAAAGCCGATTCCTATTTCAACGCCTCCTTCATCCTGGGCGGCCAGATCAAAGGCAGTGCGCCCCGGCTGTTCATGATCTATCCCGAGGGCAACTTCATCGAGTCGACGGACGACACGCCCTTTTTCCAGATTGGCGAGACGAAATACGGCAAGCCGATCATCATACGTGCCTATGACCGGGCCATGAGTCTGGCCGAAACGGTGAAGCTGCTGCTGGTCTCGTTCGATTCGACGCTCAAGTCGAACCTCTCGGTCGGCCTGCCGCTCGACCTGCTCTTCCTCGAAAAGGACGCCTTTAAGGTCGGCCTCAACAAACGGATCGGCCAGGACGACCAATATTACCGGACGATTTCGGACGGCTGGTCGAACGCGCTGAAGGTCGCCTTTGCCAGCCTGCCCGATTTTCCGGGGTAGGGCTCCCGGCTACGCGCGGTTGCCTTGATGTATTTAACATGTTAATCAATCGGCGATAAATCAGCCTGCCAGCCGAACATGGCGGGTTGCCGGGAGGGATAGATGGACAACGAGCAATTCCGCGACTGGTCAAGGCGCGCCGCTGATTGGGGCGTAGACTATCGTGCGGGCCTGCGGGACCGGCCGGTGCGGCCGGCCATCGCGCCCGGCGAGATATTCCGCAGCATCGAAGCATCTCCGCCCGAGACAGCGGAGCCGATGGACAAGATCTTTGCCGATTTCGAAGAAAAGATCGTGCCCGGCATGACGCATTGGCAGCACCCGCGTTTCTTTGCCTATTTTCCGGCCAACGCGGCGCCGGTCTCCGTGGTGGCCGAGTATCTGGTTTCGGCGATGGCCGCGCAATGCATGCTGTGGCAGACATCGCCGGCGGCCACCGAGCTCGAGACACGTATAGTCGACTGGATGCGCCAGGCTCTCGGTCTTCCCGAAGGTTTTTCGGGCGTGATCCAGGATTCGGCGTCCTCGGCGACGCTGGCCGCGGTGCTCACAATGCGTGAGCGGGCGCTTGACTGGCAGGGCAACAAACAGGGTCTGGCCGGGCAGGCGAGGCTGCGCGTCTACTCCTCGGATCAGGTCCACACCTCGATCGACCGCGCCATCTGGGTCGCCGGCATCGGTGAGGAAAACCTCGTCCGCATACCGGTCTCCGGCCGTTTCCGCGCCATGGACACGGCCGCGCTGGAAAAGGCCATCATCGCGGACAAGGAGGCCGGCCTGCTGCCTGCCGGCATTATCGCGTGCGTGGGCGGCACCAGCACGGGCGGCACCGATGACATTGTGGCTGTCGTTGCCGTCGCCAAGCGGCACGGGCTCTATCTGCATGTCGATGCGGCGTGGGCCGGATCGGCCATGATCTGCCCGGAATACCGGCATTTCTGGGCCGGCGTCGAAGGTGCCGATTCCATCGTCTTCAATCCGCACAAGTGGCTGGGCGCGCAGTTCGACTGCTCGATCCAGTTCGTCAGCCAGCCGGAAGACCTTGTGCGCACGCTGGCCATCAAGCCGGACTATCTGAAGACCAGGGGCCATGACGGGATCATCAACTACTCGGAATGGTCGGTGCCGCTTGGACGACGCTTCCGCGCGCTGAAGCTTTGGTTCCTGCTGCGCGCCCACGGGCTTGAAGGCCTGCGGACGATGATCCGCAATCACGTCGCCTGGAGCGAGGGCCTGGCCGCGCGCCTTGCCAAGGAAGCGGATTTCGAGCTCGTCACCGAACCGATGCTGTCGCTGTTCTCTTTCCGGCATCGCGCCCCTTCCGGTGCCGATCCGGACGAGCACAATCTGCGCCTGGTCGACGCGATCAATGCTGACGGCCGCATCTATCTGACGCAATCGCGCGCCGATGGACAGGTCGTGATCCGCTTCCAGGCCGGCCAGTTCGAATCGACGCCGGCTGACGTCGACATGGCTTTCGACGTCGTCACCGAAATCGCCCGGCGTCCCGTTTGACCCCGCGGCGTTTCGCTTTCTGAAGGTTTCGTTAGCCGGACTACGCCTTTTCACTGTTTTCGTTTTCCGATATAAAAAGGGAAAACGAAAACGGGAGGATGCCCGATGTTTCTTTCGCCGCGCCATGCCGAGATCATCCAGATGGCGAAGGATCACGGCCGGGTACTGGTCGATGACCTAGCGACGCATTTCAGCGTGACGCCGCAGACCATCCGCAAGGATCTCAACGACCTCTGCGATCAACGGCTGCTCACCCGCATCCATGGCGGGGCGCTCTTCCCCTCTGGCATCGAGAACATGGAGTACGAGGCGCGGCGCAAGATCGCCGCCGATGAGAAGGAGGCGATCGGGCGGGCGGCGGCTAAGCTGATCCCCGACAACGCCTCGCTCTTCATCAACATCGGCACCACGACGGAGGCCGTCAGCCAGGCGCTTCTCGACCATAGCGGGCTTATGGTCATCACCAATAACATCAATGTTGCCAACAGGATGCGTATCTATCCGTCGATCGAGGTCGTGATCGCGGGCGGCGTGGTGCGTGGCTCTGACGGCGGCATCGTCGGTGAGGCGGCCGTCGATTTCATCCGCCAGTTCAAGGTCGACTACGCCGTCATCGGCGCCTCGGCAATCGACCATGACGGCGCGCTGCTCGATTTCGATTTCCGTGAAGTTAAGGTAGCGCAGGCCATCATCGCCAATGCGCGGCATGTCATCCTGGTTTCCGACCGGACCAAGTTCGAACGCACGGCGCCGGTTCGCATCGGCCATCTTTCGCAAGTCAACACCTTCATCACCGACCGTTGCGACATCCCGTCGGTGCGCAGGATCTGCGAGGAAGCGGAGGTCCGTATGATCGAGACGGCCGTCGGATAGAGCGCGGGTTGTCGCTTTCCTGCGATATTTCGTTTGACATTCGTTATTGGTTCGAAATAATCCCGCCACGCTTTCGTAGGGCGCAAAAGCAGCGTCATGCGAAATCGTTGGAGGCCCCATGGACGCATCCCAAATCCATGACATCTTCGTTATAGGCGGCGGCATCAATGGCTGCGGCATTGCCCGCGACGCCGTTGGCCGTGGGTTTTCGGTGTATCTCGCCGAGATGAACGATCTGGCCAGCGGAACCTCCTCCGGCTCGACCAAGCTGATCCATGGCGGCCTGCGCTATCTCGAGTTCTACGAATTCCGGCTGGTGCGCGAGGCGCTGATGGAGCGCGAGGTGCTGTGGAAAATCGCGCCGCATATCATCTGGCCGATGCGCTTCGTGCTGCCATACGCCAAGGGCCTGCGCCCGGCCTGGATGATCCGGCTTGGCCTGTTCCTTTACGATCATATCGGCGGGCGCAAGCTGTTGCCGGCGACGAAGACGCTGGACATGGCCACCGACCCGGCCGGCAAGCCGTTGAAGCCGCTGTTCCACAAGGCATTCGAATATTCCGATGGCTGGGTCAACGATGCGCGCCTGGTCGCGCTGAACGCCCGTGACGCTGCCGACCGTGGCGCCATCATCCGCACCCGCACGAAGGTGGTTGGTGCGCGACGCGACGGCGACATCTGGACAATCCAGGTGCAGAACAAATCGACCGGCGAGGCCGAAGAGGTTCGTGCGCGGCTTCTGGTCAACGCCGCCGGACCGTGGGTCGACCATGTGCTCGCCGAGGCCATCGGCAAGAACAACGTGCACAATGTCCGGCTGGTGCAGGGCAGCCATATCGTCATCAGCAAGAAATTCGACGATCCGCGCGCCTATTTCTTCCAAAACAAGGACGGCCGCATCATCTTCGCCATCCCGTATGAGGAAGAATTCACGCTGATCGGGACCACCGACCGCGATTTTCCGGGCGATCCGCACGACGTTAAGATCAGCGATACTGAGATCGACTATCTCTGCGCCGCGGCAAGCGAGTATTTCTCGCAACCCGTCAAGCGCTCCGACATCGTGTGGACTTATTCGGCGGTGCGCCCGCTCTACGACGACGGCGCCTCGAAGGCGCAGGAAGCGACGCGCGACTATGTGCTGAAGGCCGATGGCGGGGAGGGTGCGCCGCTGCTGAATGCCTTCGGCGGGAAGATCACGACCTTTCGCCGGCTGTCGGAATCGATGCTGGAAAAGATCGAAGGCTTCCTCGGCAAGCGCGGCAAACCCTGGACAGCGGACGCGCCGCTGCCCGGCGGCGATTTTCCGGTCACCGGCTTCGATGCCCAGGTCGCCAAGCTCAAGAACGCCTATCCGTTCCTCGAGCAGCGGCTGGCGCGCAGGTTCACCCGGCTCTACGGCACGCGGGCAGCGAAGCTGCTCGGCACCGCCAGATCGATTGCCGATCTCGGCCGCGACTTCGGCGCCGACCTCTACGAGGCGGAGGTGCGCTATCTCGTCGAGAACGAGTGGGCGGTCACCGCCGAGGATGTGCTGTGGCGCCGGACCAAGCGCGGCCTGCATTTCAGCGGCGAGCAGACGGCGGCTCTGGAAGAGTTTATGCGTGGCAGCCGCCATGTCGCTGCGGCGGAGTGATGATGAACTGGCTGGAAACAAGGTTGTGAAATATGCCTTGGCGGCCCCGGCAGATCTCAGGATCGAACTTTGATTTTCTCGCCTTTTCGTCGCGCCGCATCTTGGTCACCGGCCGTGGTTGACGGGAGCGGAGAGGAACTCTTCCCGCCAGATTTTGTGCTCGAATTGGCCGAGCTGCATCTGCTAGGTCAACAAAGCGCGATCGAGGGTGCGTGGAGACCGTCTCCAGCGCGATTGGACCAAATCCTGCACGAGCCTGAACTGAGGCTGGCGTATGAACTCCTCCCAGAGATTGTAGCGGAATATGTTTTGAGAAGGATTTCCGCGCCGAGGAGCTTCGATTACTTGCTCAAAGACAGGGATGGACAGCCGCACTCATTCAAAGTCACGCTGCATCCTGTTGTTCCGGCGGTTCACAATTTTCTTGCGAGTGGGCTGCTGCCTCAGTCAACTGTGCGGATCATTGGCAACAGCTCAAGTTATGCCGCAGCCGTCTCCAAGGCATTGGATGCAGGGGAAGCCCTGGCGGATCTGTCGGTCATTGTCGCTCCGATCGGCTTAACCCTTCACAACGGCAAACTTGAGATCACAGGGGGAGCTTGAAGTTGGCGAATTTCATTCTCGCAATCGATCAGGGGACGACATCTTCCCGTGCCATCCTGTTCGACGACAAGATGACAGTCGCGGGCACTGGCCAGCAGGAGTTCACGCAGTATTATCCGGCCTCCGGCTGGGTCGAGCATGATCCGGAGGAAATCTGGTCGAGCGTGGTGGCCACGGTGAAAGGCGCACTGAAGGCCGCGGGCCGCGAGGCCTCGGACGTGGCGGCGATCGGCATCACCAATCAGCGCGAGACGGTCGTCATATGGGACAAGGCGACCGGCAAGCCGATCCACAATGCCATCGTCTGGCAGGACAGGCGCACCGCACCACTTTGCCAAAAGCTCAGGAAGCAGGGGCTGGAGAAGAAGTTCACCCGCAAGACCGGCCTGCTGCTCGATCCGTATTTCTCCGGCACCAAGATCGCCTGGTTGCTGGACAAGGTGAAAGGCGCGCGGAAGCGCGCCGAAAAGGGCGAGTTGCTCGCCGGAACCATCGACAGTTTCCTGATCTGGCGGCTGACCGGCGGCAGGGTGCACGCCACCGACGCCACCAATGCCTCGCGCACGCTGGTCTACAACATCGAGAAGAATGTCTGGGACGAGGAACTTCTCGCCATCCTCAAGATACCGTCCGCGCTGCTGCCGCAGGTGAAGGATTGCGCCGACGACTATGGCGTCACCGAGAAGAGTCTCTTCGGTGCTGAAATGCGAATACTGGGCGTCGCCGGCGACCAGCACGCGGCGACAATCGGCCAGGCCTGCTTCGAGCCCGGCATGATGAAATCGACCTACGGCACCGGTTGCTTCGCGTTGCTCAATACCGGGACCGACCTGGTGCGTTCGAAGAACCGGCTGCTGACCACCATCGCCTACCGGCTGAACGGCAAGACAACCTACGCGTTGGAAGGCTCGATCTTCATCGCGGGTGCCGCCGTGCAATGGCTGCGCGACGGCATCAAGGTGATCGGCAAGGCAGAGCAGAGCGGCAAGCTGGCGGCGGAAGCCGATCCGGCGCAGCAGGTCTATTTGGTGCCTGCCTTCGTGGGGCTCGGCGCGCCGCACTGGGACGCCGACGCGCGCGGCGCGATCTTCGGGCTGACGCGCAATTCGGGGCCGGCGGAGTTCGCCCGGGCTGCACTTGAATCCGTGGCCTACCAGACCCGGGACCTGCTCGATGCCATGCGCAAGGACTGGAAAGGCGCCTCGGCCAGGACGGTGCTTCGGGTCGACGGCGGCATGGTGGCATCCGATTGGACCATGCAACGCCTGGCCGACATTCTCGACGCGCCCGTCGACCGTCCGACCGTTCTGGAGACG
Organism: Mesorhizobium sp.; assembly: GCF_024509055.1. GTDB lineage: Bacteria > Pseudomonadota > Alphaproteobacteria > Rhizobiales > Rhizobiaceae > Mesorhizobium. Next base: position 19,751 of record NZ_JANINM010000369.1, on the reverse strand, counting down.
ACCGCGCTCGGCGCGGCCTGGCTGGCAGGATCGAAGGCCGGCGTTTGGCCGAAGGCAAACGAGTTTGCGATGACCTGGGCGCTTGATCGACGATTCAAGCCTGACATGGATGCCGCCACGCGTGCTGCGAAGCTTGCAGGATGGAAGCAGGCGGTGAGCAGGACTTTGAGCTCATGACCAAAGGCGGCAGGCAGGCGTGGGGTTCAGGCCGCCTGCCTGCATGGCATGCATCAGTAAGGTGAGCGGCATTCACGCCGCACGCCGCCGCTGCCTAAGTAGGTGTTGTCGTAGGCGCGGTATGAGCGGTAGTGGTCATAACACCACTGCACATGCGCATCGCCGCGGTAAGCGCCGTTTTCGCTATTGACAATAGCGCCGGTGATCAGTGCGCCCGCGGCAAATGCAGCCAGCGGAAACCAGTAGTCACCGTGCCGACGATAGCCCGGATGGTAATCCCGGTAACCGCGGTAACCGTTCCACGAGGTGCCGCCATCACGATGCCGCATCCAAGGCCTGTACTGGATCGTCTGGACATCCGATGTCGCGCTTTGCGCTTGCGGAACAAACACTTGAGCAGCGTTTGCCGGCACTGCCATCGCGGCGAACGAAGCCGACAACGTGGCGGCAAGCAGGCCCGATATGATCTTTTTCATTGGTCATTCTCCTTGACAGGTTGACGTCCCATTTTCTTGGGGAACGGAGAATGGGTGCGATGGTTCCGTCGGAAGCCGGGCATCGCTCCGAGCGAGGTCTTTTCAGCACCAGGACCCAAGCGTTAACGTGCAACCAGAAAGAGGGGCCGAGGCGCTCCTAAAAGCCGCAAGGGAAGTCCGCTTTTTCCGGTTGACCGGTCGCGGCACTCTCCCTATGTTCCGCGCAATTTCGAGGGCGGCGTTTCCAGCCCGCGGGAGCGCGTAGCTCAGCCGGTAGAGCAACTGACTTTTAATCAGTAGGTCATGGGTTCGAATCCCATCGCGCTCACCAACAAATTCAATCACATCGGATAGCCAGTTCTTCCGCCAGCACATTCCATATTAGCTGTCGCTTGTATGCATCTGGAATCAGGATCATGGTTTGCGAGTGCAAGGGCAGGCGCGCAGAGATCGCGCGGAAAGTCCACTCCGCATCGCGGTTTGCTTGTGGAGCGCCGCACCTGCAAGCTCGGATCGAGGGGGGATAAAATTGGCTGAGAAAAAAGTCATCGCGATCAAAGACTGGACCTGTGCGATGAACGATGAGCTTGGCCGGGTAGCGTTGACGCTCAATCCTACCGACGGCGAACCCGTAGTAGTCTTGATGACGATCTTCCAGGCGGCGAAGATCGGGCGCGAACTCCTGTCGCCGAAACGGACCTAGCCATCGTTTTACACAGGCGTTGTTGTCAGCGGGCTAAGCCGGGTACCCGAACTTGTCGCGAGACAGGGCCGTGGGTAGGATCGGTCTTCCCCAGGAGGCCATGACCATGGCAATCGACCTTTCGGCGGATGCTTCAGCCCCTAGACCGGCGACACCCGGCAGATATCTCTTCGGCCCGGTCGCCGACTTCCTCATGCTGGGTGGCAGCGCGTTTCTGATCCTGCCGGTCCTGTTCCTTGTCCCGCTCGAATATGAGGGGCTGCTGGCCGCCACGATGGTCTTCGTCGCCTATCTGGTGAACTATCCGCACTTCGCCCATTCGTACCAGATTTTCTATCGAAACTTCGCACGCAAGGTGAGCGGCGACGGTTACGACAGAAGCCTACAGCTTCGCTACATTTTCGCGGGCATCTTGGTTCCCCTGATCATGTGCGCGTTCTTCGCCTATGGCGCGGCGACGTCGAACGCGCGCCTGTTGGGATATGCGGCCAACGCGATGTTCTTCTTCGTGGGTTGGCACTACGTCAAGCAGGGCTACGGCATGCTGATGGTCGACGCCGTCCTCAAACGCAAATTCTTCGACGAGCGGGACAAGAAGGTGCTGTTGGTCAACAGCTATGCCGTGTGGATCCTTGCCTGGCTGCAGACGAACACGGTGGTCACGCAAGGGCAGTATTACGGACTGCAGTATTATACATTTGCCGCTCCGTCCTGGATTACCGATGTGGCCCTTCTCGCGGCGGTCGCATCCACGGCCACGACAATCCTCATGCTGATCAATCGTTGGCGCCGCAATGGCGGTGCGTTGCCCTATAACGGCTTGGTGGCCTATGTCGCGTCGCTCTATCTGTGGATCCTGATTGCCAGAATAAACCCGCTCTGGCTGCTCGTCGTGCCGGCGCTCCATTCGCTGCAATATCTGGCGGTGGTCTGGCGCTATCAGACCAATGTGGAACGCGACGTCGCGGATGCCGAAAAGGACCCCGAACCGAAAGTCCTGTCCGTCGTGGGCCCGCTCTACAGGCTTCGGGTCCTGGGCTTCATCGTCGGGGGCGCGGCGCTAGGGTATCTCGGTTTCTGGCTGATCCCTTTCGTGCTGACCGCCTTGATCCCTTACGACAAGGCTGTGCTCGGATCCTCGCTATTCTTCTTCATCGTGCTGATCTTCATCAACGTCCATCACTACTTCCTGGACAATGTGATGTGGCGCCGGGGCAATCCGGAAGTGTCCAAATACCTGTTTCGTTAGTGATCCGACCGACAACCCTCGCCGGGGCGTCACGAAACCAGTGACACGTTCCCGCCAGCATGGCGCTCGATCCTGCCGGCGAGGTCGAGTTCTAGCAGCACCATCGCGATTTGCGCCGCGCTCAAGCCCGTGTGGCGGATGATCTCGTCGACCGCAATCGGCGTGGGGCCGAGCGCCTCCAGCACATCGACGCGCTGGTTTTCGCCGGGTGGCGGCGTCCAGGACAGGTCAAGCTGTTCGGCCGGCGGCGTGGCGCGAGGAATGCGAGGACCGGCGAGTGGCGCCAGCGCATCGAGGACGTCGGCGGCTTCGGTCACGAGCGTGGCGCCGTCCTTGAGAAGCGTATTGCTTCCGGCCGCGCGCGGATCGAGCGGCGAACCCGGCACCGCGAAGACCAGCCGGCCCATCTGGTTGGCGAGGCGGGCGCTGATCAGCGAGCCCGAACGCTGGGCTGCCTCGACCACGACGAGCCCCAGCGCCATGCCAGCGACAAGGCCGTTGCGGCGCGGGAAATCCTGCGCGCGCGGCTGCCAGCCGAACGGCATTTCCGAAACGATAGCGCCGCCATGCGCGACAATTTCGTTGCACAGATCCGCGTTTTCCGGCGGGTAGGGGGCATCGAGGCCACCCGCCAGCGCCGCGACCGTTCCTGTCGAAAGACTGCCGCGGTGCGCGGCCGTGTCGATGCCGCGCGCCAGGCCGGATATGATGGCATAACCCTCGCGGCCAAGATCAGCGGCCAGCGTCCGCGCCATCTTGATCCCGGCCAGCGAGGCATTGCGGGCCCCGACGATCGCCACTGCCGGCAGCCGGAACACCGCGCCTTCGCCCTTGATGGCGAGCAAGGGCGGCGGGTTGTCCAGTGTCTTGAACAAAGGCGGATAGTCGGCCTCGCCTATGCCTACGAAGCGGGCGCCGGCGCGCCGCGCCGTTTCCAGTTCCGCCTCGGCCTCCGCGATAGAGGGAATGCGCGCAACCCGGCTCGCGCCACCCGAAATCATCAGTTCGGGCAGCATTTCAAGCGCCGCTTCGGCTGAACCGAAGCGATTGATCAACTCGCGGAACGAGGCCCGGCCGACATTCGGCGTGCGGATCAGGCGAAGCCAGCTCAGCCGCTGCTGGTCGCTGAGGCGCGGGCCGGCGGCCGGCTTGCTCATCCCTTGCCTCCGATCTTGCCCTCCGTGCCAGAGAGAAGCCGCGAGATGTTCTCGTGATGCCTGGCGATGACGATCAGGCTCATCACCGCGAACAGGCCTGCAATCTGCGGTGTGCTGAGAAAAAAGAGCGCGATCGGCACTGCCACCGCCGCCGTCAGCGCGGCGAGCGAGGAGTAGCGGAAGAGGAAAGCCATCGCCAGCCAGACGACAGCGAAGACAAGCGCGCCTTGCCATGCCAAGCCGAGCAGCACGCCGAGATAGGTGGCGACGCCCTTGCCGCCCTTGAAGCCGAGCCAGATGGGGAAGAGGTGGCCGAGCAACGCGCCGAAGCCGGCGGCGAGCGCGAACTCAGGCGCGAAATGCCCGGCAATCAGCACCGCGGCGGTGCCCTTCAGCGCATCGAGCAGCAGCGTGGCGGCGGCAAGCCCCTTGCTGCCGGTACGCAGGACATTGGTCGCGCCGATGTTGCCGGAGCCGATCTTGCGCACGTCGCCCAGGCCGGCGGCTCGTGTCAGCAGGAGACCGAACGGAATCGAGCCGAGCAGGTAGCCGAAGATCAGTGCGAGCCCGTAACCCATTGTTTCCCCCACGTTTCTTGTATCGTCGGCCTGGCCGCGATGCCGTCCCGGCCGACGTTCAGGCGGAAAACACTGTGCGGCCCGCAACCATCGTTTGCAAGACCTTGCCCTGGAGGCGGGCGCCTTCGAAGCAGGTGTTCTTCGAGCGCGAACGCAGGCCGCCTTCGCTGACGATCCAGGGCTCGTCGAGATCGATGACGGCGAGATCGGCCGGCGCGCCCGGCTTCAGCGTGCCTCCCGGCAGACCGAACAATCTTGCCGGCGCGGTCGAAAGCGTCTCGATCAGTCTGGTCAGTGGCAGGTCGCCATTGTGGTATAGCCTCAGCGCAACGCTGAGAAGCGTCTCCAGACCGATGGCGCCGGCGGCGGCGTCGGCGAAGGGCAGGCGCTTGGTGTCGACGTCCTGCGGATCGTGCGAGGAGACGATGATGTCAATCGTGCCGTCCCTGATCGCCTCGACCATCGCCAGGCGGTCGTCCTCGTCGCGCAGGGGCGGGTTCAGCCGGAAGAAGGTGCGATATTCGCCGACATCATTCTCGTTGAGCGACAAATTGTGAATGGCGACGCCGGCCGTGACATTGGCGCCGTCGGCCTTTGCCCGGCTCACGGCGCCAGCCGCCATCGCGCTCGAGATCTTGGCCGCGTGATAATTGCCACGCGTCAGCCGCGCCAATGCCAAATCGCGCTCCAGCGGGATCAGTTCCGCCTCGCGCGGAATGCCGGCAAGGCCGAGCCAGCTTGCATAAAGCCCCTCGTTCATCACGCCGGCAGATGCGAGATCCCTATCCTGAATCTCATGAGCGATCACGCCGCCGAAATCGCGCGCATAGGTGAGCGCCCGGCGCATGACCAGCGCATTGTCGATGGTGTGGCGGCCGTCGGTGAAGGCTACCGCGCCGGCCTCACGCAAGAGACCGAACTCGGTCATCTCGCGGCCTTCGAGGCCCTTGGTGATCGCAGCCGCCGGGAAGATGTTGACGCTCGCCGTGTCTCTCGCCGTGCGCAGCACGAATTCGACCAGCGCCACATTGTCGATGACCGGGTCCGTGTCCGGCATCATGACGACGGAGGTGACGCCGCCGGCAGCCGCGGCGACGCTTGCCGAAGCGATCGTCTCGCGGTGCTCGGCGCCCGGCTCGCCGATGAAGACACGTGCGTCGACAAGCCCTGGAACGATCGTCTTGCCGGCGCAGTCGACGACGGTCGCGCCTTCCGGGGCGCCCTGGTTCAGCGCCGCCTTGCCGGCGGCGGCGATCCTGCGGCCGTCGACGATGACGGCGCCGACCTCGTCGATGCCGCGCGATGGGTCGACAATGCGCGCCTTGCTGAAGACCGTCATGCTCATGCGCCGCGTCCCTCATGGTTGCGGCGCGGGTCGAGCAGCGCTTCCATGACCGCCATGCGCACGGCCACGCCCATCTCGACCTGTTCCTGGATGACGCTCTGCGGTCCGTCGGCGATCTCCGAGGCGATCTCGACGCCACGGTTCATCGGCCCCGGATGCATGACCAGCGCATCCTCCTTGGCCGCTTTCAGCTTTTCGGCGTCGAGGCCGAAGTAGCGGAAATACTCGCGGACCGAAGGCACGAAGGCGCCTTCCATGCGCTCGCGCTGCAGGCGCAGCATCATCACCACGTCGGCGTCCTTCAGGCCCTCGGCCATCGAGCGCGACACGATCACGCCCATCCTGTCGATGCCCGACGGCAAAAGCGTGGAGGGGGCGACGACGCGCACCTGCGCGCCGAGCGCGTTGAGCAGCATGATGTTGGAACGGGCGACGCGCGAATGCAGGATGTCGCCGCAGATCGCCACGATCAGCTTGGACAGCGGCCCCTTGGCACGGCGGATGGTCAGCGCGTCAAGCAATGCCTGTGTCGGGTGCTCATGCGCGCCGTCGCCTGCATTGACCACCGAACACCCGACCTTCTGCGCCAGGAGCGCGGCGGCGCCCGCCGACTGGTGGCGGATGATCAGGATGTCCGGCCGCATGGCGTTGAGCGTCATGGCCGTGTCGATCAGCGTCTCGCCCTTCTTCACCGAAGAACTCGCCACCGACATGTTCATGACGTCGGCGCCGAGCCTTTTCCCCGCCAGCTCGAAGGACGATTGCGTGCGGGTAGAGGCCTCGTAGAACAGGTTGATCTGGGTGCGGCCGCGCAGCGTCGAGGTCTTCTTCTCAGGTTGGCGCGAGATGGCCACCGCACGGTCCGCGCGGTCGAGCAAAAGCTCGATGTCGGCGGGGGAAAGATCGCGGATGCCCAGAAGATGGCGGTGAGGAAAGAGCGGCAGGGACGAAGCGTCGGTCATCTCAAGGCGCTGCTATAGGGTGCGGTCTTGCAAGCCGCAAGCGCCAGCTTTGGATAGCGGGCGTTCTCCCCGGTATTTTCGTCGCGCGCGCGGCAGGGCTTGGGCTATAAGGCGCGATGGCTTCGGATTCGTGACCGCGGCCCCGAGATGGTAAGGACCGCTCCTGCCAACTGAAGGATTGGGCGTGACCGACGACGTGATCAACCAGCCGCCGCCGTTGACAGGCGGCAATGCGTGGCGGGGCGATCCGTTGCTCATCCAGCTTGCCGAGCGTTTTTCCGACCCGGTGCGCAAGGATCTCGACGCTCTCGGCAAGTTCGCCATGACCCAGGAGGCGCAGGAACTTGCCCGCCTCGCCAACACCGACACGCCGAAACTCAGGACGCATGACCGCCAGGGCCGGCGCATCGATCTGGTCGAGTTCCACCCCGCCTACCACGCGCTGATGCGCCGCTCGATCGCCGGTGGTCTGCATTCGTCGGTCTGGGAAAATGGCGATGCCGAGATCGGCCGTCGCCATCAGGTGAGGGCGGCGCGCTTCTATCTGACCGCCGAGCTCGAGACGGGGCATCTCTGCCCGATCACCATGACCAGCGCCTCGCTGGCGGCGCTGATGGCGAGTCCCAAGCTGTTTCGCGAATGGGCGCCGCGTGTGACGACGCGCAAATACGACCAGAGCCAGAAGCCACCGGTGCAAAAGACCGGGCTGACACTCGGCATGGGCATGACCGAGAAGCAGGGTGGCACCGACGTGCGCGCCAATCTCACCAAGGCCGAGCGTACCGGCAGCGGCTTCTATCGGCTCACCGGGCACAAATGGTTCATGTCGGCGCCAATGTCGGATGCCTTCCTGGTGCTGGCCCAGGCCTCGGAAGGACTGTCCTGCTTTCTCGTGCCGCGTATCCTCGGCGACGGGTCCGGCAACGGTTTCCGCTTCCAGCGGCTCAAGGACAAGCTCGGCAATCGCTCAAACGCCTCGTCGGAAGTTGAGTTCGTCAATGCCATAGGCGAGATGGTTGGCGATCCCGGCGCCGGCATCAAGACGATCATGGACATGGTGACGCTGACCCGGCTCGATTGCGCGGTTGCCTCATCGGCGATCATGCGGGCGGGGCTGGCCGAAGCCGTCCATCATACGCGGCATCGCCAGGTTTTCGGCGCCAGTCTCATCGACCAGCCGCTGATGCAGCGCGTGCTTGCCGATATGGCGCTAGACGTCGCCGCAGCCACGGCGCTGTCGTTCCGCCTGGCGCGCTCCTTCGACGAGGCGGCGAGCGATCGAGGCGAGGCGGCCTTCGCCCGCGCCATGACGCCCGTAGTCAAATACTGGGTCTGTAAGATCGCGCCGGCGCTGCTCTATGAAGCCATGGAATGCCTCGGCGGCAATGGCTACGTCGAGGAAGCCCCTCTTGCCCGTTACTACCGCGAGGCCCCGGTGAATGCGATCTGGGAAGGCTCGGGCAACGTCATGGCCCTCGATGTGCTGCGGGTGCTCGGCCGAGCGCCCGGCCTGTTCGAGGAAGTGCTCGCTGGCATCGATCGCGACCTCGGCGCCGGCGGCCGCGGCACCATCGGCGTGCTCAAGGCGGCGATGCAGGTAGCGTCGACCGACGAGGGGTCGGCCCGCCTGCTCACCGAGCAGCTCGCGCTGGCGGCGGCAGCGGCGGAACTTCGCCGGCTGGGGGCAGGGCGGATCGCTGACGCCTTCGTCGAGACCCGGCTCGGCGGCCAGTGGCGCACCACTTATGGAATGCTCGATTCGCGCCATGACGCGCGCATGATCATCGACACGCTCTACCCGCCGCTTACCTGAGCGCAGCCACCATACGGGCGATCGCTGGCCTGTGGATGGCCGTTAACCTTAACAAATGGTTTCCATTGCAGGAAACTACCGCAAAGCCCACTCTCTGACTCGAGTAGGGAAGGGTTAACCATGGCCTATCCCGGACTCCGCCAATCGGGAAGCGTATGCGCCACGTACTGACCTCATTCCTGGCCTTTCACTGGGCGGTCGTTTTCGCTCTGCTGGCCTACATCTGCATCGATGGCGATCGCGGCATCGCCGCGGCTCTCGGCGTGCTTGGCGTTTCCGTTCAAGGCGGCGGTTTCCCCGGTCTTCAGCACGCCGTCGTGGTGGGACCGCTCTCGGTCGCATTGCTGATCGTGGCGGTGCTGTTCTGCTGGGCCTTCGTTGAAACGCTGCTCAACATCACGGCGAGGCCGGATGGCGGCGATGCCGTGGTGCGGACGGCCTTTTTATCCGCTTCGTTTCTTCTGTCCCTGGTTCTCATCGGCGGAGTCGCGCAGGGCATCAACGGGCTGTTCATGGTGGTCGCGATCCAGATGACGGCGCTGCTTGCCTCCTACGTCGCCGTGCTTGCCGAACGTCGCTCCTCGCTTGCCGCCGTGACTGTGCATGAGGGCGACGCGCGGGCCGCGGCCCATCGGATGGCGATGGGCGCCGCGCACAGTTCGCTGCTTTCCAGAATCTCCGGCCAACCGGAAACCAAACCGGGGGGGCGACGCTGATGCGTACCCTGTTGGCACTCTGGGCAATTCCGACTGGTCTGTTCTGGGGCTGGTTCTTCCTGTCGCTCAACGACATCAATTTCGGCTACGTCATGCTTAGCCGGCAACTGCACGACCTGGTCTTCCAGCTCTACGGCCAGATACTTGGCGTCGATCCGGCGATCATCCCAGGCATGGTGGCTCGCGCCTGTGTGTTCGACACTTTCCTGGTCATGGGTTTGATTGCATTCCGGCGCCGCCGTCAGATCGCCGAATGGATCAGGCAGCGACGGCAAGGTCCGATCAGTTCCGATCGGCTCAGCCGAGCGACTGAAGCCGGTCCAGGACTCCCTGCAGAATAAAGGCGGCCGCGGCCGAATCGATCTTGCCGGCGCGCTTCCTGCGCGAGAAGTCCATCTCTATCAGTGTGCGTTCCGCCGCGACCGTGGACAGTCTTTCGTCCCAAAGCACGAACGGCAGATCGGACAAAGTCGCCATGTTGCGGGCGAAGGCGCGGGATTTTTGCGCGCGTGGCCCTTCGGTCCCGTCCATGTTGACGGGGAGGCCGAGCGCGATGGCCCCGACATTGTCCTTCTCAAGCTGCGCCAGCAGCGCGGCCGCATCCAGCGAGAATTTCTTGCGCAGGATGACCGGGCGCGGGTGGGCGAAGGACAGCCCGCGGTCGGAAACCGCAACGCCGATCGTCTTGTCGCCGAGATCGAGGCCGGCCAGCGTCCTGCCGCCAGCTAGCCGTTCCGGCAATTCCTCGATTGAAATAACGCCCACCGGCCTCACCTGACATCCGGGCGTCACACTTCCTTTTGACGTTGGGAAGCGTTGCGCCACTTTTAATTTGTTGCCAGCGTTCTATCCTCCGGCAACGGAAAAATCGAGGAAGCCCATCATGAAACTGACCTGGTACGGACATTCGGCATTCCGCGTCGAGACCAAGGACGCCACCATTCTCATCGACCCCTATCTGATCGGCAATCCGTCCTGGACCGGCGGCTGGGAGGGGCCCGCGGAAGGAGTGACCCACGTTCTCCTGACCCATGGCCACAACGACCATGTCAGCGGCGCGGTCGAGGTTCTGAAGAAGAGCGGCGCCATGCTGGTCGCCAATTTCGAAATCTGCATGTATCTCGTCGGGCAGGGCGTGAGCGACAAGACGATCAACCCGGGCAATATCGGCGGTACCGTCGATTGCGGTCCGTTCACCACCACCTTCGTCCAGGCGCTGCACTCGTCCTCTTTCGGCGGCGCCGGCGGCGCCAATACCTATCTCGGAAATCCGGGCGGGCTGGTCCTGCATTTCCCGGAGGACAAGACGCTCTACCACATGGGCGATACCGACATTTTCTCCGACATGGCGCTGATCAACGAGTTGCACGAGCCGCAGGTCGGCCTCGTGCCGATCGGCGACCGCTTCACCATGGGCGGTGCCGTGGCGGCGCTTGCCTGCCGTCGGTTCTTCGGCTTCGACACGGTCGTCCCCTGCCATTTCGGCACCTTCCCGATGATCGACCAGACCGCCGACAAATTCGTCTCGGGCATGGACGGGTCGGGCGTTAACGTAGCGCTACCGGAGATTGGAAAGGCGATCACGATCTAAAGCGCGAGCGTCGAGCCGGCGCCGGAAGCTATCAGCAGGCCTGTTCCATTCGGCACGATCGATGTTGCGCCTCAAGCGTTGCGCCGCTATAGCCCGCACTGGTTTTCCCGAGGCGATAGAACATGTCCGTTGATCTCAAGACCGTGAAGCGTGTCGCTCACCTAGCCCGCATTGCCGTGAGCGAGGAGGATGCCGAACGCATGACCGGCGAGTTGAACGCCATCCTCGGCTTCGTCGAGCAACTGAACGAGGTCGACGTCTCCGGCGTCGAGCCGATGACCTCCGTCACGCCGATGGAGATGAAGAAGCGGCAGGACGCAGTCACTGACGGCAACAAGGCCGCCGACATCGTCGCCAACGCGCCGGCCACGGAAGAGAACTTCTTCCTCGTTCCGAAGGTTGTGGAGTAGGAGGCCGTGGCTGTCGAGATCGCCGTCGAGACGCCGTTGCAGGATGATGTGCGCGCGCTGGTTGCGGAGCTGAATGCGACCCTCCTCGAGCTGACGCCGCCGGAGCATTGCTACCACCTGACCGTGGAGCAGATGGCCGGCCAGGACACGACCGTGTTCATCGCGCGCGACAATGGCCTTGCCGTCGGCTGCGGGGCACTGAAGCGCCACGACGCCACGGTCGGCGAGGTGAAGCGCATGTACACACGGCCCTCGCATCGCGGCCAGAAGATCGGAGCGCGGATCGTCGAGCGGGTCGAGGCGCTGGCGCGGCAGGACGGGCTGAAGCGGCTGGTTCTGGAAACCGGCGACCGCCATCCCGCCGCCTGGGCAGTCTATGAGCGCGCCGGGTTCTCGCGTTGCGGACCGGTGCTGGATTATCCCGACTCCGAGTGGTCGGTGTTTTACGAAAAGAGCCTTGCCTGATGAGCGATCTCACACATCTCACCATTTCCGAGGCCCGCGCCAAGCTGCGTGGCAAGGAGATCACCGCGGCCGAGATCACCGAGGCCTATCTCTCGGCGATCGAGCGCGCCAATCCGGTGCTCAACGCCTATGTCGCCGTGACCGCCGATAAGGCCCGCAACATGGCGAAAGCCTCCGACGCCAAGCTTGTGAAAAGCGAAGGTGGCGCGCTGGAAGGCATTCCGCTCGGCATTAAGGATCTGTTCGCCACCGAAGGCATCCACACCCAGGCCTGCAGCCATGTGCTGGACGGCTTCAAGCCGCGTTACGAGTCCACGGTCACCTCGAACCTGTGGGCGGACGGCGCGGTCATGCTTGGCAAGCTCAACATGGACGAGTTCGCCATGGGCTCGTCCAACGAGACTTCGTATTATGGACCGGTCATCAATCCCTGGCGCCGCTCCCGCCTCGATACGGTGGTGATGCCGACGACGCATCAGGGTGACGGCGGTTTTGTATCGGCCGGCGGAACGAAGACCGCGCGTACGTTGGACAACGCCCAGCTTGTGCCGGGCGGCTCGTCCGGCGGTTCCGCGGCGTCCGTTGCTGCTTTCCTTTGCGCCGGCGCCACGGCAACCGACACCGGCGGGTCGATCCGTCAGCCGGCCGCCCTGACCGGCACGGTCGGCATCAAGCCGACCTATGGACGGTGCTCGCGCTGGGGCGTCGTGGCTTTCGCCTCCTCGCTCGACCAGGCCGGGCCGATTGCCCGCGACGTGCGTGACGCCGCGATCCTGTTGAAGTCGATGGCTTCGGTCGATCCGAAGGACACGACCTCGGTCGATCGCCCGGTGCCGGACTACGAAGCCGCGATCGGCAAGCCGATAAAGGGCATGAAGGTCGGCATTCCGAAGGAGTATCGCGTCGACGGCATGCCGGAAGAGATCGAGGCGCTGTGGCAGAAGGGCATTGCCTGGCTGAAGGATGCCGGCGCCGAGATCGTGGACATCTCGCTGCCGCATACCAAATACGCTTTGCCGGCTTATTACATCGTGGCGCCTGCGGAAGCATCGTCCAACCTCGCCCGCTATGACGGCGTGCGCTACGGCCTTCGCGTCCCCGGCAAGGACATCGTCGACATGTACGAGAAGTCGCGGGCCGCCGGCTTCGGCCGCGAGGTCAAACGCCGCATCATGATCGGCACCTACGTGTTGTCGGCCGGCTATTACGACGCCTACTACCTGCAAGCGCAGAAGGTGCGCACGCTGATCAAGCGCGACTTCGAGAACGTCTTTGCAGCGGGCGTCGACGTCATCCTGACACCGGCAACGCCTTCGGCCGCCTTCGGCATCGCCGACGAGGACATGGCCTCCGACCCGGTGAAGATGTACCTCAACGACGTCTTCACGGTGACGGTGAACATGGCCGGCCTTCCGGGCATTTCCGTGCCCGCCGGCCTCGATGGCAAGGGCCTGCCGCTCGGCCTGCAGCTCATCGGCCGGCCGTTCGACGAGGAGACCCTGTTCCAGACCGGGCATGTCATCGAGCAGGCGGCGGGCACATTTCAGCCGGAAAAATGGTGGTAGAATCGTCCCTCAGCTGAACGGGGTAAGGGATGTTCTTCGTTCTTTCCAAGGTCTTCTGGTTCTTCAGCCAGCCGCTCAACCTGGCGATATTCCTGCTGCTCGCCGGCCTCTCGGCGGCGTCGTTCGGCCGGCGGCGGCTCGCGGGCACAGGCGGCGTGCTCGCCTTCCTGATCCTCGCGGTCTCTACCTGGACATCATTCGGCGCAATCATCATCAGTCCACTGGAAGAGCGCTTCCCACGTCCATCGGCACCGGATCATGTTGCCGGCATTGTCGTACTTGGCGGCGGCATGGAAGGGCAGATCAATTTGGTGCGCGGCGGCTACGAGTTGAGCACCGCCGGTGATCGTTTCGTCGAGACGGCGGTGCTGGCCCGACGCTATCCCGAAGCGAAAGTTGTGGTTTCCGGAGGCTCTGGCGAACTCGTTCTCGAAGGCGAGGGCGACGCCGCCACGGCGCAGCGCCTTCTGACCGCGCTTGGCGTGGCGCCCGATCGATTGATCCTGGAAAACAAATCCCGCAACACCTACGAGAATGCCGCCTTCACAAGGGCGCTGGTATCGCCGAAACCCGGTGAAACCTGGCTCCTGGTGACATCGGCTTTTCACATGCCGCGCGCCAAGGCGCTCTTTGACAAAGTTGGGTTCGCGACCGTTCCTTGGCCGGTCGATTATCGCACGTCCGGCAAGGAAGGCGTCAGCCTGTTCGCCGACAATCCGCTAGATGCGCTTGAAACGACCACAGTGGCGGCCAAGGAATGGACGGGACTCGTGGCCTACTGGCTGGCCGGGCGTATCGATCAGCCCTTCCCCGGACCGGGCGGCTGACCGATCACAGCCTGGCGCGCCGCGGAGAAGAATTGCCGGCGCACCAGTACCGCCAGGAGCACGAGCGTCGAAACCACGAACACGACCGGGTCGACGAACCAGCCGAGATAGCCGATCGAGAAGAAGACGGCGCGCAGGCCGGAGTTAAAGTGCTTGCCGGCGAGCACGTTCATCCGCGTCGCCCGCCACACCGCGGTTTCGCTGACCGGATTGCGCGAAGCTTCGCCATGCTGGGTAGGCACCGCGCCGATCAGGATCGAGCAGTAGTTGAACAGCCGGTAGGCCCAGCCGAACTTGAAGAAGGCGAAGGCCAGGATCAGCACGAGGCCGAATACCTTGATCTGGAAGGATTCGCGCGAGGCGGCCGCGCCGAACGGCAGGCCGGCCAACACCTGGAGCACACGGTCGGACGCGCCGAGCAGGGCAAAGCAGCCGCCGAGCGCGATCAGCGAACTGGAGGCGAAGAAGGCCGTGCCTTGTTGCAGGCCGTTCATGATGGCGGTTTCGACGATTCGGATCTCGCGCTCGGCCATGTTGCGCATCCAGGCCTCGCGCTGGGCGTTCATTGCCGTGGTGAGCGAAACGCGGCGGACCAGCTTGCCGTCCGAGGCCAGCGTGTGCAGCACCCATACCACAAGGAAGAAGGCCAACGCCGCCAGGTCGGCCATCGAAAGATGCAAGGAATCGCCCATGCCTTCCTTCTACCACAGGCAAAGCGGGCGCTTCGACGGCCCGACATCGGGCGATGTCGCTGGCGGAGCAAACAAGGTCGGCTCACGCTGCGACGCGGTCCGCAAAACAGCGGAAACATCGCGGCAATTCCTATATGTAGAGTTTCGGTAGGGCTTCAGGAGACGACAGCGCGTGTTCCTTTCGGTTTTCGACCTCTTCAAGATCGGCATCGGACCATCGAGCTCGCACACGATGGGGCCGATGACGGCCGCGCGTCGTTTCCTGGACGAGATCCTCGCCGGCGACTGGCCGCGACCGGCCGGCGTCAATGTCGACCGCATCGGCGCCAGCCTGCATGGCTCGCTCGCCTATACCGGCATCGGCCACGGCTCGGACCGCGCGGTCGTGCTGGGGTTGGCCGGCGAGTCGCCACAGACGGTCGATCCGGACGAGGCCGACGGTATCGTTGCCCGCATCGCGGCCGACAAGCGTATTTCGCCGCCCGGACATCCAAGCTATCGCTTCGATCCGGCCAAGGACCTTGTGCTCGATCGCAAGACGCCGCTGACCGGGCACGCCAACGGCATGGCCTTCTACGCCTATGACGCATCCGACCGGCTGCTGCTCAAGCGCATCTACTATTCGATCGGGGGCGGCTTCGTCGTCTCCGAGGAAGAGCTGCAGCGCATGAAGGCCAAGGGGTCGGTGACGACCGAAGGCAAGAAAGTGCCATATCCCTTCAAGAATGCCGTCGAGATGCTGTCGATGGCGGCCAAGAGCGGGCTATCAATCGCCGAGATGAAGCGCGCCAACGAGGAAAAGCACATGTCGCGCGAGGAGCTGGATGCCGGCCTCGACGCGATATGGGGTGCGATGAAGGGCTGCATCGACCGCGGCCTGTCGCAGGACGGCATCATGCCGGGCGGCCTGAAGGTGCGCCGCCGTGCTCGCCAGCTACACGACAAGCTGCAGGAGCAGTGGCAGCAGAACCGACCCAATCCGCTGCTCGCCAACGACTGGCTTTCGATCTACGCCATGGCGGTCAACGAAGAGAATGCCGCCGGCGGTCGCGTCGTCACGGCACCGACCAACGGCGCCGCGGGCACGCTGCCGGCCGTGCTGCGCTACTGGCTGCATTTCCATCCGGAGGCTGACCAGCCGAGCATCCGCGATTTCCTGCTGACCGCAGCCGCGGTCGGCGGCATCATCAAGTCCAACGCTTCGATCTCAGGCGCCGAGGTCGGTTGCCAGGGCGAGGTGGGATCCGCCTCGGCGATGGCTGCCGCCGGCCTCTGCGCTGTCATGGGCGGCACGCCTGAGCAGGTCGAGAACGCCGCTGAGATCGCACTCGAACATCATCTGGGCATGACCTGCGATCCCGTCGGCGGCCTTGTGCAGGTGCCGTGCATTGAGCGCAACGCCCTTGGTGCGGTCAAAGCGGTGACCGCCGCTTCTTTGGCCATCAAGGGCGACGGCACGCATTTCGTGCCGCTCGACGCCGCGATCGAGACCATGCGCCAGACCGGGCTCGACATGAACGAGAAGTACAAGGAGACCAGCCTCGGCGGTCTAGCGGTCAACGTCGTGGAATGCTGAGGTCTTACCAACAGTCCGGGGCTGGCCCTGTGGAGAAGTCGCCGCGGGCGTTGACGGTCCGCACTGGCTGGCTAAATCTTGGAGCATGGCTCTCAATCTTCTAAAGCTTTGCGTCGGCTGCGACAGCGTCGAGGATCTGGAGGAATGGATCGCATTCCGTCTCGACGAGCGGCGCCGGGCCGGCGAGCCGGCCGAACACTGGCACACCACCCGCATGGTGCCGACGCGCGGCGACGAGATCACCGATGGCGGTTCGCTTTACTGGGTGATCAAGGGCAGCGTGCAGTGCCGGCAGTTGATCACGGAGATCCGGCCGTTCGTCGACGGCGAGGGTATCGGGCGTTGCCATCTGGTGCTCGATCCGCAGGTCGTGCGCACCGACTGGCAACCGCGCCGCGCCTTCCAGGGCTGGCGCTATCTCAAGCCTTCAGATGCTCCCGCCGATCTCGGCAAGGGCAGGGCGGCGCTGGCCGAAATGCCGCCGAAGCTGCGGCTCGAGCTCGCCGAACTCGGCCTGCTGTAACGCCCGCCTCAGCTGTTGCTCCTTTGCTGGACCTTCGGCTCGCGCGGCCTGGGGGCTTGCAAGCCGCCGACCGACACCCCATCCTGATTTGATGCACAATCATCCGGAAGGCGACGCGAACCGATGGGCGTGATCATCGCATTGGCAGCGGTGCTTGTGGTGCTTTTCGGCGCCGCCACACTCTTCGTGCAAACCGATCCCGCAAGGATGGCGAGCGGCCTGAGGACGATCGGGCCGGCGCTGCTCGGCCTGGTCGGCGCTCCCATGTTGATCATTGGCCACAGCCTCATCGGCGGCCTGCTGCTGGTCGCGGCGATGGTCGGGTATGGCTGGGTGCGAACCAGACGGCCGACGGCGAAGACCGGTGCGACCATACGCTCGACCGTGCGCACGGCGGCGCTTGAAATGGAGCTCGACCATGACAGCGGCAAGCTCGAGGGTCTTGTCCTTGCCGGCCGCTATGAGGGCAAGATGCTGGGCGCGATGGGGGCCACGGACCTGCAGCAGCTCTATGGCGAGCTGCGCTCCGATCCCGAAAGCCGTCAGCTGCTAGAGACGTATCTTGACGGCCGATTTCCCACCTGGCGCAAGGACGCGCAGCCGGACAGTCGCGAAGGGCTGGGTGTTGCGCCAGGTGCGGGCGCCATGACTAAGGAGGAGGCCTACAAGATCCTTGGTCTTGAAGCGGGGGCTGCCGCGGCGGATATCCGCAAGGCGCACCGCCGCCTGATGCAGCGCCTGCACGCTGACGTCGGCGGCACGTCTGTCCTGGCGGCGCGGATCAATGAAGCCAAGGACGTCTTGCTCTCCAATCACGACTAGTCTCCTTCGACGCAGAACTTTTCCGGGGAGCTTCGAACGCCGCTTACTGCTGGACGGCGTAGCACGAGATCTTCTTTCGCTTCAGGGCATCGCAGGCCTTCCAGGCGGCGTCCTTTGAGCCGAAGCCGCCGAAGCGGGCGCGGTAGTAGGTGACGCCGTCATTGTCGAAGGCGACCGTGAAGCCGGAGGCATCGGCCAGCACTTTCGGGGCCTGCTTGCTGGTCTTGTCCAGGAGGGCCTGGGCTCCGGACTGCGTGGGCGAGGAGGCGACCTGCACGGCCCATCCCGACGGCACGGACGATGTCTTGACCGGATCGATTGCCGGCGCTGCCGCGGCAGCCGGCTCGGCGGCGTAGGCGGCGACGGTCTGGGAAGGGGTTTCCTGCGGCGCCGGAGCAGGGGCCATTGCAGCCACGGCTACCGTCTTCACCTTCTTCACCTGGATCACCGGCTTGGTTTCCTCGGCGACGTCCTCGTCCGCGGCATTCGCGTCGGCGACCTGGGTGTCGTCATCGTTCGACGCAACGGCATCGTCATTGGCAGCCGGTTTTTCGTCCGGGGTCGGTGCGTCATGCTTCGGCAGGAAGACCTTCGCCAGGGCCTTCATCGGAGTGTCGCCACCCTTGGCGATCAGATTGCCACCGCCACGCGTGGAAGCGCGCGGCAGATAGGTATGGATCAGCGAGGCCATTTGATTGTCGCGGCTGCCGCCGGATGTGCCGCCCATCACGACCGCGACGAGGCGACGGTCGCCGTCGGCGACGGAGGAGACGAGGTTGAAGCCGGAGGCGCGCGTGTAGCCGGTCTTGATGCCGTCGACACCCTTGATGCGGCCGAGCAGGCGATTGTGGCCGTTGATGCGCTGACGACCATAGAGGAATGAGCGCTGCGAAAAATACGGGTAGTATTGCGGGAAATGTTCACGCAGCGCGATGCCAAGCATCGCCATATCGTGAGCGGTGGTGAACTGACCCGGGTCGGGAAGGCCGTTGGCGTTGCGGAAGACGGTGCCGTTCATGCCAAGTTGGCGTGCCTTCGCCGTCATCATGCGGGCGAAATTGTCTTCGCTGCCGCCGAGCAATTCGCCCAGCGCGGTCGCGGAATCGTTGGCCGACTTAGTCACCATCGACAGAATGGCGGTCTCGACCGGGACCGAACCGCCGGCGCGCACGCCGAGCTTGGTCGGCGGCTCCGAGGCCGCGCGAGCCGAAAACGGCACCGGCGTGTTCTTGCTGATCCGGCCTTTCGCCAGCGCTTCGAAGGTGAGGTAGAGCGTCATCATCTTGGTGAGCGAGGCGGGATAGCGGCGACCGTTCGCGTCAGCCGAGTAGAGCACCTTGCCAGTCTTGGCATCGATGACGATGGCCGCCGACTTGGCGGCCAAGGCGGAAGCCACGTCGGCCGCGACAACCGTCACCGCGAGCGCGGCGATCATGATTGCCTTGAAAAATGAGAATGAGGATTTGGAGACGAATCCCGACAACGCCTGACGCACCGCTACTTACCCTGAATTTTCGTTGCCCCGGAGGCGGCTAAGGGAGTGCCTGCCTCGCTTCCGGCCAAACTATCAAGGCCAGCGTTACCAATCCGTTTATGGTAACCGCCGCGTTCACCATTTTTCGGCGATTTGAGCTTTTGTTTATTCGATTCTTAGGCTTTGCCGCCGCTGGACGCCTTGCCAGGCAAGGGAAACCTTGACTTTTGTGCAGCGCACAATATATTGAGGTGCATTGCACAAGGGCGCCCGGGGCTAAAGGGCGTTTCAACCAAGGGAAGTATGAAATGACCCAGACCTATGAGGACTTCGCGAAATACGGCAAGGAATTTGCCGACACCGGGCTGAAGAGCTTTGCCTCGCTCGCCAAGGGCGCGCAGGCGATCGCCACCGAAGCCGGCGAGTACACCAAGAAGAGCTTCGAGGCCGGCAACGCCGCAGTAGAGAAGCTGTTCGCCGCCAAGTCGATCGAGAAGGCCATCGAGGTCCAGACCGACTACGCCAAGCAGAGCTACGAGAGCTTCGTGGCCGAGGCCAGCAAGATCGGCAACCTCTATGCCGAGCTCGCCAAGGAAGCCTACAAGCCGTTCGAATCGGTCGTCGCCAAGG
>NZ_JANINM010000368.1 GCF_024509055.1 Mesorhizobium sp. | reverse complement strand
CGAGGCCTTCATCCAGGTGTCGATCGACTTCGAGGTGTCGGACGCCTTCGAGGCGTCGGTGAAGAAACACCCGCTGATCCGCCGCTGCTACGCCACCACCGGCGAGGCCGACTATCTGCTGCAGATCGTCACCGTCGACATGATGGCGCTCGACCGCATGCTGCGCGTCGAGCTCAGCCGCCTTCCCGGCGTGCGCCGCACCGTCACCTCGATGGCGATGCGCGAGATCAAGAGCGATATCTCGTTTGCCGACGCGGCGGGGCATGTGGCGAGGTAGGTCGCCGACTATTGAGGCGCCACGAAACGACCGACGACTCAGGACCTCGCCGATCTAGCTTCGGCACTCACCTAGGCGGAGCATTAAAGCGAAAGAGGGCCGGCGTGACGAAGCGCCGGCCCTCTCAATACACGTCTCATCGGGTTCAATGACGGAGGCGTGTATTTGTCTCCGTGTTAGCTGCCGGTCCCGGCACTAGCATCGCAAGCGCCGCCCGTAGCTTTCACCACTGCCGCGCCGCCCATGACGCTGCAGAGGCCGGTAAACCGACCGCTCACCCAGCCGCCAATTGCCACGATGGCAAGGATGGCCGCACCAGCAATGATCCCGATCAGGATCGAGTATTCCACCATTGCGGCGCCTTCTTCGTCGTCGCGAAAGCGCCGCGCCGTGTCCATGAGTTTTGTCATTTCGTTTCTCGCTCGGTGTTGGCTCGAGCCTTTGCGACCCGAGCCTGCGGGCTATCAGGAGCCGGTGCCGCCGGTGGCGTCACACTTGCCGAACGTGCCTGCGGTTCCCGTCGCGCCCTTGCCGTTCAAGATACCGCAGAGGCCCGTGAAACGGCCGCTGACCCATCCACCGATCGCAACGATCGCGAGTATCGCGGCGCCGGCGATGATACCGATGAGGATGGAATATTCGACCATCGCCGCTCCGTTTTCGTCATCACGGAACTGCGTAATAATGCTCATAAGCTTCGTCATGATATTTCCCCTTACTCGTCCACACAAAGGGGTCTACCCCGCCATTCAGTGTCTACCCCCCGTCGTTCTTCGACCTCACAACGATGTTACGGCTCGTGAACGGCGTCAATAGGAAATTAGCGTTTTCTTAACCAGAAAATACTTACGCAAAACAATAAAGCCCGTTCAAACCCATGCAGCGCAAGGACTTGAGGCGTTTTAACCATAGGTTGAGCGGAGCAATTCCGTGCTGCCGCAAGCATTAACCGGTTATATCTTTGACCCCCGGGTCGAGACAGCCCCGCAAGCTTCCCGCCTGAAGTGTCAACCTGGTCGAACACGCGTCGCCGTTCGCGGCCGCGTCGCAACAACGCGTCGGCCGACCGATGCGGCACGTCGAAGGTCTCCCTGCACAAGCGCGGCGTCGAGTCCAGACTATTTCTGGCACGGTCGAAGAACGGGGGCCGAACCGGTCTATAAGGCGGTGCGCGGGGGGTTAAGCTGGTGGCAGAATTCATCTCGATCGGAACGGGCGCGGAGCGTGCCGGACAGGTGTCGGCCGGGCGCTTGCGGTTCTTCGCATTCATGACAAGCGCGAGGAGCGCGAGCCGCATCTTGCCGAGGAACAGTCTGGCCGCCGCGCTGGTTGCGTCGACCATGCTGCTGCCGACGGCCATGGCGGCTCGCGCGGCTTCAGTCCTGCCAGAGCCGCAAGACGGATTTCACCAGTCCACGGATGCGAAAGCCCGGTTGCAGGAGGCCAAGCGCGCTCTTCTGGCCCTGGGCAACGGCGGGAACGGTGGCAACGGGGGTAATGGTGGAACCGGCGGAACTGGCGGTACCGGTGGAAATGGCGGCAATGGCGGTGGGGGTGGCGGCGGAACGGGCGGAACTGGTGGAACCGGCGGCAACGGTGGCGGTGGTGGGACCGGTGGAACTGGCGGAACAGGCGGCAATGGCGGCGGCGGAACTGGCGGCACTGGTGGAACCGGCGGAACTGGTGGCACTGGCGGCACGGGCGGAACTGGTGGCACGGGCGGCACCGGTGGCACGGGCGGGACCGGTGGAACCGGTGGCACGGGCGGCACCGGCGGAACGGGTGGCACGGGTGGAACCGGTGGAACGGGTGGGACCGGTGGAACGGGTGGGACCGGCGGCACGGGCGGCACCGGCGGAACGGGCGGCACCGGTGGCACGGGCGGCACCGGTGGAACTGGCGGCACAGGTGGAACCGGCGGCACGGGTGGAACCGGCGGTAATGGCGGAACCGGCGGCGGACATCACAACGCCTCCCCCAGCCATTCGGACGGCGGCTCGCGTTCTTGCGGATCGTCCTGGCGAAGCTCTTGCTGAGGCCGCTTGACTATTGGCCGGTGCGGTAGGCGAAATCGTCGATCGCGACCTGCCAGTAGTGCTGCGTGCGGATCTCGAGCCGCGTGATGTGCCTGTAATCCGCCGCAAAGTAGACCGGCCCGTTCGCCGACAGCACCAGTTGATCCTCATATACCGGCTGGTCGCCCCGCCACGCCTTCAGAATGAGCGTCTCGCCTTCAGCGTCGTCCCAGCCGGCGCCGAAATAGGCGCCCGTGAAATCGAACGGCTTGTCGCTGGACACCTGTGCGGGATGGCCTGAGCTGTTATAGGCGATGAATTCACCCGACATGGTGGTGTTGACGTAGCCCGAGCCGTCGGTGAAGCGCTGGTGCATGGCAACGAGATTGTACCAGTCGAGCCCGCCATAGCCGGACGGAATCTCGGCCACGCCAGGCATCGTCATCAGGTCGTCGAAGCCGACGACATGCTGGTTGGGCAGCGGTTCCCCGGCGGGTCCGGCCTTGCCTGAAAACGCCGAGAGCACGATCGGCGCCGCGCCGGCCACGACCTTGCGCCTCTCCTTCACCCCATTGGCCGAAAGATCAACCAGCCATTCGCCGGGCGCCACGGGGACGCTGAAACGCCCATCCTGCCCCACTTTGGCGGCGGCGGTGACGCCATCCGGCCCTATTAGGGAAACGCGCGCCCCGGCGGCGACCGCTCCGCTGATCGTCAGATCCGCCGCGAGCCCGACCGGGTGCGTCGTGCTGAGCGCGATCATGTCGCCCGGCGCCCCGGGCGAAACGACATAGTCGCTCTCCTGCGAGGCGTTGCCAGTGGTGACGGAAAAACCTGGCGGAGGCACCACCTTGAACTTGTAATGCCCGGGCTCGACGACCTCGAGATCGCGCTGACTGACCGACATGCGGAAATTGGCGAAGCCGCCGGAATTGGTCAGCCGCATGATGGTCTCGCCGTCAGGTTTGTCGAGTTCCACGGCCACACGCGACATCGGCCGGTCGCCCATGTCGTAGACGCCGTTCCTGTTGAGGTCGCGGAACACGAGAAGCGACGTGTTCATCTGGCCGCCGCTGAGGGAACCCCATGCGCGCGCGGGGTAGTAATCCTGGGCGCTGCCGGCGCGGGCCGCGCCGCAGACCATGGCCGAACCGAGTGCCGCCGCGACCACCAGGGTTCCGGCGCCGGGAAACAACAAACCACGCTTCACGGAATTTCCTCTCTCAATCCGGTCCCCTGGAGCCGGGCTATGACGCGGTCGACGTCACCGGCGTCGAAATAGGCAAGGTAGAGCAACGCCATGGTGGCGCTGAAGGTGTAGACCGGCAGCGTCACATAGATGATGGCGTGAAAAGCCAGGCCCGGCAGGACCAAGTAGCGCCTTGTGCGGCGAAACGGCAGGCCGAAAGCAAGGCTGTATTCGAGCGCCACCACGGCAAGGGACACGGCCGTGGCCGCCCAGGCAAAGCCGGGGATCGCCGGATAGTCCGAACCCGCGTAATACCAGAGGAATATCTGCTCGATGCGCGCGCCGCTCAGGAAAGCGTGGTTCGTCTTGTCGAAGGCGGCGAAGAAATAGAGCACCGAGAGCTGCACCACGATCAGCCGCAGCCCCCAGAGATTGCCGCGCTCCGCTGGCGGCGGAAGACCGGCGCGCTCGGCGCGCACCACCGCCAGATAGCGGTCCAGCGAATAGGAGCGGCCGCAAGGGGTGAGCGCGATCAGCAGCGCCGCGACTGCCAGCAGATAGGTATGGTGGTGGGTCCACGGCTCGCGACCGAGCTGGAAGCCGAAATAATAGTACATCGCCATGCCGACCGCGCCGGCCCAGACAGCGGCGACGCGGCTGTGGTAGCCGACAAAGAGCAGCGCTGTCGCGACGAAGAAGTTGGCCGTGAGAAAAAGACCGGTCGGCGATTGATCGATGTAGGCCAGCAACTCGCCTGCCCAACGGGACCAGAACAGCATTGCCAGGCCGATGCGGATCAACGCGGACGAACGCGAGGAACCTTCCGAATAGGCCGCCCAGCCGACGAACCGCGCCGCCAAGGCGCGCATCACGGCCCATCCGGACCAATCGGCGATGGCGTCAGCCGGCGCAGGCATTTGCGGCATCGGTATGGATGATCTGCCAGCCGCCGCGCGTGCCCTGGCGCGCGCGAACGCGGATGTCGGCGCCCTGCCCGGCGGCCGCGCAGAGCTGCTTGATGATGGAGTCCAAATCCTCGCTGCTCTGGACCCACTTCAGCCTGCCGTCGCGAGGGGCGCCAAGCATCTCGAACCGGTCGAGCGGGGCAAGCGTGCCGTCGGGCCGGCGGATCTCGAAGGAAGCGTCGATCACGCCGATCCCGATCGCGCTGAACATGGTCCAGGAGCGCAGGAATGGGGTTTGCACGCCGAAGATCTGCGAGGTGGCCGGACCGGCGATCATGAACGCGGCGATCGCGACGAAGGCGCAGAGCCGCAGGCGTCCCGCCGAGACGCGCCCGGCAGGCTCCGCACTTACTGCGATCGAGACAACATCCGCCACCCGGCCACCCCCAATGGCGACTATAGACCGGATCGACGCCGTTCCTCGACCATCCCAGAAAAAGTCGGGAGATTGGCCTGACGAGGGTTTGAACGATGGCGGCACAGCGCCGAAGCTGCCAATCTCCCCCCTTGTGGGGGAGATGTCCGGCAGGACAGAGGGGGGCGCTGTCCCGCCAGCTTTTCGATTATGAGCACCGCGACGCGCAAGGTTCGCGGTGGAGGGAAATGCACAGGCGCAGTGATCCTTCGCGCCCCCCTCTGGCCTGCCGGCCATCTCCCCCACGAGGGGGGAGATTAGCTGTCACGCAGGCCTCGCCCCAATCGCCGGCATATGCCTCAGCGCCTCAGTGCGATGCCGCCGCCTGCGTGCCGATCTCGAGGAACGGCACGGTCGAGCCAGGGATCATCGATGTCGGCAGTTCGCCGTTCCAGCGCTCGGCCTTGGTCAGTTCGACCAGCAGCGGATTGTTGGCCAGCGCTCCGGCGCGCGCCTTGATGGCGTCGGCGGCGGCCTCGCCCTCGACCTTGGTCTTGTAGGCGCTGGCGTCGGCCTCGGCCTTCACGCTGTCGGCGCGGCCCCTGGCCTGGGTGACGGCGATGTCGGCCTTGATCTTTTCCTGCTGCAGGTTCTGCTCCTGCTTCTGCACTTCGACCTGCGCCGTCATCCTGGCTTCCACCGCCTGCTCGTAGGCGGCGGAGAAGTCGATGTTTTCCACCTGCACGCTGTCGATCGTCACCGGGCCGTCGGTGACGGCGGCGATCGCCGCGGCGACGTCCTTGTTGAAGCCGGCGCGATTCTGGATGACGGAGACCGCGTCATATTGGCCGAACACGGTCTTGACCTGTTGCGGCGCCTTGCGGGCGATGACGCGGTCGGCCAGCGCGTCGACCGAGCCGTAATTGGTGTAGACGTTGCTCACTTCCGCCGCAGGCACGTGGAAGTTCACCGTGACACGCATGTCCGCCGGCTGCTGGTCGCGCGAGTAGGCCTGCATGGCCGGTGCGTTGCCGCAGTCGTTGCCACTCTCGCAGCCCCACCGCAGCACCTGCTGGCGCAGGCTGATCTTCTCGACGCGCTGGAGGAAAGGCAGCTTGAAATGCAGCCCGGGATCGACCACCGCGCTCAGCGCGCCGTTGGTCAACAGCACGCCGCGATCGCCCTGGTCGATCGTGTACCACGAGTTCATAACCGCAAGGGCGGCCACGGCCACGACGCCAAGCGTCGCCAGCCCGGAACCGATCGGCCACGAGCCGATCGCCGCCCCGCCCCGCCGGCGGTTCGTGTTACCCTCAATTTCGGTCATTGATTACCCCATCGGTTGCCATGCCTGCACCGCAGCAACGGCGATGGCAGGACGCAATTGATGTGGATAGCCGGCGTACGCCGCACCAGATGTTACGACTAAAAAATTTTATATTATAAGTGGAATTAACTTCTCTACTTGGCTAACGCCATCAAAAACGCCCTCGCGACGCTCAATCCGCGGCAAACCTTTCCTGCTCGGGATTCAGGTCTTGGCGCGCGGTCTCCTGCTCTCGCTCGGCATCGACCTTGCGCTTCGGGCATTCCTCGAAATCATGGTCGCGGCCGCCGCAATAGGAGCAGCATTTGGCAGGCGTGTCGGGGTGGAACATCGAGGCCATTCCCAAGAATGCACGAAAACGTTTCCGGTTGCAGCAATTGCGTGAAGTCGCCGCTGCCGCCGTTCAGCCCGATGCCCCTGCGCGTCGCGTAAGGACAGCTACGTCCGCCGCGCTTCTTGTCCTTCTGAATTAAAGGAGCTCGCCGCTCATCGCGGCGGGCCCCCGGTCAATCACCGCTCACGCATGCGCGTGCGGATGACGGACGTCCCAGACGGCCCAGGCCGATGCCGCGACCACCAGCACGCCGAGAACGACATGCGTGGCCATGGCGTGCGTCTCGGCTGTGAAGTGCAACAGCCAGGGCGACACGATCAGCCAGAGCCCGAGGACGAGATTGACCCATTCCTCCCACTCGGCGAACACCGAAATCGCGGCGAGCGCCAGCGCCCCGAGGAGGACGCCCACGATCCAGGCGTTCCACGCGGGTGCCATCACACCAACGAATCCGATGACCCAGGGGGAGATGAACAGGCAGATCGCCAGGATGAGATTGACCCAGTCCTGGCCCCGTCTTCCTTCCATCAGTTTGCTTGCCATGACAACCTCCATAGTTGAAGCTTGACCAAAGCAACTGCAGTCGCGTGCGTGCGCACGCTTACCCATTGATGTAATTACGTTTCGATAGCCTGCAAGGAGGGCACCGTGGCAAACTTGCGCGCCACCCTGCCCGTCCCCACCTGCGTCTATGGGAAAGCTTCCCGGCCAGTCGCCTCAAACGCTGAAGTCGCCGTCGTTCTCGGCGCCGAGCTGCGGCACGATGATTGCCTCCAGCGGCGCCGTCAGCGCCCATCTCACCTCGCCGGGAGAGCGCTCCAGGCTGGAGGTGCCGCCCAACGACTGCGGCGCCACGCGCTGCAGCACGACCGTGCCGAAGCCCTTGCGCGCCGTCTCCGGCGGCGGGGCGTCGGCCCGCGCGGGCGATGTCTCGTGCCACATGAGCTGGAACAGGCGCTGCGCCTGAAGTCCGCTCTCGACTTTCCAGGTGATCTCGACGCGGCCGCCCTCGCTGGCCAGCGCGCCATATTTGGACGAGTTGGTGCCGAGTTCGTGGAAGGCCATGCCGAGATTCTGCACGGCGTTCGACTGCAGCGTCAGCAGCGGGCCGGAGAGCGAGATGCGCTCCTCGTGGGCGAACGGCTTCAGATGCTCCTGGATGAGGTCGAACAGGCTGGCTCCCGCCCACTCCGATGTGACAAGAAGATCGTGCGAGCGCGACAGCGCCATGATGCGGGCGCGGATCATTTCCTCGAATTCGCCGGGACCGGTCGAGCGCTTGCTGGTTTCCCTGACCATCGACAGGATGACCGCGAACTGGTTCTTCACGCGATGGTTCACCTCGCGCATCAGGAGCCGGATGCGGCGCTCGCTCTCCTTGGCGGCGGTGATGTCACGGGCGATCTTGGAGGCGCCGACGATCTCGCCCTCGCTGTTGCGGATCGGCGAGACGGTCAGCGACACGGCGATCAGCGAGCCGTCCTTGCGCCGGCGCGTCGTCTCATGGCCGGCTATGCCCTCGCCCCTGCGGATGCGGCCGATGATCTCGGTCTCCTCGCTTTGCAGATGCTCGGGGATCAGCATCAGGATCGACTGGCCGATCGCCTCCTCGGCGCTGTAGCCGAACATGCGCTCGGCGGCGCGGTTCCAGCTGGTGATGACGCTGTTCAGATCCTTGCCGACGATGGCGTCATAGGAGGAATCGACGATCGCCGCGAGGCGTGCGTCGGCACTGGCGTCTTGGCGGATGGGTCCCCCCGAATTCGTCATGGGGGCTAATTAGAGCAAGCGCGGTCGAAGGCAACGACCGGGGCAAGGGGAAACATCATCTGGCCTTGGACCCATCGGGGTTGATGTCGGACTTGCTTTCCGGCGACAGCACCCCGAAATCCTGCGACTTCACGCCGGACCCGGCGGTCAGGAAACCCTCGGCCGCCAGACCCCGGCGCAGCAATTCGCGCACGGCGGCCGAGCGGCTCGGCATGCGCTTGTCGAAACGCCAGTTTTCCAGAGCAGTCAGCTCATCCTCGGTGAGCATGATCTGCAAGCGCTGCGGCCTTTCCAACTCCGCCACTTCAGCCTCCCTCAAAGACAGTGAAATGCCACGAATGAGTATGTGTCTCACTGTGAGTAGAAATAGGGTTTACGACATAAAACGTCAAGAATGGCTGATGCGACAACGGAGCCTTACGCTAACGATGCCCATGATGCGGCGAAACCACATTTGATGATCTATACTAACTAGTTGATTTATTTAATATTTTTAACTTTTGTGTATTGCTATTCGCACGCGGCGGGCGCATGGTGGCTGAAGAGGGATAAACCTTCGCGAAAGGGAGGTTTTCCGAATGCTTATAGGATTTTCCGATCGATTGCGGGACGATGCCCACTGCAAGGTCCAGCAGGCCCTGCGGGAAAATGGCATCGTCGACATTGTCGGGTTGTCGGAGGCGATCAGGCTCGAGAACATCGAGCACAACTTCGCCCGCGAGGACATTGAGACCCTGGTGATGCAGGTGGCGCAGATCTATGGCGCGCCGATCGAGTTCGACGAGCGGACGCTGACGGCGCTGGACATGCCCGATCTCTGCGACCGTGACAATCGCAACGACCTCGAAAGAATACTGGATGAGAGGACGACGCCTGGCGTTCCAGTCGAGATGCTGCAACTCGAGGAATAACGCGCAAACAGCTATCGCCTCAAGGAACCTCTCAATCTGACGTTGCGTTGATCCCGTGGAACGGGAAACGCCAAATGTCCGAGCAAGAGAACCCCACCTTCGAAGATTTCGTGAAGCGGCTTGTCGAAGAAACCGGCATCACCGAAGCCCAGGCGCTCGAACTCGTCCTTCTCATCGGCCTGAATTGGAGTTCGCTCGTTCGAGAGGCAAAGGCGCTCAAATCGGGCGCCTGAAACCTTGCCGGGTCCGGACTGCCTGAAGTGCACGCGTCAGCGGCGGATGGCCATGTTGTCCAGAAGGCGAAGTCCTGTCTCGTAGCTGGTTGGCGCCACGCCTGCCTGATGCGCCTGCCAGAGATTGTCCTTCAGGTCCGCTTCCTTGACAGGCCTCGCCAGCGGGTTCGAGGCGGCGCGGCAGATGAAACCCTGCTCGCTGTCGTCCAGCCTTCTGGTCAAGGCACTGACAGCCGCGACGATCCGGCGGCTGAAGCCAGCCGCCTCCAGCCGCGCCAGCGTCCAGCCCTCGCCTTTCTCGACGACGTCGTGCAGATAGGCGACGGTCTTTTCGTCGATGGTCTCGACCGCCTCGGCCACACGCCTCAGATGTTCGATGTAAGGTCTGCCGTTCTTGTCCTTCTGGCCGCGATGGGCTCTTCGGCAATCTTCGCTGCTTGCTGGAACATTGTCTCCACGAAATCCTGTTGAAGAGCCCGCCTCGGGGACCGCCGGGGCGGGCTCGTACGGGTTGGAGAACCCGGCTTGGTGGCGCCCTTCCCTGGGGAGCGAGTTGCGCGCCACAGCTATAGGAACATCAGCAGCGGCTAATTGTTCCGGCCCGATCCTTGGTTTTCCCAAGGGGCCGACGCATCGACGGACACCCGGAACCAGGTCGTCGGCATCGCGTCGCCCATCGACCGGAACTTCCGCCTTGGGCGTCCGTTTCGCTTTCGTATCCAACGCAGGAGATGACCCATGGATTGGAACCGCGTCGAAGGAAACTGGAAGCAGATGAAAGGCAAGGTCAAGGAACAGTGGGGCAAGCTCACCGATGACGACCTCGACCGCATCGCCGGCAAGCGCGACCAGCTCGAAGGCAAGATCCAGGAACGCTACGGCATCGAGAAGGACCGCGCCCGGCGCGACATCGACGACTGGTATGGCCGGCAGGGCTGGTAAGCCCCACTGCTTCCACAGCCTTTAAGGCGGAGGGCGTTGCCTTGCGGCAGCGCCCTTTTCCGATGTTGGCTTGCGTTGTCCTGCAAGAACCACGGCCCCGGAACAGACCACGGGCATGATCGCGCTATCGAGACCAGGGAAACCGAGAGGCAGGCCCGCGATCCTTGACGGAAACCCGCGTCGGGACGATGGGCAGTCCAGGCCGCACCAAATGCTCTGTCCGGTGCAGCAGTTCGTAGGAACGGTTTATAGCGAGCCGGCTCCCGTGGATGAGCTGCTCCTGAAAGCTGGTGTGCAAGGGGCGCGGGAAAATCTTCTCTCGCAGCATATCGCTCTCCGTTCTCAGACGGGAGCGCTTCGTCGTCTCTCAGCCGCCAATGGTGTCCAGGGCATGGTTACCGGCGATAGGCTGGACATAGGGTGCTTCGGTTCCGCGTCAAGCAACTGAATTCGCGGGCAACTGACTTCGCGGGATCGTCGCAAGATGCGAGGTTCGCACAGCCTCGTTGGTCTTTTCAAGGATTCTCACTATCTATTTGTGGATGAGCGATTGGGCCCCGAAGTGGTCCGCAAGACGTTTCTCTCGATTGAGAAATACTCGGAATTGTTCGGCTAGAGGATGGTGCAGTGTTCAAATCAAAGCTCGAAAACAAGGGCGACGCCACGACGCAGGCAGCACGTTCGATAATCGATGACGAAGCCGCCGCGAGGGCTGCAAAGACCGCCCGCCTCAAGGCGGCACGGCTTGCGCAGCAGCAAGAGGCAAAGCCTGCGAAGGCCAAGACGAAGGGCAAGCGCTGATGAAACATAAGCGCCGCCACCGTCTCATGTGCTTATGCGAGAAGACGGCCCCCGTGGCGCCGATGCCGTCAGGCGCGGGCCTGCTGGCGGACCCTGGGAAAAGCGCCTGGCCGCCCGAACGTCCAGGGGATTAATCCCGATAACTTGCGCGCGGCTAAGGATGTCGCGTGACTGCTGGATCAACCGCCGACTTTCCTGCACGAGCTGGTTGGTTTCTTCGGCGTGCCTGGCGGCGCGGCGCTGCGCTTCGCGAATACGATGGACCAGTCTTTGGGTGTCTTTGATATGCGCCATCTGGAAGACCATGCCACAGCTGTCAGTGTGGCGCACTTACTCATGTTACATGCCGCCAATGTTTCAATCGAGGCACTACCTTCGTCTCCAAGCCGCCATGGAGTCCTGATGGTCGCTCCCGGCGATCAGCTGCAACTAGGATGCTGCTGCTCTCCGTCAGCTGCATCTGCCAGACAGGCCTGCTCGCCTGACTTGGCATAGCGGAAAGCTGGTGCACAAAGCCGCCTTGCCTGATATGAAACTTTGATCACCCCGCAAACATGATATCATTAGCCGAATAATCGATTCGGCGTGGAAGGCCGATGACCAAGATAAGATCCAGACCGCCGCCAACGGCTATCGAAACCGCCTCCAGCGCGGAGGCGTCGGAAGCAATCTATTTCGCCCGCAAATGCGGGCTCGCGCCCGACGAGGCACTGCGGCTGATACGCGAGGCGCAGGAGACACCGGCCCTCGAGGCGTTGGAAGGCGGAAAGCAGAAACGCTAGGCAATTCCAGGAATACAAACGCTCTGGCAGCCATGTGACGTTCTAGCCCCAGGCGGAAAGCCTGGCGCGTATTTCTCTCTCGACCGCGCTGTCCAGGCGCGCCGGCGGCTCGCATTCGACCGATTGCGCACCCAGCATGGCGGCGAGCGCATTGGCATCGCGGCGGAACTTCGGCACCGACACAGTGCGCCCCTGCTCGAGCCAGCCGGCGGCATGCAGGATGAAATGCGATCCCGAGGCCACCGCCGCCGCAACCACCCTGCCCCCTTCGGCGCCGGATTGCGCGTCGTCGACCTTGGCCGAGGTGATCGCGCCGTCCGCCCTCACCGGAACGCCGAGCCGCCTGCCGAGCCCGGCGGCGCAGAACTGGACAAGCTGCGAGGCCGGGTCGCCGAAGTTCGGCAACATGCGGCGCATGTCGAACGGATAGCCGAGGATGCCCATGACCACCGGCGCGCCGGGCCGCCACAGCTGCGCCAGCGCGAGGCCGGCCAGCACCTCGGCATAGCCCTGGATGACGGCCCCGGCGACCGTGACCGGAGCCGTTGCGCCCATCATCATGTAGGACGAGACCATGCTCGCCTCGCCCTTCAGCGCGATCGCCCGCAGGCATTTCAGCGGGTTCGGCCAATAGGTGAGCGGCGGCGTGGCATTGATCAGGTGGAGAAGGTTGCATTCGCCGGCGCGCGCCGGACGGTCGATAGCCGCCGCCGTCAGGTCGATGATCTCCTCGGCCGTCGACGGCGAGGCGATGCTGCCCATGCAGGGCTTGTCCGAAAGGGTCAGATGCGCCAGCAGCATTTCCAGGGGACGCGCGGCTTCGGCGACATCCTCCATGACACAGATCATCTGCCCGGTGTTGGCGAGCGCCGGGCTAGCATGGGCGGCGGCGACCAGATCGCCATAGATCTTGCGGCTGCCGGCCACCCGCTTTCCGTCCTCGAGCAGCACGTTCGGCGCGCCGTATATGGGCGCGAAGATGGCCGCGTCCTCGCTGCCCACCAGCGTGTCGCGCGCGGGTTTCCTGCCGCGCAGCAGGAAGCGACCGGGCGCATGCCGGCGCACGATGCGGCGCAGCTCGGCGCCATCCAGCCGCGCGATGTCGCCGGTCGCCGCGCCGCCCGCCTGCTTCAGGATTTCGATGGTCTCCGGATCGTCCTGGAAGCGGATGCCGGTCTCTTCCAGCACCCGGTCGGCGGCCTTCTCTATCGCCTCCAGGCCGCTGTCGTCCTGTTCGTGGCGATAGCCGCCGGCGATGAAATCCGCCGCCTCGCGATGATCCCTTGTCAATAAAGCCGACATGCTCGCCCCGCATTGCACCGGGGGGATTATCGAGATTCGGCTCGAGGTCGCGACGCTCCCGGCGCGCCCTGGCGCGTCGCATTCCGGGCAGGCGACACGGCAAGGTCGCCTGCCGTCGATCGCCGGACCAACGGCAATTGGCCGGGGGAAAAAGCGCCCGACTATCAAATGTTAGCGCGCACGGATGAACAACCCCATACCTCGTCAGGCACGCCTGTCCTGAAGCCCTGAGACCGGGTCCCTTGCCCGCTCATGGAAATTTTTGAATGCTCGAATCCCTTTTCCTGAATCTCGGCCAGCACGATTCCTTGTCCGACGAAGAGAAAGCGCTGCTCGGAGGGCTGATGTCCGCCGAGAGGGATTTTGCCGTCGGCCAGGACATCGTGTCATCGGGATCGCGGCTAACCCACAGCACACTGATCCTCGACGGGCTGGCGGCCCGCTACAAGGTGCTGGCCGATGGCGGCCGGCAGATCACGTCGCTGCATCTTCCGGGCGATTTCGTCGATCTCTACGCCTTCCTGCTGAAGACAATGGACCACGGCATCACGGCGCTTTCGCCCTGCCATGTCATCATCGCCGACCATTCGAAGCTGCGCAGCATCACCGAGAAGGCGCCGCACCTGACCAGGCTGCTGTGGCTGGATACGCTGGTCGACGGCGCCATCCACCGCGAGTGGATCGTCGCCATGGGACGGCGCTCGAAGGTCTCGCATCTGGCGCATCTGCTGTGCGAGCTCTTCGTGCGGCTGCAGGTGGTCAGGAGGACCAACGGCATGAGCTTCCATTTGCCCGTTTCCCAGGCCGAGCTTGCCGACGTGCTGGGGCTTTCGGTGGTGCATATGAACCGCGTCATCAGCGCGCTGCGCAACAGCGGGGTCATCTCCTGGGCGAACCACACCGTAACGATCCTCGACTGGCACAAGCTGCAGGATATCGCCGAGTTCGACCCGACTTATCTCAGCATGGCGCGCGAGCCGCGCTGAGACGGACCGGGGTAGCCGGCCTTCCCTTACGAGACGGCCCATGAAGGGCACGGACCTAAGCCCGATTGAACACCGGGGCAGATTGCGCGATTGTTCGCTTGCGACAACACAGGTGAACGATGACGCCCAAGGACAAGGCCGCGCCTTTCGTGCCGACCGAGTTTCACGTCAGCACCGTCGAGGATCACGAGGGTGCTCTTGGCATCCTTTCGATCCGGACCACCGAAGGCCTGCTGGATATCGCGCTGGACCAGCAAGCCGCCGATGCCATCGCGAAGGCCGTCGACTCGATAAGGGCCAAGCTCGAGGTAGCCGCGGCGTGAAGCAAAGCCCGGGCACGCGCCGGGCTCAGAGGTCACGGGAACAAGGGCCAATCGGGAGGATTGGGCCCCTCGGTTCAGGGCGCGTCCTGCTTCACCCCCGATTTCATCGCCACCTGGCCGATCGAGGCGTATGCTTTCCATCCCGGAGGCGCCTGTCTCGAGTGGGAGGGCAGAATGGCCAGAGACGCGGTACAGGACGAGCTGTTGCAGGGCTCCAGTTTTCGAGCGCGCCAGCAGCGACTATTTTCCCTGGAAGCTGAGCAAGACGACATTCTGGCCGCTCTAAGCAAGCGCGCCTCATCATTCAATGAGGAGATAAATGCGCTGCCGGAGTCAGCGGCTAAGAAGGAAATTCTCGATCATTTCCAGGAAATCCTGACTTTCATCTTGGTAGCCAAAGCCAGAAATCGCGTAATATTCTTGCTAACCGATCCGTGATCGATGCGAGGAACGCGAGCAGCCGCGACTTAAAAGAATGCCCGGGAACGCGCCGGGCAGAGAGGTCACGGGAACAAGAGCCAATCGGGGAGGATTAGACACCCCTAATTTGCGTCGGCGTGATGTCACTTTGATGACGCCCGGTCCGGCAAGCACCGACCGTTGCCAGGCGCGCGCCGAAGGCAGCGGAACAAGAGGTGGCCCGGCCGCTTATCATGGTGACACAGGATTTGCGGGCCGGGCCGTGCCCCCGCGGCTTGGACAGCACAGGGGCAGACACCCACCTAGCCCCGCTTTCGGCCAGTCACATTAACAAATGACATTGCCGATGGGCTCCGGAAGGCAGTTCGGCCTTGCCTGCTTGCAGACCGCCTTTGCCGGTCAATAACAATTGTTCATTTCTGGCCCCTTTGCCGCGAAAATTCTCTCCGGAACAAGTCGGTGCCGCCACGGTTGGTGATGATCAACCCATCGGAGAATCCCAATATGGCGACGAGCAAAACCCCCGCTAGCAAAGGCCTCGACAACCTCTTCCACGACACGCTGAAGGACATCTACTTCGCCGAGAAGAAGATACTCGCAACCTTGCCGAAAATGGCGAAAGCAGCGCAGGACGAAGCCTTGAAGTCGGCATTCGAAAAACACCGCGTCCAGACCGAGGAGCATGTCGCCCGGCTCGAGGAAGTCTTCAAGGTCATCGACAAGAAACCGGTGGGCAAGACCTGTGCCGCTATCATGGGCATCACCGAGGAAGGGGCCGAAATCATGGAGGACTATAAGGGTTCGGCTTCGCTCGATGCCGGCCTGCTCGCGGCCGCGCAGGCGGTCGAGCATTACGAGATTTCGCGCTACGGGACGCTGAAGACCTGGGCGCAGGAGCTCGGGCTTGCCGATGCGGTCGACCTGCTCGACCGGACGCTGACCGAGGAAAAAGAAACGGACGCGGCGCTGACCGTGCTTGCCGAGTCAGCCGTCAACGTCGCTGCCGAGGCAGCCTGAAGGACGGTTTCACGGGTCGCAATCCCCAGCGGCAAACGCCGGCCATCCTCCCGGGCCGCGTTTAAGAGTGGCCGCAAGTCCGGGCGGATACCGCCGGGTGATTTCCCGGGATTGCGCCAGCGGAAGCCGGGACGTCCCTCATCCCGCGCTTCCCCGAGCCCCGGGAGTCGCGTTCCCGGGGCTCGCCGCCGCGAGGGAGATCCAGTACCGGGGAAGATCAGACTATGCCCGCCGCCGCCACAACTGGCCAAGCAGGGACGTGATCAGGCTGCTGATGAGTATCCAGGCGGCCACCTCATTGGCCGGAGCGGTCGGGCTTGTCGCGGTAACGGGCCCGCCCGAGCCTTTCCTGGCAGCAACCGCCCCGCCGGTGCCCTTCGTGTTCGCATTTGCCGCGGCGACCACCGGCGCAAGGTCTCGCCGGCTGCCCCGCCGGACCGAGTAGGCGCGGGTGATCTCGGCGCCGAAGAGAAATATCTGGGCCGAGTAGTAGACCCACACCAGCACCACCATCAGCGCGCCGGCAGCGCCATAGGAGGTGGCGATGGCGCTGGTGCCGATGTACCAGCCGATCAGCGACTTGCCGACGGTGAAGAGCAGCGCGGTGACCAGCGAGCCGATGGCGACGTCGCGCCATTTCAGCGCGCGGTCCGGCAGGACCTTGTAGATGGCGGCGAAGAGCAGCGCGATCAGCGCGAAGGAGACCGCCGTGTTGACGGCGCTGACGATCAGCTCGCCGAACGGCAGGCGCCGGTTGATCAACTCGCCCAGCGCCGAGATCGCGGTGCTTGCCGCCAGCGACACCAGGAGCAGGAAGCCCAGTGCCGCGACGAGGCCGAGGCTCGCCGCCCGCGCCCGCACCAGCCGTGTCAGCGAAACGCCGTTGGGCTTGACCTTCCAGATCTCGTTCAGCGACTGCTGCATCTCGCCGAACACGCCCGAGGCGGTGACGAAGAGCGTCACCAGCCCTATGAGCGTTGCAAGCGTGCCCGACCAGCGGTGCGAGGCGGTCTCGATCGTCGCCTTGAGCAGATCGGCGCTCTGCGACCCCATAACGCCCGAAATCTCCGCCGAAAGCGCGACCTGGGCGGCATCGTTGCCGACAACGAGACCGGCGATCGCCACAACGATCAGCAGGATCGGCGCCAGCGAGGTTGTGGCGTAGAAAGCCATCGCCGCGCCGTGGCTCAGCGCATTGTCGGCCACATAGCCTTTCACGCTTTCCTTCAGCAGAACCCAGGCTTCCCGACCCTTTGCCATTCAGTGCACCCACGCCCGATGCGAGCGGGCCGGGTGGGACAAGAGCTCGGCTGCCTTTTCGTTGGCCAGGGTGTGAAGCCGGAGAAACCAACCCTGTTCTCTTTGCCACCAGGTCCGGCTGACGCGGCCCGCAAAGACAAAATACGGTGCACGCGCGAATGTTCCCGCGGCCCTGTTTCCGTTTGAAAAGGCCCGCCCGGGAGCCAGGAACCGGGCGGGCAAATCGGGCCTATTGGACCCGAAGGCGGGGGCCGGATAGTCGTGGGCGGCCCGCCGCCCGGTTCCACAACACGCCGATGATGACTTCAGTTCCCGGCGAACGGGTGGGCCAAGATGCGCGCGGCCCTCTATTTGGCGGTCTGGGGCGGCACCTGGCCGGGCTTGATCACCGGCATGTCGCTGCCATTGGCCGGCGGCTGGGTGGCGTTCCGGTCGCCGGTCGGCGGCGGCTTCAACACGCCGCCGCAAGGCGCCAGGCTGCCGGAGAGATTGTCGGACTGGGCGTCCTGCTGCCCGCCATTGTCCTTCTTCGCCGCGTCCGGTTTGACCTCGCAATTCTCGATCTTCGGGTTTTCCGGCTGGTTGCCGGTCTGGGCCGTGGCTGGCAGCGCGGACGCGAGCACAATCGCTGCGCCAAGCAGTGCTTTCCTCATCGGATCCTCCTCGTGGCTGACCAGTCTCATCAGAGGACAACGCGTGCCGGCGCAAAAGGTTGGCCCGGACACATCGGGACACGCGCGGCCATACATCAAAGTTAAATGCCAACGGCGGCGCCGGGGTGTTAGGGATCACCCAATTGGGGGGACTCTTCAGGAGGAGTCCCATGGACGTTCACAACATGATCGAGAGGCTGACGGCCGCTTTCCGTCGCCGGCGCGCCGCTGTCGCGACGATCCCCGTCATCCCCGCGAGGCCGATCCGCGCCTCGCTGGCCGGCGTGCCGGTGAAGACGCGCCCGCGACCACCGCACAGGCCCGCGCCGCCGATCCGGCCGGCCAGCAATATGTAACTGATCAACCAATCATTTCCCGTGCAACCAGCCGGCGACTTGGTCGTTTACGGCGATCCCAATCTTTTGGTGGCAACCATGAAATCCTTTCGGACGAGCAACCCTCTTTTTGTCTTATCGGCCGCGCCGCTGACCGCCGCGCCCTTCCTCGGGCTGGCCTTGCGCACGCGCGAATGGCTGGGATGGTGAGACGCGCATGAGCCGGTTCCTGCCCCTGACCATCCGCTTCGTCAACGGCGGCACGATGGTGGTCACCTCTATCGCCGAGGCCAGGAAGGCGCTCGGCGGCACCTGGAAGAACAAGGACGCGCCCGCCTATCTCCAGGCGGTCGCGCTGGTGGATGACGCTGTGAACGGCATCTGCCGCCCGGCCGTCGCCTTCGCGGCGTTCAGGAAGGTCGCGGCCGAGCAAGGCCTGTTGAAGCGCTCCGATCCAAGCGCCGCGCTCACCATGCTCGACGAGTTGTGGGAGGACGGCAACGCCCCGCGGAGCTAAGCGGAGCCGCGGGGCGGATCACCTCGGCTCGCGGTTCATGCTGAGATAGGTCGGGTCGAACTCGGCAATGCCGACCAGCCGGTCCCAGTCGAGGATGGTGACCATGTGCTGCACCCAGCCGATCGCGCCGAGACCGCGCAGCGCGCCGATGACGCGGTTCATGTGGACGACCGACAGGCCGAGCACGTCGGCAAGCTCGGCCTGCGACAGCGGCAGCCGGAAGCTCATGCCGTTGGTCCGCTTCACGACCTGCAGCCGGACGAACAGCTCGCACAGCAGATGCGCCAGGTGCGAGGTCTTGGAGCGACGGCCCATGGCGACGATCCATTCGCGATGGATGGCGCCGTCGACCAGGGTGTCCAGCCAAAGCAGCCGGGTCAGGTGCGGCGCCTGCTCGGTGATCGCGCGCAGCTTCGCATGGTCGGCAGCCACGATGTGGCAGGGCGAGAGCGCGATGATGCCGTGGTCCATGGTTTTCAGCAGGAAGGCGTGCAGATCGACGAAATCGCCCGGCACCTGGAGCGAGGTGAACTGCCGCCCGCCGTCCTCCAGCACCTTGTAGCGCGCGGCGAGCCCGTCGAGGATCAGCGTGCTGTAGCCAGGGCGCGAACCTTCCGCGACGATATCCTCGCCGACGCCGAAGTGTTTCTCGATCGACATCGCGTCGGCAAGCAACGCCTTCTCCGCTTCGGAGAGGGCATCGTGCTGGCCGAGGTTGAGGTAAAGCGATTCAAGCATCGAGGTTCCGACTTCCGCGTTCGACGCTCAACGTCGCAGGCCGTGTGCTGGTTGCACGCGCCGCACGACGGCGCGGTTACACCGGGGATGGATTTCCTTCGCGGATCAGCCGCTTGGAACCAGGAACGCCGTCATGAATTGAACGTCTAGGTTGCCTGGGTGCTCTCGCGAATGGAACGGTTCTACTTCGATGTCTACAACACCGAACACAGCCAGTTGGACAGCGAGGGGCAGCTTCTGCCCACCCGCGAGCGCGCCGGCATGGAGGCGTTGCGCATCCTTCAGGACGTCGCGCGTGACGAGATGCCGGGCGGCGACCATCTGAGGATCACCGTGCGCGTGCGCAACGAGGAGAGCGAGCAGGTCTTCGAGGCATCGCTGACGCTCGACTCCAGCTGGAGCTGAGCGCCGGCGACCCGGATCACAGCCCGGCCAGTTCGGGTACCGCCAGGGGCGGCGGCAGGTCGAAGGCCAGGTTGCGATGCCTGGCAATCGCAGCACTTGCGATCATGTCTTCGAGTTGGCGGTCGGAGAGCGTGCATTGCGGCAGAACGCAGCGGATGGCGGTCACTGCCTGGGCCGTCGAAATCGGCCAGTCGGGGCTTTTGCGGGATTCGACATAGTGGTCGATGATGCGGGTCAGGCTTCTTGCAGGCATATTGATCACGGGCACAGCCTCCTCCTTGCTACCCTCGACCCGACAATGGCGGGCGGCCGGCATGCCCCGCTATTAAGATTGTTAAGAAGCTGGAAAAATATCGCCCTGCCCTTGACGTCATCCGTGAAGCCGGATCGTCAGCGCCGGTTTTCGCTCGCCGCCCGCAACACCCTTGCCTCCCGCACCAGCGAGCTCCAGTTGAGGCCTAGCAGATAGACGAGCTCGAGCGCCTCCGCTTCGCTGATGCCGGCTTCCTCGACAAGGCGCTTCACGACGGCGTCCAGTGACGCATGCGGTCGGTCGTCGGCCATGAGGCGACTCCCCTTCGCGCGCCCAACGGTTAACATATGTTAATGTTCCACCCGTGCTCTTCACGCTTTCGAGATCGCCAGGGAAGCAGCCGCCAGCCTTCTGGCGTCGAACGGTTTTTCCCAGCGCTGAACATCGCCAAAGCTTTCCGGAATAGCAGGCCCGTCATAGCCCGTCGCGAATAGGAAGGGGATGCCGCGCGCCTTCAACTCGGCGGCGAGCGGAAACGCCATCTCGCCGCGCAGGTTGATGTCGAGGATAGCGCTGTCAGGCCGAGATTGATCCAGAACCTGCAGGGCCTGCTCCAGCCCGCTGACCGGGCCGAGCACGCGCGCGCCGAGGTTTTCGAGCGCCAACCTTATCTCGCTGGCGATGAAATACTCATCCTCGACCACGAGAATTGTCGGCGTATCGCTCTCGTCGAGTTGGGGCATGAGGTGGCCTTCCGAGGAAAATACCCGATTATGCCACTGGCCCGGATTTGAAACTAACATATGTGAAGACCTGTATCGCGCGAAAAGGCTATCGCTTGTATCAGCGACCCAAAGGCGACCGATGCCCGACGCACTCATCAAAAAACTGGAACACTTCGTACATCTGTCAAGCAACGACAAGGACGTTCTAGCCAGGGCCGCGGCCGAGCGGGTGCGCAAGCTTGGCGCGCATGAGCATATCGTGGCCGAGGGCGAAAAGCCGAAGGCCATCAATCTCATGCTCGATGGCTGGGCATGCCGCTACAAGCACCTGGAAGACGGCCGCCGGCAGATCGTCGGCTTCTTCCTGCCGGGAGATTTGTGCGACCTC
Organism: Mesorhizobium sp.; assembly: GCF_024509055.1. Taxonomy (GTDB): domain Bacteria; phylum Pseudomonadota; class Alphaproteobacteria; order Rhizobiales; family Rhizobiaceae; genus Mesorhizobium. The sequence continues at coordinate 5,181 of NZ_JANINM010000368.1, read as the reverse complement.
AATGTCTTCATCCTGCGCGAGATAGATCACTCGATCGCCAGCATCGGCGGGGTGACGGTGGCGGAGATCACGCGGCACGCCTTCGAGACCATCCTCGACGGGCACGCGCGGATCGCCCAGGCGCTGTGGTGGGATTCGCTGGTGACGATCGCCATCCAGCGCGAGTGGACCGTCAACCTCGGCCAGCGCGATGCGCTCGAACGCGTCGCGCATCTTTTCTGCGAGATCTTCCTGCGACTGCAGGCCGCCGGGCTGACCCGCGGCAAGAGCTGTCATTTCCCGGTCACCCAGACCGAGCTCGCCGACGCGACCGGCATGTCGACCGTCCATGTCAACCGGACGCTGCAGGAGCTCCGCAACATGAGGCTCATCAACCTCACCAACCGGATGCTGACCATACCCGACCTGCCCCGGCTGATGCGGACGGGCCTGTTCAATCCGAACTACCTGCATCTCGAACGAGAAGGAGCGCATCTGGACGCCAATGAATAGGACGGCGCCACACACGACCGCATGGCCGCCGGGAGACGGCGCGATGGCGCGGCGCGTGCGCGAGCACGACTGGGAAGCGACGTCGCTCGGCCCGATCGAGGCCTGGCCGCAGCGCCTGAAGGGGCTGGTCGATCTCATCCTCGCATCGCACCAGGCGATGTATGTCGTGGCCGGCGGCGACCTGGTGATGATCCACAACGACGCCTATGACGATCTGGTGCACGGCCGGCGACCGCCGGTGCTGGGCGTCCCGTTCCGGACGGCGTTCAAGGACCAGTGGCCGGTGCTGGAGCCCCTTGTCGACAGAGTGATGCGGGGGCAGCCGCAAGTCGTGACCGACCAGCGCTTCTCGATGCCCTGGCGCCCCGACCAGCCCGAGGGGTGGTTCACCTTCAGCCTGACGCCGCTGCACGACGACGAGGGCGAAACCAACGGCTTCCTGGCTTCCACTATCGAGACCACGGGCCGGGTGCGGATGGAGAACGCGCTTCGCGAAAGCGAGGCGCGGCATGCCTTCCTGCTGCGGCTCAGCGATAGCCTGCGGCCGCTCACCAACGCCATCGCCATCCAGGAGACCGCAAGCCGCCTGCTGGGCGAGCAACTCGGCGTTGAGCGCGCGGCCTATGGGGAAATGCTGCCGGACGACGAGCATATGGTGGTTGCGCGCGACTGGACCCGCGAAGGCGTGGCATCGGTCGTCGGCACCTATCGGGTCACGGATTCCGGGGCTTTCTTCATGCAGGCCCTGCGCGTCGGAAAGCTGGCCGTCATCGAGGACGCGCTGACCGACGCCGGGGTGTCGCGCGAGAACTACGAGCGGATCTGGTCCGTAATCGACGCGCGGGCCGCGATTGCCCATCCGATCGTCAAGGACGGGCGCCTGACCGCCGCTTTCTTCATCCATTCCAAACTGCCGCGCCGTTGGACGCCGGATGAAATCTCGCTGGTGACGGATGTCGGCGAGCGCACCTGGGAAGCGGTCGAGCGCGCCCACACCGAGATCGCGCTGCATGACCGCGTCGCCTGGCTTGCCGGCCAGAAGGATGCCTTCCTGGCCGCCATCAACGGCGCGCCGCTTGCCCAGTCGCTCGGCTTCCTCGTCGCCACCGCGCTCGCGCAGATCGGCGGCGACATGCGCTGCGCCTTCTACGTCGCGAACGCCGAAGGCACCGAGCTGCGGCATGTCGTGGGAATGCCGGAGCCCTATGCGCTGTGCGTCGACGGGTTCAGGATCGCGTCGGATTCGCTGGCCTGCGGCCTCGCCGTCCACAATGGAAACCCGGTCATCACCGCCGACGTCGTCAAGGAGCCGCGCTGGGGGCCATGGCTGTGGCTTGCCGAGCAATATGCCTACCGTGCGGTGTGGTCCTTCCCGATCGAGACATCGACAGGAAAGGTGGTCGGCACCTTCGCCATGTATTTCGGCAAGCCGCGCGAGGCGACGCCGCTCGACCACGAATTCGCCGCCGTGATCACCCGGGCGGCGGCGATTATCATTTCGCGCCACCGGGAAGCGCAAGACCGGGCCACCGCCGAAGCCGCGCTCGGCGAAACCGAGGAAAGGCTCCAGCAGTTCGCCGACGCCTCGCTCGACGTGCTATGGATCCGCAGCGCCGCCGACCTCCAGTGGACTTTCCTCAGCCGGGGCTTCGACAAGATATACGGCATCAGCCGGCAAGACGCGCTGGCGGGAGACAATTTCACATCCTGGATGGAGCTGATCCTGCCGGAGGATCGCGACGTGGCCATGGCCAACATCCGCAACGTGATCGAGGGCAAGCGCGTCGCCTTCGAATACCGTATCAGGCGTCCCGTCGACGGGCAGATACGCTGGTTGCGCAACACCGACTTCCCGATGCGCAACGCGAACGGCGAAATCGACCGGATCGGCGGCGTGGGCCACGACATAACGCCTTTGAAGGATGCCCAGGAGCACCAGAAATTCCTGCTTGCCGAACTGCAGCACCGTGTGCGCAACACGCTTTCCGTCATCAGGGCGATCGCGCGCCGAAGCGCCGAATCCAGCGAGACGGCCGAGGAACTCGGCATGCATCTCGACGGCCGCATCGCGGCCTTCGCTCGCGTTCAGGCCGCGGTCACCCGCGACCCGACCGCGGGTCTCGACCTGGAAGGGCTGGTCGCCGATACGCTTTTTGCCGCCTCGGCAAGGGAAGGCGAGCAACTGTCGATCGCCGGCCCGCCGGTGCAACTGGCCGCCAAGGCCGCCGAAACAATCGGCCTTGCCCTGCATGAGCTGACGACCAATGCGCTGAAATACGGTGCTCTGTCGGTGCCGGACGGACATATCGCGGTGCGCTGGACATTGGACAAGGCGCCCGACAGCGACTGTGCGGCGCTCTCGCTCGAATGGGTCGAATCCGGCCAGACGCCGAGCGATACCAGACCGAAGCGCAACGGCTTCGGCACCGAGCTTCTGACGCGGAGCCTCGCCTACGACCTCAACGCCAGCGTCGAACGTCAATTCGGGGAAAACGGCATGCGCTACGCCGTCCGTATTCCGGCCACGTCGCAGATCGTGAAATTCTAGGCAGCTCGCCGCTTGTTGCGCGCCGTTGCGCCGCCGCTGTCGCTACGGAAAGTATGCCAGGCCGACATAAACAACCGGCGCGGCGATGAAGCAAAACGCGATCGCGATCACCACGGCAACGCCCAGATTCTCCGCCCGCCTGGCGATGTCGGCCACGTCCTCGTCGGGAAGAAGGTCGAGTATCGACCGATCGGCCGTCCCGGAAGAACGATTGTCGTTAGCGGGCGGGCTCGTGGCCTCCCGCTGGTCTGGCCTGACTGAAGATAGGGTCACACTTTGCCTCGATGCGCTCGCCGGATAGCCAATGGGTGCCGGCCAGTACGGAGAACTGGCGGCACCCAAATCAGCTGCCGATTGAGGGGGCTTTATCGGCAGCCGAGCGATAACTCGCAACCCCGACCATGGTTGCGCGGCTCGGCCTTTTAGCAGCAAAGATAGGACTTCAGTCCGATCCGGACCGACCGGACCCGGCTTTGGCAGCCGCCATGACCGACCGGCTCCGCGCCTGTCGGCTCTCTCTTCGCGGTCGACCGGCATCGCCTTTCGGATGGAACCTCTTTCCCGCCCCTCAGTTCCCCTAGCGGAGGCCAGTTGGCCCAAGTCGGCGGGCCAGACAGGCAGGACGACGTTTTCACGGAGGCACCGATGTCCCTGCATATGCTTCATCCGGAACGCATCGACGAGACCCGCATGCATGCCTATTCGGCATTCGCACCTCTGCTCATCCATGCGCTGGCCCATAGGCTGGCGCGCGGCCAGGGGATGAAGGAATTGGGCAGGCTCGAGCAATCGCTTGTGCGGCTGGTGGAGGAAACCGACCTCGCCGCGCCGCATGCCGAGGCGATGAAGGAATTCGCGGTCGAGCTGATCGTTTCGACGTTGCGCAACGTGCGCGAGCATCCCGACGCAAAGCACGACCTGGAAGAGATCGGCGACCGCCGCGCCGCCGGCCGCTCGGAGAATCCGGACACGCTGGAAGAGCAGCTGCAATCCGGCCTCGAGGACAGCTTTCCGGCCAGCGACCCACCAGCCGTCGTTTCGACCGCCATCAGCGGCGGCTCGAAGGAAATCGTCGGCACCGACGAGGTTCTGCGCTGCAAAAAGGAAGCACGCGGCAAGCATTCCTAGAACCGAGAACTCACCCGCAAAGGAGGCCTGTGATGAACCAGGCAAACGACAATCGCATCCCCCACCGTCCGGGCGCCGCCCAAGCGCCGCGAACCGGCAAGTTGCCGGTTAAGGGCGGCCACGATCCGGATGTGCGGTTCCTGGCCGAAAACACCGATCTTTCGCCAAATCAGGCGCGCGAGTTGATCCGCGAACACGGGCACGATCGCGACAGGCTGCTTGAGATCGCCCGCACCATGAAGGCCGAAAGCTGAGGAGCAGAACATGCCACGCGGAGACAAATCGAAATACACCGACAAGCAGGAGCGCAAGGCCGACCACATCGCGGAGGGCTATGAGAAGCGCGGCGTTCCCGAGAAGGAAGCCGAGCGCCGCGCCTGGGCGACCGTGAACAAGGACGATGGCGGCGGCAAGAAGGAAGGCGGCTCGGGCCGCGGCCAGCACACCGGCAACCCCGCCGCGCACAAGGGCGGCAAGCTCGGCGGCGCGGCTGCCGCCGACCGCCCGGCGGCCGAGCGCTCGGCTTCGGCCAAGAAGGCCGCGGCAACGCGCAAGCGCGACGGGGAGCATACGCATAGGTAGACGGGGCGCCTCGGGCTTGATCCGAGGAATCATGCCGTAACGATCGCCGAAGGGCGCGACGGAGCGCCGTCCCCATCCTTCGTCATTCTAGGGCGGAGCAAGGAGCGAAGCGACGCGCGCAGACCCTAGAATCCATTCCGTCACGTTCGTGTTCCGCAACTGTGCAGAACGATCATCAGCCAATCCCGCGAATCAGCTCGAACCATTCAGGATTGGTCTTCTCGATGAGTTCGATCCTCCATTGGCATGGCTAGGGCTTTTCTGCTCGGGCAGCCGGTCATTGGTGGCACGGATATAGACCGTGCCGCGTTTCTGGCTCTCGGTGATGTAGACGTAGAGCGATCCAAGCTGGCGCGGGTTCTGCAGGCTATTCTGGACCGTTGCATTCTACGGCCGATGACACGGCATGGATTCTAGGGTCTGCGCGCGTC
>NZ_JANINM010000367.1:754-26623 GCF_024509055.1 Mesorhizobium sp. | reverse complement strand
GCGCACTTCCTTCAGGTCGATGCCGATCGCCGTCATGATGTCGGCGAGGTGGCCGATATTCTTGTCCTTGGTGCGGCCGGAGAGGATTTCGTCGCCGATGACGAGCATGGCGGCGGTGACGATTTCAGGCATGGCTGGCTCCGCGACGAGGTCGCCTGAGATAACGCGACCTGCAACCGGCCGCAATGCGAAAGCCGGATGCTCTTGCGGACGCTGGCGGATAAGGTGCGCGCAGGCGCGGCTGGAGTGGGAAGATGCTGACTGCGGTTCTGTCCTGGGTGCTCGCCGGTTTGCTTGTCGCGGTGGCGCTCGTCGTTCTCGTCCTGATGATCTTGACGCAGTGGATCGCCGCCAAGGCCGAAAGGCTTGTGCCGGCTCGCGGAAAATTCATCGAGGTCGATGGCAACCGCATCCATTATGTCGAGGAGGGCGAGGGCAGGCCGATCGTCTTCGTGCATGGCCTCGGCGCGCAACTCCATCATTTCCGCCACACGCTGTTCGGACGTTTCGGAACCGGTTATCGGCTTATCGCTCTCGACCGGCCGGGTTCCGGATATTCGGTCAGGCGAAGCGATGCGAGTGGGCGGCTGCCCGAGCAGGCCCAGGTGGTCCAGCGTTTCATCGAGGCGCTTGGGCTGGAACGACCTCTGGTCGTCGGCCATTCGCTCGGCGGCGCTGTCGCGCTCGCCCTGGCTGTGCTCCATCCGGAGACGATTTCGGGCATCGCCTTGCTCTCGCCCTTGACGCATCTGGAAGAAGAGGCGCGTCGTAAACTCGACCTGCTCTATGTTCCTTCTCGAACGCTGCGTCGCATCATGGCCTATACGATGGCGATACCGGCCAGCCTGAAATATGCGGAGCCGACGATGAGGTTCATCTTCGCGCCTCAAGCTGCTCCCAAGGATTACATGATTGCCGGCGGTGGATGGCTTGGGCTGCGGCCCGCTCACTATTACGCGACTTCGACCGATGTCGTGGCGGTGGAACGGGATTTAGGCCGCATCGAAGAGCGCTACCGCGAGATTTCCATGCCGGCCGGCATCCTGTTCGGAACAGCCGATCGCGTGATCGGCATCGGCGTCCATGGCGAGCCGATGCTGGACAAGCTCAAGGGGATCGACTTTGAACGGGTCGAAGGACTTGGGCACATGCCGCAGTTCGCGGAACCGGAGCGGGTCGTGGCCTTCATAGAGCGCATCGCAGCGCGGGCCTTCGTCAGCGTGATCTGAACCTTGGCGACTATATCGCCGATCGACCAGCCACAATGCCTGGCGGCTCACAGGCGCGTCACACAAACGTGTCGGGCATCCCGGCGCATCGTGATTGCCGGGCCGGAACCTTCGCCTCCGCCCCAGGGTTTCAAGCGCGTGGCTGGCAGCGCTTCGGCGATCAACTGAATGGAGATATCCGATGCTTACGAAAGTTCTTGCAGCCTCGGTGCTGGTGCTGGGCATGGCAACCTCGGCAATGGCACAGTCATCCGATGCATGGTGGTGGTGGCACCGTGATCGCCCCGTCTTCAGCGAAGGAGTGCCGGTCGACACCTACAGAACCGGCAGCATCTATTCCAGCAGGGACGCGTCCGGCCTTGCCACCATGGGCAACCCCGGTCCTGTCGGTCCTTGCGCATCAGACACGGCTGGGCCCGATGCGAACTCCGGACAGAACGTCAACGACAATTATTGCGGCAAGTAATCCACGCCCGTCAGCGGCCGGCGTGAAGGCTCGGGCACCGCCGGTCGTGGCGCGGGACGAAGACTAGTCCGACACTTCGGTTTGCGGCCTGTCGCGGCCGTCAGCCAGTTCGTCGTGCCACACCCCTTCGGAGTCCTCGTACTGGATACCATCCGTGGCGCCGGCTACCTGTTGCTCGGCCGAAGCGATCTCGGCGGCGCGCAACGCGTCCTGGTGGGTGGGGAAGGTTTCGGAAAAAGTCGAGCCGACCTTGTAGGCCCAGCCGCCATCATGCTCGACGATCTTGTAAGTCAGCTTCGCCATAAAAATCCTCCGGTCGAGAAGCCTGCTCAATGCAGCTTTTCGTCAGGCAGCCTGTCTTCGGGGACCAGAACTTCCGATTCCCGGGCTGCCTCGATCAAAGCGCGGCGTGCGTCCGCCGTCGAACGATACCCTTCCAGCGCCTTGAGGCAAGTGTCGAGCGCATCACGATGCCTTTGCCCGCGATTGAGGGGCCAAACGGTCATGAGGCACTCGGCGGCTTCGCGGGTGCTGCGGATCTGTCGATATTTGCCGACATGGCCGAGTTCGACCACCACCGGCGTTTCAAATGGCTTGTTGTCTGTCATGGCCGCAAACGTAAAACGGCCGATTTGGTTGCAAAGGTGGCGAGACCCCTGCGCCCAAAGGTCTCATCACCCAGCGTAACTTGGAAGCTCAGCCGGCCGACTTCATCCAGTGCTGCATCGTCGTGACCGAGCGCGCCAGCTGGGGCGCCGGGCGGATCTGCTCGCCGAAGGTCGCGGCGGCGCGCCAACCCCAGCGCGGATCGGCGAGGAAGGCACGCGCCAGCGCCACCATGTCGGCGCGGCCGTCGGCGACGATCGCTTCGGCCTGTTTCGGGTCGTCGATCAGGCCCACGGCGCGGGTCGGGATGCCGGCGCCGGTGCGCACTGCTTCGGCCAGATGCACCTGATAGCCCGGGCCGGCCGGCAGCTGCTGCAGCGGCGAGTTGCCGCCGCTGGAGCAACAGAGATAGGCAACGCCTTCGGCCTTGAGGGCTTTTGCCACCTCGATGGCGTCCTCGACCTCGAAGCCGCCATCGACCCATTCCTTTACCGACAGGCGGGCGCCGAGCATCAGGTTCGGGACGGCCTTGCGCACGGCCTTCGCGATCTCGACGGCGAAGCGCATGCGGTTTTCCAGCGAGCCTCCCCAGCGATCTGTCCGCTGGTTGGAGAGGGGCGACAGGAACTGGAAGATCAGATAGCCATGCGCGGCGTGCAGTTCGATGAAGTCGAAGCCGGCGCGCTCAGCCCGTTTCGCCGCGTCGGCGAAGTGCTCGATGACCTTCAGGACTTCCTCTTCCTCAAGCGCGTGCGGCACCTGCCAGCCGGCGTCGTAAGCGACAGCCGAGGCGGAAACGATCGGCCAGGGATCCTGGTCGGGCTTGAGCGGTCCGCCGCCTTCCCATGGTCGCTGGCACGAGGCCTTGCGGCCGGCATGCGCGAGCTGGGTGCCGAATCTGGTGCCGGGCGCGGCGACACGCCGCGCGGCGTCGAGCGTGCGTTTCGCCGCCGCCTCGTTGTCGTCGGAGTAGAGGCCGAGGCAGCCATGCGAGATGCGGCCGCGCCGCTCGACATCGGTCATTTCCACGGTGACCATGCCGGCACCGGACATGGCAAGGTTCATCCAATGATGGAGATGCCAGTCGCTGGCGGAACCGTCCTCGGCCGAATACTGGCACATCGGCGCCACGGCGATGCGGTTGGGGAAGGTGAGACCGCCAAGGGTGATCGGCTGGAAGAGCGGTGAGGTCATGGGAAAACTCCGGGAGGGGTCACGCCTATCTAGGCAATGGCCGCCACCGGGGCCAGACACGAGCCGGTGAGACTTGCTGGACCAGCGGCTTTCCCGGATTGCGCGAAGGCGGGTTCGCCGCTACCCCTTGCCGCCGACAGATGGAGTTTCATCATGGAAGACCGCATTCGCATCCGTTCGGAGGAGATACTGTCCGACGACTGGGCCGTGCTGAAGAAGACAGTGCTTGACTATCGGCGCCGCGACGGACGTTGGGAGACGCAGACGCGCCAGACTTATGACCGCGGCGACGGTGCGGCGATCCTGCCTTTCGACCCTGAGCGCTCGACGGTGCTGCTGGTGCGGCAGTTCCGCTACCCGGCCTTTGTCACGGGTCACCGTGAACCTCTGATCGAGGCCTGCGCCGGATTGCTCGATGAAAACGATCCCGAAACAGCCATCCGCAAGGAGGCGGAAGAGGAGCTCGGCTACCGACTGAAGGACGTGCACAAGCTGTTCGCGCCGTTCATGAGCCCGGGCAGCGTGACGGAACGCCTGTGGTTCTTCACCGCGCGCTACTCACCGGCCGACCGCATCTCCGACGGCGGCGGGTCGCCGGAGGAGGGCGAGGACATCGAAGTTCTGGAAATGACGCTCGACGAGGCGCTGGCCGGCATCGCCGACGGCCGCATCGTTGACGCCAAGACGATCATCCTGATCCAACATCTGAAGCTCAATCCGATGAAGGCTTGAGGCGGTCATAGATCGCGAACTAGGCAGCCTTCGTCTAGCGAGCTCTAGCTGGCCACTCTCCGAACCTCGATGAACAAAGGTGGTGCGGACGACGGGAATCGAACCCGTACGATCAGAGATCGAGGGATTTTAAGTCCCTTGCGTCTACCAATTCCGCCACGTCCGCAGGCGAGCCCTTTTCAAACGTCGGGCCAGGGTCGTCAAGTCATGATCTGCAGCCTGCGGACGTTGGTTGAACGGAGTTCCAGCGCCTACCCTCCCGTGTTCAGATTCGCTGCGGCAATCTCGATCGATCTATGATCCATTCCGTCATCCGCATGATCTGCGGATCGGTCGCGCGACTGTCGGCGCAGACGCAGAAGTAGCTCCGCGAAGCCTCGATGGCTGTCTCGAACGGCCTGACCAGCCGGCCCGAACGAAGATACTCGGAAGCGAGGAAATCGCTGACCAGGGCAAGTCCGCGCCCCTCCAGAGCCGCAGTTATCGCCATCATCAGCGTACCGAAATGCGCATTCCGCAAGGCGACCTGTGATACGCTAGCCGCCGTCAGCCATCGCAGCCATTCGCTGCCGTCGTCTTCATGCAGCAGCCAGTGTTCCGTCACGTCGCGCGGCGACTTCAGCGATGGCGAGGCATTCAACAGCCTCGGGCTGCATACCGGCCTCAGCACCACGTTTGCCATCAGGCTCCATGAGAAGCCTTTCCAGGGCGGCGATCCGTAGACAATTGCAATATCGGTCGAGCGCCAGTCAATCTGGCTGAAATCAACCGCCGGGATCATTCGAAAGGACGTCAAGCCCGCGACCTCGGCAAAGTCGAACATCTGGGTCGTGAACCATGACACCGCCAGAGCCGGCGGCACAGCAATCGTAACGGATCGAGGCCCTGTCGATGGTACGGGTCCGGCAATCTTATCGACGCATGTGTCGATTTCGGAAAAAGCTATCGCCGCGGAGTTCTGCAATGCCTTTCCAGCTTCCGTCAGGCGCAGGCGCCGCCCGTCCCTGACGAACAGTGCGACCCCGAGCGTGTCCTGAAGATTGCGGACCTGCTGGCTTACGGCGCCCGGCGTGATGTTCAGCTCGATCGCTGCCGCGCGCACGGAGCCGACCCGGGCAACCGCCTCGAAGACGCGGAGATAGGCCAGACCGTGCGGGTGCTTCATTTTATTGTTTAGCTGCGCTAATTTGAATTCGTATAAATCATTTGGTTTGTTAAAACAATTGGTCTGTCCTAGCTTCGGCGCCGAGCAACAAGCGGAGGCGCGCCAATGACGGGAACCAAGTGGATCAGGTCGCGGCCTTTCGACTATCCGTATGATGGAAATCTCGATCCCAAGGTGACCGCGCTTCTGGTCATCGACCTGCAGGTCGACTTCCTGTCTTCCGACGGATATTTCGCCAGGAAGGGTTATGATCCGACGCCGCTGCGGGCGATCTTGCCGACCGTCAATGCCCTGATCGATGCCGCTCGCACGGCGGGCCGCCTGATCCTGCACACCAGGCAAGGCTATCGCGCGGACATGGCCGATATGACTCCTTATGAGCGCTGGCGTCGTAAGCGGGCAGGGCTCGAGGGAACCCAGGTGCTTTTACGGTCATCGCCGGGTTTCGAGATCGTGCCGGAAATCGCGATCGAGCCCAACGATGTGATCGTCGACAAGACCGCCAATGGCGCATTCACCCACACTGACCTCGATCACGTCTTGAGGGCTCGGGGAATTACCCATCTGCTTTTCAGCGGCTGCACGACGGACGTATGCGTCAGCACCACGATGCGCGAGGCGGCGGACAGGAACTACCAGTGCCTGCTGATCGAGGATGCCTGCGCCAGCGGCGACCAATACGCTCATGACGCCGCCGTTCACATGGTCACCGTCGAGGACGGGATCTATGGCGTGGTCTCCTCGGCGGCGGACGTGATCGCGGGTCTGCGCGCGCTGGGCACGTCCTCGCCCAACAACTGATCGAAACCAACTGGACTGGTGCAATGCCTTATTTCATCTCCCTGATGCGTCTCACGCAGCGGGGGCTCGACGAGATTGCCAACTCTCCGGAGCGCGCGCGGGTCAGCCGTGAACGCGTCGAAAATCTCGGCGGCCGCAGCGTCGCGCTCTATTCCACGATGGGCGCCTACGATTTCGTGCAGGTTTTCGAGATGCCGAGCGAAGCGGCGATGATGCAGTACCTGCTCGTCGCCCGTCAGGACGGCCATGTCGATCCGGTCGTGCTGCGCGCATTCGATGCGCCGGAATGGGGGGCGATTGTCGAGGCATCAATAAAAAGCCGAACCGCAACTGGGGAACTGTCATGAAACGAACGATGCTACGTGCCTGCCATATCGCTTCGCTGTTGGGTGCAACGCTCGTCAGCCAGACCGCTCTCGCGGGGGCGGATACGCCTTCATTCATACGCGATGGACACCTTACCGTGTGCACCACGGCTGGGTTCCCCCCATTCACCTACATGGACAAGCCAACCGACACGCGACCGGTTGGCGTCGACATCGACGTTGCCGATGCGCTTGCCAAACTCTGGGGTGCGGACGTCACATTCACGGTTTTGGGGTTTGACGGGCTTCTGCCATCGCTGCAGGCAAGCCGCTGTTCGCTGGTCATCAGCGGCATCTATCTGAACGACAAGCGCCGTCAGTCCTATGATGGGGTGCCCTATCTGAAGTCGTCGACCGTCATCGTCACCGCCGCGACGAATGATGCGATCAAGACCCCGGACGACTTGGCCGGCAAGTCGCTGGCGCTCGAGGCCGGCACATCCTATGCCGACGCACCCGATGAGATGAACAAGAAGTTCAAGGCGGACGGCAAGGCGCCCGTCACTTTCCAGACCTATGAATCGCAGGTCGCCGCGACCCAGCAGGTTATGATCGGACGAGCCGATGCAACGCTGACCGAAGCTGCTGAAGCCGGTGTTCGCGCCAGGCAGACGGGCGACAAGATCAAGGTCGTCTACACCTATCCCTCAGAATTCCAGTTCGGCATCTACATCCAGAAATCGCCGCGAGACCTGGCGCGGCTGCGATCGGCGCTGAAGACGCTGAAGCAGCAGGGAACGTTTGGCGAGATCGCGAAGAAGTACAACTTCCCGGAGTCCGGCTTCGACGTTGATTTCGGCTCGTAGGCAAGAAGCGCGGGGCCGACGTGCTTTTTGATCCGAGCATTTTTGTTGAAGCTCTCGTCAGCCCCGCCTTGATCCAGGGCGCCCTAACCACGATCGGCCTGTCGATCTGTGTGCAAGTCACGGCCTTCGCGCTGTGTTTGCCGGTGGCGATCGGCTTGAGTTCCAAGCGGACTTCGGTCCGTTGGGCGCTGCTGGCCTATGTCTGGCTGTTTAGAAGCGCGCCGATGATCCTGGTGCTGTTGTTCATCTGGAACGGCCTGCCGCAGTTGTTTCCAGTGTTCCGCTCGTCGTGGTTCACGCCGTTTCTGGCCGCCTATATCGGCATGACCCTGGTCGGCGTGGCCTATAACGCGGAGATCATGCGCGCCGCGCTTGGGTCTTTGGGGGCAGGTCAGAGGGAGGCGGCGGCGGCGCTGGGGCTTACAAGATTCCAGGCTTTTCGCCTGGTCGTCCTGCCTCAGGCAATGCGCATAGCCTTGCCGTCCCTGATGAACGAATTCATATCGCTGCTGAAATCGACGTCGCTGGCATACACGATCTCGCTGCGGGAATTGATGACAACCACCTCTCTCTCCATATCGGCGAGCTTCCGGTTCACTGAATGGTATGCCTGCGCGCTCCTCTATTATCTCGTCATGGTGTCGATCCTGACGCTCGTACAGGGCTGGTTCGAGAGGCGAATGTCTGCCCCATATTCTCGGAAAGACAACATTAGGGATTCCAGCCCCGTACCGGTCGGTGTGGCGTCGCATTGAGCGGAAGCGACCAGAGCTTGTAGCTCGGACCAATGCCGACGGATGTCTTTGGCCCGAAAGCTGCCAGCCAGAAACTGACGGGTTTCAATCTGACCGGGTGAGGGCGCGGTTTTGAATATTAGCTGTGCTTAAAATTATATGTTGTCCGAACCGACCTCGTTAGCATTTCCCTGCCAGAATCCGAGATGCATCGATGGCGGATTGCGTGTGATCATGCGTGGGGCAGGCTGGATCAGAGGGCTGCGGGAGGCCGAGGCTGAAGGGCTGCGGCACGAGATCAGCCAACTCGAGTTCGATCTGATCGAGGCCGCCAACTCGAAGGGCAAGGGCAAGTTCCAGGACATCGCGCATAGCCTACGCAGGCAGAAGGCGCGCCTTGAGCGGTTGGAGGAATGCCTGGCGGCAATGCCGGCCGGAAGGGCCTTTCAGTCAGCTCAGAGCCAGTTCGAAGGCGCGGGCCTCACGAGAACGGACGTGCCAGTCGTCTCTCGGCGCCGGGGATTCGGTGGGTAGTGGCGCGATCACGGAATTACGGATTTCGAGCAGAACGCTAGGTTCTCCTTGCGGCGGGCGAGACCAGCCGCGGCCGGCGTCTTTCAGGCCCCTACCCATTCCCCCGCCCCCTGCGGGCGCCGGCCAAATTCCTCCCGCTACACGGCTACTCAGAACTTGTAGCTGAAGTTCACGCCAACCGTGTTGAGCTTCACGTCCTGGTCGCGGTCGGAACCGTCCGGCGCGTCGAAATGCTCCTTGCCGAAATCGTAGTAGCGGTATTGCGCGCCGACCACGACTTTGTCGGTCAGCGCATAATTGACGCCGGCGCCGATGGTCCAGCCGGTGCCCGTTCGTGTCCTGGCGAACCCGGTGGCGCCCGCTTGTGAGGTTTCAAGGCCGGCAAAGGCGACGCCGCCGATGCCGTAGATCAGCCAGCGGTCCGCTGCAACGCCGGCCTCGGCATTGACCGATCCGAACCACTTCACGTTGCTGCCGACCGAATTTCCGCCTGTGAGCGGGGCGGAGCCGTCGACCGATGCATAGTTGAGCTCGGCCTGCGCGCCGACGACCGCCTGGTTGAATTGCCACAGGCCGGCAACATGGCCGCCGACAAAACCGCCGTCGACATCGGGTGAGGCGCTGAAAGGCGTGCCGAGCGTTCCCGAAATATCTGAGCGGCCCCAGCCGTAACCGGCCTGGAGGCCGGCATAATAGCCTGTCCAGTCGAAGCCTGGCGCTGTCATCGGCACGGCGCCCATGTCCGCGGCCCAGGCCGACCCGGGCAGCAGGAACAGGAAGCCAGCATTGGCGAGCATCAAGCGGCGCATCGAGCTCTCCGAAATGGCAGTTTCGAAAGACTCTTCTGCCGCAGCCTAACCCTATTCCGGGCGAAACGGAATTGCGTCCGTGCAACAGTGGTTTACGTCCGGGGAACGCCTAAGCGACTTTGCGGCGTCAGCATTGGCCTTTGCCTGGAATAGTCAACAAGGCCGGCTTTTGCGCCTGAAGCCGGGGAACGGCTCTGGTTCCGCGCGCCGACTTTTGCCAAAGTGGCCTCAGCAGAGGACTCGGACAATGACGAAAGCCAAATCAGCAAGCGCCGCAAAACCAAAGCCTTGGACCGAGGTTGCGACGCATCTCGTCGATGTCGCCATGGGGCGCAAGCCCGCCGATCTCGTCATCCGCAACGGTCGTTGGGTCAACGTCCATTCGGGCGAGATCATCCCCGGCACCGACATCGCGGTCGCGGCAGGCCGCTTTGCCTATTGCGGGCCAAACGCAAGCCACGCGATCGGGCAGGGGACCAAGGTTGTCGATGCCGGCGGCCGCTACCTGGTGCCGGGCCTTTGCGATGCGCACATGCATGTCGAGAGCGGCATGGTGACGGTTACGGAGTTTTGCCGCGCCGTCATCCCGCACGGCACCACGTCGATGTTCATCGACCCACATGAGATCGCCAATGTTCTGGGGCTGCCTGGCGTTCGCCTGATGCATGACGAGGCCATCGCCATGCCGATCAACGTGCATGTGCAGATGCCGTCCTGCGTGCCGTCGGCGCCTGGGCTGGAACATGCGGGTGCGGAACTCACGGTCGCGGATGTCGCCGAGGCGATGACCTGGGAGAACATCATCGGCCTCGGCGAGGTGATGAATTTCCCGGGCGTCGTCGCCAACAATCCGGTCATGTCGGGCGAGATCGCCGAGACGGTCAAGGCTGGCAAGACGGTCGGCGGGCACTATGCTTCGCGCGATCTCGGACTGCCGTTCCACGGCTATGTCGCCGGCGGTGCGGAGGACGACCATGAAGGCACCCGCGCCGAGGATGCGATCGCGCGCGTGCGCCAGGGCATGAAGTCAATGCTGCGGCTGGGTTCGGCCTGGTACGACGTCGCGGCGCAGATCAAGGCGGTGACCGAAGAGGGTATCGACCCGCGCAACTTCATCCTGTGCACCGACGACAGCCATTCCGGCACGCTGGTGCATGAGGGCCATATGGACCGCGTGGTGCGGCACGCGATCAGCCAGGGACTGAAGCCGGTGACGGCGATCCAGATGGCGACACTCAACACCGCGCAGCATTTCAGGTTGGAACGCGAGATCGGCTCGATCACGCCGGGGCGCCTCGCCGATCTGCTGATCGTCTCGAATCTGGCGGAGATGGCCATCGACGAGGTCTATGGGCGCGGCGTCAGGCTGGCCAAGGCCGGCAAGCTCGAAATCGACATCCCGGCCTATGATTATCCGAAGACAGCGAAGAATACGGTCAAGCTCGGCAAGAAGCTCAAGGCTGCGGATTTCGACATCGCGGCGCCTCAGGGCGCGAACGAGGTACGGGCGCGCGTGATCGGCGTGATCGAGAACCAGGCGCCGACGCGGGCGCTGGAGGCCGACCTGCCGGTGGAGAACGGGCTCGTCGCCATGGATCGCCGCAACGACGTCTGCCAGATCGCGCTCGTCGAGCGCCACAGGGGAACAGGCGGCGTCACCAACGCCTTCGTCTCCGGCTTCGGCTATATGGAGGACTGCGCCATGGCCTCCAGCGTCGCGCATGATGCCCACCACATCATCGTCGTCGGCACCAACAAGGAGGACATGGCGCTTGCGGTCAACCGGCTCGGCGAAGTGGGCGGAGGCGTCGTGCTTTACTCAAAGGGCAAGGAACTGGCGCTGGTCGAGATGCCGATCGCCGGGCTGATGTCGGACGAGCGCGCCGAGATCGTCGCGGCCAAGGCCGAGCAGTTGACCGAAGCCATGCGCAAGGTCGGCTGCTCGCTCCACAATGCCTATATGCAGCACTCGCTGCTGGCGCTGGTCGTCATTCCGGAACTCAGGATTTCCGACGTCGGCCTTGTCGACGTGACGACGTTCCAGAAGGTCGATCTCTTCGTTTGAGCGGGCGACCTCGGAGGATCAACCGCCGCCAGTGGCGATTGTCAAAACCTTGAAGGGGGTCGTGATGACGACCTCCGCCACCGAGCCGACGGCTTGGCCCAGGCCTTGGCCAATATTGTTGAGCTGCGTGGCGTTGGGCTCGTCGGACGCAAGCCCGGCCGGCGTGCGCAGGTGCTCGCCCAGCAATTGCACCAGTATCGGATTGTCGGCGAATTTGGCGTGATTCAGGCTGTCGCCGCCCTTTGTGTTGGTGAGATCGACTACCGTCACGCCGTAGTTGGCGAGATCGGCCGCGTTGCCGTAGTCGCCGACGCGCGGCTTGTCGCCGGAAATGAAGCTGGACAATTTCAGCGCCCGATCGTCACCCGAGAGCAGGATGGCGAAGGGCTTGGTGGGCTTGCCGTAGCGGATCATCTGCTTCTTGAACACATCGACATCGATGTCCGGCGAAGCGAGGATCACGTAGCCGAGCTTGCCGCCAAGATCGCGGTCGCCAGTGATGGCGAGTTGGCGCAGCGCCTCCATCGTCAGCCATGTCCCCATCGAATGGGCGATGATGTCGATGCTCTTTACCTTGGTCTTGGCGAGCATCCTCAGCGTCGCCTCGAGGTCGTCGCGCGCGGCTGTCGAGCTGTCCTTGTCGTAGATATAGCCGGTCGTCCTGGCGCTCGACGCCCAGGAGAACAGCACCGGCGTGCCCGGGTAGTTCGTGTCATGCGCGATCTGCGTCAACCGAAAGACGCCGTCGTCGAAGCCGTTGTTGAAGCCGTGCACGAACACCAAAGCGCGGTCGCCGCGCATGGCGATATCGGCGCCGACCGCCTTGGCGAACTGCTGCGCGTCCGCGTAGTGGACAACGTCGGTCGCGGTGAACTGCTTGGCCGGATTGCTGTCGGCGGACCCCTTGGCGCGCTCGATCGCGCCCACTTTGTGCACCTTAGGGACCGTGACGTCGACGCGGGCATAGCTGGTGGTCAGCGAGCGGTCGCCGTCGAAGACCTGGCGCGGGTCCTTCGTCGCCTGCTGGCGCGTGGTGGCCACGAAGATCTCATGCTTTGCCGCGATGGCGGAGGCGGGCACCGTTGCCGTTGTCCGATTGAGCAGGTCATGTGTGGGGCCGGCACAGCCGGCAAGGGCGAGCGCGAAGACAAGAACTGGGACGATCTTCGATCGCACGGTCACCCGGAATCCCCCAAGGGCGGCAAACCTTCCTAGATAATCCGATAAGGCCACGGGCTTGCCCGGTCCAGTTCAAAGTCGATGAGCGGCAAATTGCAAGCCCATCCGTGGCAATACGGTTACTGGCCTGCCAGTTGGCGGATGCGGTCCGTCACGTCACGATCGCTGGCAAAGCCGTCGTCCTCACGCAGCCGCTGGCCGATCGTCTGCACCATCATCGGGTTGTCGGCGAATTTGGTGTGGTTGAAGCTGTCGTTGCCCTTGAGCTTGGAAAGATCGACGACCGTCACGCCATATGAGGCGAGGTCGGCGGCGTCCCTGTAGTCGCCGACGCGCGGCCGCGAGCCGGCGATCAAGCCGGAGAGCCTCAACGCGCGGTCGTCGTCCGACAACAGAAGAATGAAGGGCTTGTCGGGCTTGCCGTAGCGGCGCATCTGGCTCTTGAAGACATCGACGTCGATGTCGGGGGAGGCCAGCACCACGTCGCCCAGCTTGCCGCCGAGATCGCGGTCGCCGGTGATCGCGAGCTGGCGCAGCGTTTCCATAGTCACCCAGGTTCCCATCGAATGCGCGACGATATCGATGCGCCGCGCGCCGGTCTGCGCCAGCATCCTGAGCGTCACTTCCAGCTGGTCGCGGGCGGCGGCGGCACTTTCCTTGTCGTAGACATAGTCGGTGGTCCGGGCGCCGGAGGCCCAGGAGAACAACACCGGCGTGCCGGGGTAGCCGGAATCGTGGACGATCTGCGTCAGACGATAGACGGCGTCGTCGAAGCCGGTGTTGTAGCCGTGGACGAAGACCATGACGCGGCCGCCGCGCGCGGCGATATCGGCATTGAGCGCGCTGGCGAATTTCGGCTGCGTCTCGTAGCCGACGACTTCCGAGGCCATGAAATATTTGGTCGGGTCATCCGACTTGCCGCGCGAGCGCCGCTCGATCTGGCCGGTCTGGTGGACTGGCGGAACGGTGACGTTGACGCGGGCGTAGTTGAGCGTCGCCGAGCGCTCGCCGTCGAAAACCTTGTTGGGGTCGCTGGACGCCTTGCGGGTGGTGGCGATGAAGATTGAGTGGTTGCCGGCGATCTCGGTCGCGTTCGTCGGCACGACGACGCTGCCCAGGATTTCCTGCGTCTGGTGCCCCGCGCAGCCTACCATCAGCAGGGCCAGGGCAATGATCGAAAACGTCTTCAAATGCACGTCGAAATTCCACTCCGGCCATCACTGGCCATCCACCTCCGCGAACCCTCCCGGACAGGCGAAGTGCGGCGGAAGTAAGTCCTGGTGGTTGAAATCTGGTCAACGCCAGGCCACGGGCCATGGCAGTGTTGCGGGAAAGCCAAAATGACGGCAGGAAGGTTGCTGGCATGCGGCAGCTTACCGCGAACCAAGCAGGCACGCGCAATTCCATGCCGTCGAAAGCCAAGCGAGGACCTTGCAAGTGAACAGTTTCTCTTCCCGTGTCGCCACCGCCGCCGAGGCGATCCGCGAAATCTTTCCGGAAACGCCGCTGCAGGAGAATGACTATCTGTCGAAAAAGACCGGCGCCCGCGTGCTTCTGAAGCGCGAGGACCTGACGCCGGTGCGCTCCTACAAGATCAGAGGCGCCTTCAACTTCTTCCGCAAGGCGCTCGCGGCAGGGAACGATGCGGAGCTGTTCGTCTGCGCCTCCGCCGGCAACCATGCGCAGGGTTTCGCTTTCGTCTGCCGCCATTTTGGCAAAAAGGGCGTCGTCTTCATGCCAGTGACGACGCCGCAGCAGAAGATCGACAAGACGCGGCTGTTCGGTGGCGATTTCGTCGAGATCCGGCTGGTCGGCGACTTCTTCGACGAATGCTATCGCGCGGCCTTCGAATTCACCGAGAGCGCCGGCGCGCATATGGTGCCGCCATTCGATCACAAGGACATCATCGAGGGCCAGGCGACGGTCGCCTACGAGATTGCCGCCCAGATGCCCGGCGGGCGCATGCCCGACATCGTCATGCTGCCGGTCGGCGGCGGCGGTCTGGCCGCCGGCGTGACCCACTATTTCGCCGACCAGCACCGGAACACGCGCTTTGTTTTCTGCGAGCCGGCCGGGGCGCCGAGCCTCAGCGAGAGCCTTGCCAGCGGCAAACGGGTCAAGCTCGCCAAGGTGGACAATTTCGTCGACGGCGCGGCAGTGGCCGAAATCGGCCGCGAGCCGCTGCGCCATCTCAAGGAGTTCACCGCCGACGCGGTGCGGCTAGTGCCCGAAAACCGGCTGTGCGCGACGATGATCGAAATGCTCAATGTTGAGGGCGTGGTGCTGGAACCAGCCGGAGCGCTGGCGATCGACGTGCTCAAGGATTTCTCGCGCAAGGACATCAGGGGCAAGACGATAGTGGCTGTCGTCTCCGGCGGCAATTTCGACTTCGAGCGCTTGCCGGACGTGAAGGAGCGGGCACTGCGCTTCGAGGGCCTGAAGAAATACTTCATCATCCGCTTTCCGCAGCGGCCCGGCGCGCTGCGCGACTTTCTCGAGATGCTCGGTCCCGACGACGACATCGCCCGCTTCGAATATCTGAAGAAGTCGGCGCGCAATTTCGGTTCCGTGCTGATCGGCATCGAGACCAAGGACAGGCGCAATTTCGACCTGCTCAAGGCCAATTTCGACGCTGAGGGCGTGCAGTATCAGGATATCACCGACAACGAGACGCTGGCGGGGTTCATCATATGAGCGGACAAGGAACGGTCTTCGTCGCGCTGTTTTCCGGCATCAATGTCGGCGGCAACCGCATCGTCAAAATGGCGGAGCTCAAGTCGTTCTTCGAAGACCTCGGTTTTGCTGGCGTGGCAACGTACGTGCAGAGCGGAAATGTCGTGTTTCGCGCAAAGAAGGGCGACACGATCGCGCTGGCCAAGCAACTGGAAGCGGCCTTTGAGAAGAAATGGGGGTTCAATTCGCGCATCATGGTGCGCGACGCCCGCTGGTTCGAGCGGCTCGTGGAAGAGAATCCCTATCCGGAGGTCGCTGGCGACCCGACCAAGCTGCATGCCTATGTCCTGGAGCGCGAGCCGACCGCCGAGGAGGCCAAGCGGCTTGCGGAAAAATGCACCGGGCCGGAGCGTTTCGAGATCAAGGGCGACGTGCTTTACCTGCATGCGCCGGACGGGCTCGGCAAATCCGTCTTCGCCAACCTCATCGGGCGCACGCTGAAGGTCCCGGGCACGGCGCGAAACTGGCGCAGCGTGCTAGCCCTGCTCGACATGGCGGGCAAGGCTGGGACCTGAACCTTTCGTTCCACGCAATTCCGGGCGGAAGACCGCGAGGCACTTTCCTGGATTTGCTCGTCAGGCGGCCTTCTGCCAGTCGAAGGTCAGCTCCTCGCGGAAGGCGAAGCGCTTGATATGGTCGGCAACGACGGTTTCCAGCCGTTCGAGGGTGGTGGCGTCATCGGCGGCGACCGCAATGTGGAGAGCCTTGTCGTCGGCATCCATGACAGTGCGACCGAGCGAGAGCTGGATGGCGCCGTGATGCGGGTCGAATTCGACCGGAAACTTGTGTGCCCAATGCTTGCAGAGCTGCTGCAGATAGCGGCTGGCATGTTCGGTGGCGACGTCGGCGCGGCTGGTCGGCATGAAGTTCTCCTGGCGTTTCAAGGGCTAAGCCAGCCCGGACGGGCTGGCGCCTCAAGCGGATAGATAAGGACCCTCGGGCGAAACGCCATAGACCTGATGCCGGCTGATCCTCGCCAGGTCCGGCGCGTTACCAGCTTCCCGTGTTCGGCATCGAGGCCCACGGTTCGGCCTTGGCTTTCGCTGGCCCCTTCTGCAACAGTTCGATCGAGATGCCGTCCGGCGAGCGGATGAAGGCCATGTTGCCGTCACGCGGCGGCCGGTTGATGGTGACGCCATTGTCCATCAGCTTCTGGCAGGTGGCGTAGATGTCGTCGACTTCGTAGGCGAGGTGGCCAAAATTGCGGCCGCCCTTGTACTCTTCCGGATCCCAGTTGTACGTCAGCTCGACCAGCGGCGCTTTCTCGTCGATGCCGCTGCGCTCGTCCTCGGACGCGGCGAGGAAGATCAGCGTGAAGCGACCCTGCTCGTTCTCGTAGCGGCGCACCTCCTTCAGACCGAGCTTGTTGCAGTAGAAATCGAGCGATTGATCGACGTCGGCGACGCGGACCATTGTGTGGAGATAGCGCATGTCGGGTTCCTCGGAGCGTTGCGTTGCGGCGCAACATAGGAGCCACCCAGCCAAAGGGCAATCGTCAGACATATCGGTGGAGCGGCCGATTTCAACCTGCTCATCCCCTGGTCCAACAACGCCGGCAAACAACAATCGCGGCTTTCTAGTGTTCAACGGTGAAAAAAGGCACGTCAGGCCTTGCACACACCGGAAGTCGCAGTGTTAAGCTGATGGCAAGAATCAGTAACGGCTTCGGTTGAAAAAGGGGGCATTCTTATGGGGGAAAAAGCCTCTTTTACGAGGCGGGACGGAAGCCTTGACGACGCCTTGAAACGAGACGGCGGCGGCGAGTCCACGGAGCTTGCCGAGATCGCCGGCGCAATCAAATGGTTCGACGTGGCCAAGGGCTACGGCTTCATTCTTCCTGACGATGGCGTCTCGGGCGACATTCTCCTCCATGTGACATGTCTTCGGAAAGACGGGTTCCAGACCGCGCTCGAAGGCGCGCGTGTGGTCTGTCTCGTGAAGCAGGGCGATCGTGGCCTTCAGGCCTTCCGCGTCCTCTCCATGGATGCCTCGACGGCGATCCATCCAGCCGAGCAGGAGCAGCGCACCCACGTAACGGTGACGGCGGAAAGCGGACTGGAGCGGGCGCTGGTGAAGTGGTTCAACCGCACCAAGGGTTTTGGCTTCCTGACCCGGGGTGACGGGACCGAGGACATCTTCGTCCACATGGAGACGCTGCGCCGTTACGGCATTACCGAGCTCCGGCCGGGCCAGGTCGTGCTGGTGCGCTTCGGGCGCGGCGACAAAGGCCTTATGGCTGCCGAAATCCACCCCGATATGGGCACCTTGTCGGTCTCGCACTAGTTCCTCGCGGTACTAGCCCTTCTTCCGTGAGACCATCCTGGTTATGAAACCGGTTCCACTTGTCCGGAGCATCGTCTAGGACAGAGATCGGACGAGG
The DNA here is from genome assembly GCF_024509055.1 of Mesorhizobium sp. Lineage (GTDB taxonomy): Bacteria > Pseudomonadota > Alphaproteobacteria > Rhizobiales > Rhizobiaceae > Mesorhizobium. The sequence goes on along the minus strand of NZ_JANINM010000367.1, from coordinate 8,825 downwards.
TGTTGGAAATGGCTCACCGCAACTGGCTGACCGCGGGCGTGTTTTGCGCCGCATTTGCCTTCATGGCTTACTTCTACGGTCTGACGCCCAGCTCAGCGGACGGCAAGCCGATGGTTCTGGCTGTTGATCCCACTCCCTTGGTGGCGGTGACGGGATCCGGCAAGCAATCCTTCTCGATCGAAATCGCCGACACATCCCCGGAACGCGAGGCCGGGCTTATGTTTCGCAAGGAGATGGCCGACGATCACGGTATGTTGTTCGTGTTCGAAAAGCCCAGCGCGGTCAATTTCTGGATGAAGAACACGCCGATGGCGCTGGACCTGGTGTTCATCGGCCAGGACGGCAGGATCAAGGCGATCAAGCGCGGCGAGCCGGAATCAGAGGCGATCATCTCTCCCGGGCAGCCTGTCAGCTTCGTGCTCGAACTGAAGGCCGGCACGGCAGGGAAGGACGGCCTCAAGGACGGCGACCTCCTGCGCCACCCGGCGATCGCCAAGGCGTCCGGTTCCAACTGACGACGATGCAGTTCTTCAGGCACGACGGTTTCGAGCTCGCCTATCTCGATCGCGAGCCGGCCTCGGGTACGGGCGATCCGGTGCTGATGATCCACGGCTTTGCTTCCAGCCACTACGTCAACTGGGTATCGCCGGGCTGGTTCAAGACACTGAACGACGCCGGCTACCGTGCAATCGCCTTCGACAATCGCGGCCATGGCTCGTCGTCGAAGAGCTACGATGAGGCCGACTACACGCCGACCAAGATGGCTTCGGACGCCGCCGCTCTGCTCGATCATCTCGGTATCGAACGCGCACATGTGATGGGCTATTCGATGGGCGCCCGGGTCGCGGCGTTCATGGCCCTTTCCGATCCGGACAAGGTGGCGACGCTGGTCTTCGGCGGTCTCGGCATCGGCATGGTCGACGGCGTCGGCGACTGGGATCCGATCGCGGCGGCATTGCTGGCGGACGACCCCGCAGCGACTACACACCCACGCGGCCGCTCCTTCCGCGCTTTCGCCGACCAGACGCGCAGCGACCGCCGCGCGCTCGCCGCCTGCATCGCCACGTCGCGCGAGCTGCTCAGCGAGGATGACATGGCGCGCATCGCCCAGCCGACCCTGATCGCGGTGGGAACGACCGACGATATCGGTGGCTCGCCGGACGAACTGGCCGCCCTGATGCCCAACGCAAAGGCCTTCCACATCGAGGGTCGCGACCACATGCTGGCCGTCGGCGACAAGAGCTTCAAACAGCGCGTGCTGGAGTTCTATGCTGAGAACCCGCTCTGAGCGTGGTCGATCTTCTCGTAACCTACATGGAGATGCTCGCGCCGCCGCCCGGTGACCCGTGTGAGCCGCCGCTGCCAGGCGCTTTCGTGGCGCGCGAGACGTTCGACCTTTTGCGCTATCTTGAGCTATAGCGCGTCGTCGGAGGCCCAGTTCAGTGGGATCAACGCTTGCGCATGCCCGAGGCTGATCTCGAAACGCTGCTCGCCAGCCCCTCGACACATATCGGTGTGCTGCGTGTCGATGGCGAAACCGCCGGTTTCTGCGAGTTCAACGGCGTCGGCCAGCCAGAAGTCGAACTGGTTCATTTCGGGCTGGTTAGGGCATTCCAGGGACGACGGCTTGGACCGTTCCTGCTCGACCGGGCGCTGCGCGCGGCTTGGTCGTATCAGCCGGAAAGGCTTTGGCTGCATACCGATACGCATGATCATCCGGCCGCTCAGTCGGTTTACCGACGCGCGGGGTTCAAGGCCTATGCGCAGCGGACGGAGACCTTTCCGGATTAGGTTCAAAAATCAGGACGGAATACCGCTGCGTATGTTGCTGTAATTGCCCTAGCCGCGCGATCTCCTGTCGGCGAGCGACCTCGCCATCACGCATAGCAGCTCGAACATCATCGTCGCGCCTGCCAGCGCCGTCATCCCGCCAACGTCGAAAGGAGGCGCTACCTCGACGACGTCCGCGCCGGCGACGTTCAAGCCGTCGAGCAGGCGCACCATCTCCTGCGCCTCGCGTGTGGTGAAGCCGCCCAGTTCCGGCGTGCCGGTTCCCGGGGCCATCGACGGATCGATGCAATCGATGTCGAAGGTCACATAGGTGGGGCTGTCGCCGACACGCGCGCGCGCCTCCTGCATGACGGCTGCCGCGCCGCGCCGGACGAACTCTTCCATATAGATGATGCGGATGCCCTGGGCGGTTGCCCAGTCGTGCTCGCCGGGTTCATAGATGGAACCGCGAATCCCGATCTGGACGACCCGCTTCGGGTCGAGCAGGCCTTCCTCGATGGCGCGGCGGAACGGTGTTCCGTGCGTATAGGGGTTGTCGCCGAAGTAGCGGTCGTTGGTGTCGGAATGCGCGTCAAAGTGGATCATGCCGACCGGCGCCTTGCGGGCTATGGCGCGCAGCACCGGCAGCGTCGTCAGGTGATCGCCGCCGGCGGCCAGCGGGACAGCGCCTTCGGCAACGATCGCGGCAATGCCGTCCTCGATGCGCTGCAGCCCGTCGAGCAGGTTGATCGGATTGACGGAGACGTCGCCGACATCGGCAACATTGGCAATGCTGAAGGGTTCAGTTCCCGACACGTGGTGAACGCGGCGCATCAGGCTCGACTGGTTCCTGATTTCGCGCGGGCCATGGCGGGCGCCGGCGCGGTTGGTCGTGCCGCCATCCCACGGAATGCCGACAAGCGCGATATCGAGCCCCTTCACGCTCTGCACGGCCGGCAGCCGCATGAAGGTGGAAAGCCCGGCAAAGCGCGGAACCTCGGACGCGTCGACAGGTTGGAAGAAGCTGTTTTCCATGGTGTTGGTCATCTCAGAAAGAATTCACGTTTGACGATTTCGGCGATCCGCGTTTCGCGGTCATTCAGCAGCCAGTGCCCCTTTTCGGCGGGGCGGGCGAGGGTAGCGGCCGCGAGATTTGAAATCCAGAGCATCGGCCTGGGCCTGAACCGGGCTCAGGCTTGGTCCTGCAGGTTCTGCAGCGATCGGTTGAGGTTCCCCCTGGCTCGCGCTTCGAACCTTTCGCGGAACGCTTCGGTATGGAAAACATGCGGGCGGGCGAGGAAGTTCTTCAGAACGGCCGATCGGCCCGTGCGCCACGTCGGCTCCTCGACCCAGCCATATTCGCGCCGGACCGCTTTCTCGTATGCGTCGAAAGCGCCCGGTTCGGCGCCGAGGATCGCGAGGTCCATGTCGAGGAGAAAGGCTGCGTCATTGGCGGCCTTCTCGTCTTCGAACGGCGGCAACCGGTGCGTGGCCGTGGCGTTGATGATGGCCGTGATCCAAGCAAGACGGTCGGGGCTGGCACGACCGCCGAGCTTGCTTTCGGCGAGCTCGGCACTTTTCGCCTCATTGTCTTTGGCGCGGCTGTCATACACGGCATCGTGGAACCAGATCGCCGCGTCGACGGCATCCGGGTCGTGAAGCCGGCCCCTGTATTCTGCCGCCAGCGCCAGCATGGCCTTTATGTGGGCGAGACCGTGATAGTGCCGGTCCCCGGCCTGATAGAGCGCTGAAAGCTCGCTTTTCAGCGCTTCGTCGATCAAGGGTTCGTTTTCCATCGCAGCTTGAATTCCCGTCAACCAAGTCCATTTGACAAAGCACTAAGGAAAATTGAGTTCAACCGTGCTATGATCTGGCCTATATGTGCCGCCGGAAACGAGCAGGCCGGAGACCGACGATGAACAGCGTTACGATTGCCCGCCCCAGCGTAGTGCAGCCGGTCGACCCGATCTGGCGCGCAATCCGCGATGAGGCGATGGAAGCGGTGAACCGCGATCCGCTGCTTGCCGCGTTCCTCTATTCGACCATCCTCAATCAGGAAAGCCTGGAAGATGCGGTCATCCATCGGCTGGCCGAGCGCCTTGCGCATCAGGACATCGGCGCCGACCTCATCCGGCAGACGTTCAAGGCGATGCTGGCCGACGATACCGAGTGGAGCACCACCGTTCGCGTCGACATCCAGGCCTATTACGACCGCGACCCGGCCTGCGACCGTTTCATCATGCCGGTGCTGTATTTCAAGGGGTTCCACGCCATCCAGACCCATCGGTTGGCGCATTGGCTGTGGAACCAGGGCCGCAGGGACTTCGCGCTCTACCTGCAGAGCCGGTCGTCATCTGTATTCCAGACCGATATCAACCCGGCTGCCCGGATCGGCAAAGGCATCTTCCTCGACCACGCCACCGGACTGGTCGTCGGCCAGACCGCCGTCATCGAGGACGACGTCTCGATCCTGCACGGGGTGACGCTGGGCGGCACCGGCAAGGCCAGCGGCGACCGTCACCCGAAGATCCGCCGCGGCGTGCTGATCGGCGCCGGCGCCAAGATCCTGGGCAATATCGAGATTGGCCATTGCTCCAAGATCGCCGCCGGCTCGGTCGTGCTGTCGCCCGTTCCGCACAACAAGACAGTCGCCGGGGTGCCGGCGCGTGTTGTCGGCGAAACCGGCTGCGACCAGCCCTCGCGGCAGATGGACCAGCTGCTTCCATCGCAGACGATGGACCACGTGGTCAGCTTCGATATCTGACGGCAGCCCCTAATCGCGGCGCATCCGGACGCCGGTTTCAGGCGTCCTTTGTCCCGCGTTATCCTGCCGGCTTGCCTTTACATCGCCATTGTCGGCGTGTCAGAAGCGCGTTCCAACGAGCAAGACCGACATTCGGAGAAGACTTTTGAAGCCGGACGAAATCAGAAAGCTGGACGCCTATTTCAAGCGCGTCTTCCAGAATCCCAAGCTGCAGGTGAAGGCGCGCCCGCGCAAGGAAGACTCGGCCGAGGTCTATGTCGGCGACGAATTCCTCGGCATCGTCTTCAAGGACGAGGACGACGGCGACTATAATTTTTCGATGGCGATCCTCGACGTCGACCTGGCTTGAGCTGAAAAGCTCCGTACCGGGCGCGTGTGGTCGCCGCCCGGGCGAGGGTCCCGCAAATCAGTCCTGGCCCAAATCAGTCCGGGCCCAAATCAGTCCGGGCAATGCCGCGGGATGTGCACCCGCCGCCAGGTGGTCGAACCTTCCCGAACCACCACCCGGCGCGCCACCGTCTGATAAGAGGGCGGGATATCCGTGATGAACCGCTGTTCCGGCCGCACCAGGACTTCGCGGGCGACGTTTTCATATTCCGCGGCAAGAACGACGCGCCGGACGCGCTCCGGCTCGACGATCACGGTCTGGGCCACCTGCGCATAGCGGGCCTTGCGCCAGACCTTGCACAGAACCTTGCGGCCGTGGATGACGCGCCACTCCCAGGCATAGCCGCCGTCATCGACCTTGACCGTGTGGTAGATGGTGCGCGTGACAGCCGGAACGACCTGATAGGTGACGCGGGGCGGCGCAATCTGCTCCAGGCTCTGGCTCGTGCCGTAAATCGGCGGATCGTAATCGACCAACTGCCCGCCGGGACTCACCATCACATCCCGATAGACCGTGTCGTAAAGCGCTGGTCTGCGCAGCGGCTCATAGCATTCCAGCGCCCGGCTGCCGGCCGCGGCCTCGGACGCGCCGGCGAGCGTTGCGAGCGCGGCCAGGGATGCGGATGCTTTGCGGATCATGACATTCCCCCGTTGAAAAAGGACGCCGGTTCAACGCAGGAATGTAGCGGAAGGTCCGTCGCTCAACAGGGATTTCAAGGCGTGTCGTTAAGCGGCGCGGTTAAGGAAGTGCTACCGTGACAGGGCGGTCGGCGGGCCGACATCCCGGTCCGGGGCGACTCCAGGCTCAAATTGCCGGATTTCCGTGGCCCGTGGCGCTTGATTCGACTTAACCAGATGGCTAGGAGAGGCGACCTTGCGCTAGGGTGAGCCGGCATCCTATCTACGTCCTACCAATCCAGAACCGATTCTGCCCGATTGCTCACGATTTCACGGCGCCGGAATCCCATCCAACAAGGGTAATCCATGAAGAACCCCGTCGAAACCTACATGAACCTCGTTCCGATGGTGGTCGAGCAGACCAATCGCGGCGAGCGCGCCTACGACATCTTCTCGCGCCTGTTGAAGGAACGCATCATCTTCATCACCGGCCCGGTCGAGGACGGCATGGCGACGCTGGTTTGCGCGCAGCTTTTGTTCCTCGAGGCAGAGAATCCCAAGAAGGAAATCAACCTCTATATCAATTCGCCGGGCGGCGTCGTCACTTCGGGCATGGCGATCTACGACACCATGCAGTTCATCAAGCCCGCCGTGTCGACGCTCTGCATCGGCCAAGCCGCCTCGATGGGTTCGCTGCTCCTGACGGCAGGCCACAAGGACATGCGTTTCGCCACGCCCAACGCGCGCATCATGGTCCATCAGCCGTCCGGCGGCTTCCAGGGCCAGGCGTCGGACATCGAGCGTCATGCCCAGGACATCATCAAGCTGAAACGCCGCCTCAACGAGGTCTACGTCAAGCACACCGGCAAGAGCTACGACGAGATCGAGCGGACGCTCGACCGCGACCATTTCATGACCGCCGACGAGGCCAAGGATTTCGGCCTGATCGACAAGGTCATCACGACGCGCGAGTCGACCGAAGCCGTCCCTGCATAGGTTGCGACTGGCAGCTGAATGGCGGCATCACGCGCTTTTGGCGCGGCTTGCGGCATTTCGGCCACAATTGCCTGTTCCCTCAGCCCTCGGGATTGCCTACGTTAAGGCTATGTTGATTTTCGACGGCTTAGCTTTGTGTGGGGTTGCTTCGAATCGTTGCCGCGTTTTCTGATTTGTGTTTCGTACGGAATGCGCTGTGTGAGCCAGGACACTGGCGGTGGCGGATTCCCGCGATAGATTGGTGATACGTCACTCAGAGCGAGCGATCGGCGGGTGTCGGTGAAAGGACAGGAAAATGAGCAAGGTCAGCAACGGCGGCGGTGATTCAAAGAACACGCTTTACTGCTCGTTTTGCGGCAAGAGCCAGCACGAAGTTCGCAAGCTGATCGCCGGCCGACCCCGCAGGAAATCCTCAAGGTCCTCGACGACTATGTCATCGGCCAGCCCTATGCCAAGCGCGTGCTGTCGGTGGCGGTCCACAACCACTACAAGCGCCTCGCGCATGCCGGCAAGAGCAACGACGTCGAGCTGGCGAAGTCGAACATCCTTCTGATCGGCCCGACCGGCTGCGGCAAGACGCTCCTGGCGCAGACGCTCGCCCGCATCATATATCGACGAAATCGACAAGATCTCGCGCAAGTCGGACAATCCGTCGATCACCCGCGACGTGTCGGGCGAGGGCGTGCAGCAGGCGCTCTTGAAGATCATGGAAGGCACGGTCGCCTCGGTGCCGCCGCAGGGCGGCCGCAAGCATCCGCAGCAGGAATTCCTGCAGGTCGACACGGCCAACATCCTGTTCATCTGCGGCGGCGCTTTCGCCGGCCTCGACAAGATCATCTCGGACCGCGGCCGCAAGACCTCGATCGGCTTCGGCGCGACCGTGGCTTCACCGGAGGACCGCCGTACCGGCGACCTGTTCCGCCAGGTCGAGCCGGAGGATCTGTTGAAATTCGGCCTCATCCCGGAATTCGTCGGCCGTCTGCCGGTCCTGGCGACGCTGGAAGACCTCGACGAACCGGCGCTGATCCAGATCCTGACCGAGCCGAAGAACGCGCTGGTCAAGCAGTATCAGCGGTTGTTCGAGATGGAGAATGTGGATCTCACCTTCCACGAGAACGCGCTGTCGGCGATTGCCAAGCGCGCCATCGAGCGCAAGACCGGCGCGCGCGGCCTGCGCTCCATCATGGAAGCGATCCTGCTCGACACGATGTTCGAGCTTCCGGCGCTGGAAGGCGTGCGCGAAGTGGTGATTTCGGAAGAGGTGGTGTCGGGCAATGCCCGGCCGCTCTACATCTACTCCGAGCAGAAGGAAAAGAAGGGCAACGTCAGCGCCTGAAATGGCATCTGGACCTTGCAATTTTCATGGAACGGCGCCCGCGTGGCGCCGTTTTGCTGTGTGGGCGTGCCGCCCGGTGATGGAATGGATGTCCGAGCCGTGTTAACCCTTGATCTTTGCCCCGGCTGCATCCACCTAACAGCAGAAGGCCGAGGCGCCGAATTCTGTGCTGTAAAACTCCCGTCACAAACGGTGGTAGG
>NZ_JANINM010000367.1:0-744 GCF_024509055.1 Mesorhizobium sp. | reverse complement strand
TTAATATGAGATTCGCGGTTGGCTAAAATAAGCGGCCGCGACATGAAAGGTTGGACAATGGCCAAGATATCCAAGGCTTCCGGCGACGGCGTTTTCGCAGTCCTCCCACTGCGCGATATCGTCGTGTTCCCGCATATGATCGTTCCGCTCTTTGTCGGGCGCGAGAAGTCGATCAAGGCGCTGGAAGAGGTTATGGGTCAGGAAAAGCAGATCCTGCTTGCCACCCAGATGAATGCAGCCGACGACGATCCCGAGCCGGATGCGATCTTCGACATCGGCACGCTCGCCAATGTGCTGCAGCTTTTGAAGCTTCCCGACGGCACCGTGAAGGTGCTGGTCGAGGGCGCCTCGCGCGCCAAGATCGTCTCGTTCACAGACCGCGCCGACTTCCATGAGGCTCGCGCCACGGCGCTCGCCGAGCCGGAAGAGGAAGAGGTCGAGATCGAGGCGCTCGCCCGCTCGGTCGTCACCGACTTCGAAAATTACGTGAAGCTCAACAAGAAGATCTCGCCCGAAGTGGTGGGCGCGGCCAGCCAGATCGACGACTACTCCAAGCTCGCCGATACGGTTGCCTCGCATCTCGCCATCAAGATCCCCGAGAAGCAGGAGATGCTCGCCACGCTTTCCGTCAAGGAGCGTCTGGAGAAGGCGATGGGCTTCATGGAAGCCGAAATCTCCGTACTCCAGGTGGAGAAGCGCATCCGCTCGCGCGTCAAGCGCCAGATGGAGAAGACGCAGCGCGAG